>JANYBN010000025.1 GCA_025360785.1 Geobacter sp.
TGTGCGAGGCGATCGAGTTGCTGGCGCGGCCGCTTGCCGGCCTGGAGATCGAAGAATTGATGTCCGACTTTGGGAGTATGGCGCAGCGTGCCATTTTTACCCCCTTAAAGGTGTCTTTTCTGGGTTGCGTATGGGTTGCAAAAAGCCACTGGGTTGCCCATGGGTTGCAGTAAAATTGAAATATATCAGGGTTACAGATAGAAACCAATATACTACTATCTATTTATAATACAAGGATTTTAGCAACAAATAGGGGAAGGATAGAAACGCGGAATACATAGAGAAAAGAACTCCTAAGGAAGGGGCCGGTCGTTCGAATCGACTCGGGGACGCCAATCATAACAGGCACTTACAATGATATTGTGAGTGCCTGTTGCTTTTAAATATATGTTTTGTTGCCGCTTTGTTGCCGTATTGCCAATTGCAATTCCAGTTTGATAGACCCATATCCCCATTTAAATGTGTACTCTATGTGATTACAGGCACAGATGGGGAATATAATGTTGAAGAATCGCAATAGCACCCCTGAAAAATCCTGTATTCTGATCCTGTCATGCGTGAGCTGATCGGCGCACATGATCCACTTCGTATATAGCAGCTCACTCGTAATGAGCAGGTCATCGGTTCAATTCCGATCAGCGGCTCCATAAATAAAGGGTTTACGTGTTAACGTGAACCCTTTATTTATGGATTTTCTTACGATAGGGGTCACTGAATGTGGACCGGCTTCGGCGTTTGCCCCGGAATCGGCACCCCACTTGCCCCACCAACACTTGTAACCAACTGATTTATCGTCTTCGGTGGGTTAATTCGGACGCCTGAGCCGGGTCAAAATTCAACGCCGATTGACAACAATAGATAACTTTAACCTAACATACACACTTTAACCAAGATCCTTGCGCTGGGAAAGTGGCCTTTTTCTTTGGTCGTAGGGAAAACACTTACGGATCCCCGGGTTTATCTTTTCTTTCGGAGCTGTTTCCCTTGAACATGACTTCCAGGATGAAGGTCATGCCGTAGTTGGCTGGGAACAGCCCGTCGGCCTGTCTTGGCCAGGAGAGCTCGGGCACCAGCTCATAAAAGAGCCAGCTCTTAAGGAAGTTCCGACGGTAGCGCGCGAGCAGCCGGTAATTACTTATCACGTCATCGATACCCGTATTGCCATAGATGCCCCCCGTCAGGGTTACGGCGCTCTTGGAGGACAGCTCACGTATCAGGGAGAGTTCTGTTCCCCACTCCATTCCGGGGTCTTTATAGGTAACTGTCCCCGCAGAAGTCCACTGGAGAAGAGTTTTAGGGGTGAGCGCCCGTTCCAGGGTGATCTCCGTGGTCTCGCCGAACGTAACAATATTGTTCGCGAAGAGGGTCTCTCCGAACCGGACAAGGGTAATATCGCTGATATGGCGGGTATGCTGGAGGCGGCTCCGTACAAAGGCCTCCGGCGGAATGACAAGCGTGAACCCGGCACCCAGAAAAATATTCGTTGATGGGGTCTGGAAGAATCTGTATCGAAGCTCTGTATTGAATACTTTGGCAGGCTGGGCAGGGCGGTCGAAGCCGGGGTTGCCGGGATCCTCAGGGAGTTTGGGAGCGAGCGGTTCAGGCTCGTTGTCGCCCGAAATATAAAGGCGCAGACTATCACCCATCTTGGGAAATGAGGCGCTGGCCCGTAACAGTATCCCAATGTTCAGTTTACCTCCCTTTTCCACTCTGGCAAAATTCCGCACTTGGAGCTGGTATCCGCTCTTTCTCTCGTCCCCGCTCTTGAGGTCGCTGAAAAAGTTGTCAAGACGGACTACCTGTCCGAGGATACCTTGCTCGATACGGTCCTGGACCTCATCCACGTTATTTTTGACCTTGGCTGTGTCTTCTTTGATGGGAATTATAGCTGGAATGGGCGCTTCTGACTTGGCGGGTGCCGCAGATACGGGCTGCACCTCCGGGGCCGGTTGTGTGGACGGGGCTTCACCGGCGATTGCTATCTCAACGCTGCCTGACGAAAAAAACAAAGGCATAACGAGAATAAGAACAATTAAGCAGTGCAAAGGACCTGATCTCTCAGGCATCCGCTCCTCCTTTATGAATATAGACCAGAACAGGTATAAAACCATTAGGCTGCGACATGGCCACACAGAAAGAGGCGGGCTTTGAGCCCGCCTCTTTCTGTGTGGCATAAGAAATCCGAATAAATATTATCTGGCAGCCACAGCTTCAGCTGCCGCCCGCCCGAGCGCTTCGCACTGTTCAAGTACTTCCGGTTTCGGTGAAAACTGGGCCCGCACAGTGTCAGCAACCAGCTTGAAACCGAGGCTTTTGAGACGCTCTTCCGCCATTTTGCAGGCCTCACCACTCCAGCCGTAGCTGCCGAAAATTCCTGCCAGATTGGTCTTCAGTGTTACGGTGCTGAGGTACGCCAGCACTTCCCACATCGGTTTGGCAATATCGCGGTTGAAGGTCGGAATGCCGAAAAGCAGGGCATCGGCCTCTTCCATCAGGGTGCGCAGTTCACCGGCATTCAGGCTGTTGATATGATAGCTTGCTACCTCGATACCGTCCCGTATGGCGCCATGTGCAACGGCCTTAGCCATCTTTTCGGTGCTGCCGTGCGGTGACAGGAAGAGGAGCACGATTTTTTTGCTCTGTGAGGTCGGTTTGCTCCACTCTTCAAACTGCTGAATAACTCTCCACGGATCCCGCCGGATGATCGGCCCGTGACTTGGACAGATCATGTCGATCACGTCGTGACGGATCTTCTCCACAGCTGCCAGGATCTTGTCTTTAAAAGGGCGGAAGATGCAGTCAAAATAGAAATGGCGTGCCGAGGTAAAGTCATCTACCTCATCATTGAAGATATGTCCGGTCTGCCAGTAATGGGCTCCAAAGGCATCACAGGAAAAGAGGATCTTCTCCTCCTCCAGTCTGGTGAAAATGGTGTCGGGCCAATGCAGGAACGGGGCGGTGATGAAGCGTAGTGTACGCCCGCCCAGATCAAGGGTGTCGCCATCTTTAACGGTTTGACAGTTGAACGGTTTGAGCAGGATATTGCCGAGAAAAATCTTGGCTGCTGTCGAGCAATAGACTACTGCCTGCGGAGCCTGCTCCAGCAGATACGCCAGTGAACCGGTGTGGTCGTGCTCGGTATGATTGACGATTATGTAGTCGATGGTTTTGGGGTCTACCAGTGACCTGACCTTGTCCATATATTCGTCAACAAATTTTTCTTCGACGGTGTCGATCAGAACGGTTTTATCGGTACCTTTGAGCAGATACGCATTGTAACTGGTACCATGTTCCGTCGGGAAAAGATCGTCGAACACGCGCAGATCAGGATCCTCCGATCCGATCCAGTGAAGTCCGGGCTTAATTTCTATTGGTCCAAGCATAGTATGTTATCTCCTTTTTTGTGCAGCGCTCCTCGGCTTTGAGGTGGCTGCCTACCATGTTTAATTCCGATATCTTATTAAAGATTTTGCCAATATATCAGAACTGATATCTCGTGTACAAGCCGCAATTAAAACACTAAGCAATTGTCTCGACACCCCGTTTCTGCTATATTTTAGCCATGAAAGAAAAGATTCGCTCACGCATAGACTCGTTGCGACCGTTACTGAAAGATCCCGCATTGGAAGTCAGGATAGCTGCCGCCGAGGCGATTGAAAGGCTGGAGACTACCGGCAGCGTCGATGAAATTCTGGCAACGCTGAAAACAGGAAATACGGGAGCCCGCATCGGCGCTATCTACGCCCTTGGCGAGATCGGCGGCGAGAAAGTGCTGCCGCCGCTCGTCTATTGTGCCAGAAGGCCGGAAGCCGATCTCCGCTCGGCGGCGGTGGCGGTACTTGGAAAGCTGGCCTTGCCGGCGGCTCTTCCGGTTCTGGAAGAGCTTCTGGATGACGAAATCCCGGCTGTTCAGGGTGGGGTTATAATGGCGTTGCGTAATTACCCGGTTACGCCTGCCATTCTTAACAAGCTGCGCCTCTTCCTGAGCGCAAGTGATGGTGTGTTCGAAGCCGAAGCGGCACTGACACTGGCGGAGCTCAAAGATGTAGTCTCTTCGAGCCGGATTCAGGAACTCCTGACGTCACATTTTGCCTCAAGCCGGCAGGCGGCCGCTACGGCACTCGGTCGTATGCCGCTTCAGTAGTTTTATCGTTTTACTCCAAATAGAATCTCAATAATGTCCGCTCGAAATCAACCGTCCGATATCAACACTCTTCAGCAATGGATCAACGACAGCGACTATTCGGGCGTAGCACGACCCGTCCGGTTCGATCAGCACCTGTGTTCTCGGCTCATGTAACCGCCTGCCATCGCCGTCTATTAAAATACGCACCAGTGGTGATTCTTCATCAAGGGTGTTCGGGCGATGTACAATCGCAACCTCATTGGTATCGAGCCGCACAAGCGTACCGACGGGATATTTACCCATCATTGTAACAAAACGCTCGACAATGGCACCATCCAGAATCGTATTGGTCAGTTTCAGCATTTCGCTCAACGCCGTTTTCGGATTGAACGGGTGCTGATAGACGCGCAGTGTCGTAAGGGCATCGTAGGTGTCGGCTATAGAAATAATTTCGGTCATCTGATCAAGGGGGAGCTTGTTTGCCCATTCGGGATATCCGCTCCGGTTGTGGTGCAGGTGATGGCCCAGCACAATTGAGGAGATGTGCGTTGCCAGCCCTTCCATCTCACGGATAATCCTGGATCCGAGTTCAGGATGCCGTTTCATCTCGTCGAATTCTGCGCTGGAAAGCCTCCCCGGCTTGTTCAGGATCTCCTTCGGAATCATGGTCTTGCCGATATCATGAAGCTGACCCGCAATGCCAAGATCCCTGACGGACATCGCATCCATACCGAGTGACGACCCTAATGCCATCGATAGCACACCGACGTTCACACAATGATTAAAGGTATAGTCGTCATAATTCTTGATCATGGTCAGGCCGAGCAGCGCCCACGGTTCCCGCATGGTGATATCGACCATCTCATCAACAACTTTTATCAGCGGAGCACTGTTGGGAATGCGGCCCCGTTCAATATCCCGGCAGATTGTCCTGATGGCAGCCAGCGCGCCGTTGTACGTCTTGATGTGATCACCTTCACCGGCCGTTTCTAAATCATCTTCAATGCCGTCATTGACCGGATTAAAGTTTTCGTCTCCCTGCCTTATCAGCTTGATGCCGTTGATCCCCCCCTTCGCCATCTGCTCGGAAATATCATCACAGCGAACTCCGTTTACAGAGAAGAGTTTGATGAATGCTTCCAGCTCATCGAAGCTCAACGATGAAACTACAATCCGGTTTATCTCCTTCTCGATCATCCGGTTTGCCAGGTCAGCTATTGCCGTTGAGGGGGTAACGAAGAGATGATCGCCAAAGAACATGATACCATCGACAAGCCCCCAGGAAACTTCTGATTCCAGGCTAAGAGCCGTTGTCAGAATTTTATAGAGCTCCATGAGCGGTTGCCTGATGGCCGGATGTGAAGCAGGGTAAAAAGCCATACTCTTAACAGCGCCGGAAAAAAGCGTGATCAATCTGATTGCATTCGGTTTGTCAAGAGACCCCATCGGATCTTCCTTCCTTTTTTTCGATCATTGCTATTGCATCCGCGAACGCAGAACCGGAAACTCCGCTGCCGGAAGCAAGCTTTTTGAGGGCGGGCAGGGCCCTGACATCGCCTAGCTTGCCCAGGCACGCGGCTGCCGCAGCTTTTAATTGCTTCGCACGTGCTGCTGCCAGCAAATGGCGCTCTTCAAGGAGCGCAACAAGATGAGGAGTCATCTGCCGGTCACCGATTGAGGCGATGGCCGCCAGAGCATCAATTTTGATGGCAAGCGACTTCAAAAACATGTCTCTCGAAAGTACGATCTTCATAAGTTCAGCTAAGGATCTTCTGCTTTTCATCCCTCCCAGCGAGGTTATCGCCTGCCGATACAACGCTGTGTCTGTGCCGCGCAGAATGCCGATGACAGCATCCTCCGCCTCATGCCCGCCAAGCAGTGCCAAGCTGCGGATTGCTTCTTTCCGCACACGGAGGTCCGGATGGCGCAGGCACTCAGTCAGAGGTGTCACCGCTTCACGGCTTGCGATGGTTCCTAAAATTGCACAGATATTACGTGTGATGAACCAGCGTGGGTCATGTATCAAATTCAGAAGCGCAGGGACAGCCGCTTCACCCAGGCTGCCCAGGATAGTGGCGAGGGTCTTTCTGGTTTTAAGGCTATTGGTGCGGCCCATCAATTCTATGGCTGACGTAATGGCTGAAGCGCCTCCTGCTTTTAGAACGGCATGCAGAGCCTTTTGCGACACCCCGTTGCCTTTTTCAATCCGCTCGATTACGATCTGGAGAAGTTCGCCATTTGCGATAATCTGCTCTATTGCAAACAGTGCGTGATTGCGTATCTCTTTGCTGCGCTCCACATCGCTGCCATGACCGGCAAGCAGTTCAAGCAGCGGGAAAAGCAGATCTGCTCGCTGCGAGGGGAGGTTGTCGGCACAGGTAACGGTCTGGCGGACCAGTATCTGGTAGATGTCGTCATCAATGCAGCTTGCCAGTCGCCCCAGCAGTTCCTGGAGTTGCTGTTCCGGAGGGATCGCCTCCGGTTGCGGCGAGAGTTGTTTCATAACATGTGCATCATTATCAGCAGGTTCCGAATCGTCAATCCCCGGTGGTATAATCCCGGCAAGTTCGACCTTTTTGCGTTTCCGGCGGATAGCCGCCAGATCGAACTCATTTACCCAGATGGTGCGGATGCCCCGCGCCGCCATCATTGTCTCGACACCTCCGGATTGCTGGATCACTTCGGGGGGCAGGCAGAGGATTTTGCATAGCTCAAGCAGATCTTCCTGGAACAGGTCGTGGAAAAACGTTATTTTCTGAACGCGGCGAACAAACAGTTCGAAAGCAAGATTGGTGGTGAATCCGGAAGTATCCTTGAGGGTTTCCCCGTCCGTAAAACTGAAGCCGGTGCGGCCGCAGACGAGCGAAAGTGTATTGCCGGCCAGCAGCTGCAACATCGCAGTATGAGCCAGGCCAAGGCTGCTTATACGGGTAGGGTGGCCTTTCGGGTAAAACCTCCATGCCTGCATGGCACGGTAGATACCGCTGAGTGCGGCAAGGGTTCCTTTAGTTGTTGTGGGCCGATAGAAATCCATAGCGGTTCCTTGTGTTTACACCGGTAATTATGCCATAGTGCGCCGAAAATGTCTTTCCATATCCAGATTATAGTTCGTTGCTAAATAATATCAGATTTTATACGTATGAGAGGGCTTATGAAGCAGAAAACGATCTTTACCTGCCAGAAATGCGGCAGCCAGTCTCCAAAATGGCTCGGCAAATGTCCTGACTGCGGGGCCTGGAACAGCATGGCAGAAGAGATAATCGTCAAGGCTTCGCAAACGGCACGGTCAACCGGGGGGGCGCTTCCCATACCGATATGCGACGTTCCACCGCAATCTGAGACCCGCAGGCCGACCGGCATAGGAGAGTTGGACCGGGTGCTGGGGGGTGGTATAGTTCCCGGTTCATTGGTGCTGATCGGCGGTGATCCCGGCATCGGCAAATCTACGCTGCTGCTACAGGCGATGCACACTCTGGCGGAAGAAGCGGGAAAGGTGCTGTACGTTTCGGGCGAGGAGTCCGCTTCGCAGACCAGGCTAAGGGGGGAACGCCTAGGGGCGTCGAGCAAAAACCTGCTGATTCTGGCCGAAAACTCTCTGGAAGCTATCCTGGCTCAGGCTGCTGCACTCAAGCCGGCCGCAATGGTGGTGGACTCGATCCAGACCGTCTGGACCTCTGCCCTGGAATCGGCCCCCGGCAGCGTCAGCCAGGTGAGGGAATCGGCCGGCAAGCTGATGCTGCTTGCCAAAGGGAGTGATATCCCGATCTTCATCGTCGGCCACGTGACCAAGGACGGCTCGATTGCCGGCCCGCGTGTGCTGGAGCATATGGTGGACACGGTGCTCTATTTCGAAGGTGACGGCAGCCACCCGTTCCGGATATTGCGGGCGGTCAAGAACCGCTTCGGCTCGACCAACGAAATCGGCGTTTTCGAGATGAAACAGGAGGGGCTGTGCGGGGTGGCAAACCCTTCGGAGCTGTTCCTGTCCGAACGCCCTCTGGGCGTGTCAGGTTCGGTCGTCACCACCTCACTGGAGGGGAGCCGACCGCTGTTGGTAGAACTGCAGGCGCTGGTGACCCCCTCGTCCTACGGCGTCCCCCGCCGGACCACCATCGGGGTTGATCACAATCGTCTGGCGCTGCTGGTTGCCGTTCTGGAGAAGAAGGTCGGTCTGCACATGGCCGGCCAGGATATATTCCTTAATGCGGCCGGCGGGGCAAGGCTGAACGAACCGGCCGCCGATCTGGCGATGATTATGGCGGTTGCCTCCAGTCACCTGGACAAAGCAATCCCGCCCGATACGGTTATATTTGGTGAAGTCGGCCTGGCGGGAGAGGTGCGAGCCGTTACCCAACCAGAATTGCGCATCGCCGAAGCCGAAAAACTAGGTTTCAAACGCTGCATTATCCCGGCCGGCAGCCTGAAACGCCTTAAAAAACGCGGTATCCGCCTGGAAGGGGTGTCCACGGTTCAAGGGGCGCTGGATGCAATCTTTGAATAGTCCGGTGCGTATGAAATACGCCCATATTTTATAATCATGCAAGGAGACTCGCCACCGTGCCAGACCACACCATCACCCGCACCCCATCCGCTTACGACTATCAACTCCTGATTAAAAACCTGCTCTTCTGCCCGGTTGTGTCCGCCCCGGACCAGGAGATCGTCTACCGCGGTACGTTCCGCTACACCTATCGCGAACTGCACAAGAGGGTCAAGCGGCTGGCAAATGCCCTGACCTCGCTCGGAGTCAAGCCGGGTGATACCGTGGCGGTAATGGACTGGGATTCTCACCGCTATCTGGAATGCTTCTTCGCCGTGCCGATGATCGGGGCGGTACTGCATACCATCAATGTACGCCTGTCGCCGGAGCAGATCCTCTACACCATCGACCACGCCGAGGACGATTTTTTGCTGGTCAACTCCGAATTTCTGCCGATCCTGGAGCAGATCCGTGGCCGCATGGATACGGTCAAAGGTTTTGTCCTGCTGGATGACGAATCTGTCATACCTGCAACGACCATCCCCTTTTGTGGTGAATACGAGTCGCTGCTTGCCGCTGCTTCTTCAGAATTCGATTTTGCCGACTTCGATGAGAACACCCGCGCCACCACGTTTTACACCACCGGAACGACCGGCATGCCCAAAGGCGTTTACTTCAGCCACCGGCAGCTTGTGCTGCATACCATGGGTGCCCTGGGTGTGCTTGGCTCTGCTCTCGGGCATGGCCGCTTTCACCGCCAGGATGTCTACATGCCGATCACTCCGATGTTCCACGTTCATGCCTGGGGAGTGCCGTATGTCGCTACCATGCTTGGGGTCAAGCAGGTCTACCCCGGTCGCTACGTTCCTGATCTGCTGCTGGAGCTGGTTGAAAAAGAGAAGGTTACGTTCTCCCACTGTGTCCCGACCCTGTTGCATATGCTGCTCAAACATCCCCATGCCCAGCGCATTGATCTGTCAGGATGGAAATTGATCATCGGCGGGGCGGCCATGTCCCGTGCCCTCTGTATCGATGCCATGAGCCGCGGGATCGACATCTTCACCGGCTATGGCATGTCGGAAACCTGCCCGATCCTGACCCTGGCTCATCTGACCCCGGAAATGCTGGAGCTGTCGCCTGAAGAGCAAACAAGCATTCGCTGCAAAGCCGGATGCTCGCTGCCTCTGGTTGACCTGAAGGTCGTTGACGCGGCATCACAGGAACAGCCGCGTGACAACGCCACCCCGGGAGAAATAGTGGTGCGGGCACCCTGGCTGACTCAGGGATACCACAAGGACAGTAAGGCCTCGGAGCGGTTGTGGGAAGGTGGCTGGCTGCATACCGGCGACGTGGCGGTGCGCGATGAACTCGGGTTTGTACGTATTACCGATCGCAGCAAGGATGTCATTAAGGTGGCCGGCGAATGGGTCTCGTCACTGGAGTTGGAGGACATCATCGCCCATCATCCCGGTGTGGCCGAGGTGGCGGTGATCGGCATAGCTGATGAAAAATGGGGAGAGCGCCCCCTGGCACTGGTTATTCCGCGCCCGGACAGCGGCTTGACTGAAAAGGATGTCAGTAGCCTTGTCAAGGAGTATGCCGGCAAGGGGCTGGTCAACAAACAGGTCGTGCTCATGAAGGTGCGCTTTGTGGATGTCATTGACAAAACCAGCGTTGGGAAAGTCAGCAAGGTTGTGTTGCGGGAAAAATATGCCTGATACGAGCAATAGATTAACCTCTCACGATGATGATTCAGGCATGTCGCCATATTTTGAAAAAGATTACACCGTCCAGTATTATGAAACCGACCAGCGCGGTTTTGCCCGCCCGGTGGCGCTGCTTAACTACATGCAGGCCGCTGCTGGAGAACACTCTGCCCTGTTGAGGGTAGCGGTAGCGGACCTGCGCAAAAGCGGACATACCTGGGTGCTGTCACGAGTGCATCTTGCCATGGAGCGTTACCCTCGCGGGGGCGACGCCGTCCGGATAAAAACCTGGCCGGCAGCCAGAAATGCCCTCTTCACGGTGAGGGATTATGAGCTGTTCAACCCGGCCGGTGATATCCTGGGCCGGGCGACGACCTCCTGGGCGGTATTGAATCTTAAAACCAGGAGGCCGGTGAAGCTGGCAGACGTATTGCCGTCGTTTCCAATAAACCCCCGGCGGGCCTTGAATGATGCGTTCAGTACAATACCGGTGCTGGAAGAGGCGGAACACGAATTGCGTCTGCCGGTGCTGCGGGGCGATCTGGACATCAACCGGCATGTGAATAACACGGTTTACGCCGGTTGGGCACTGGAGACAATTCCGGCAGAAGTTGACGACAGTTGCCGTCTTGCCGCAATAGAAATCGCGTTCCGTGCCGAGGCTCTCTATGGCGACACCATAGTCGCCGGCACGGCAATAGCTGGGCCGGATTGTTACATTCACCGGATAGAGAATGGGCATAGCGGCCAGGAGTTGGCGCGGCTCCGTACCCGTTGGATAAAAATTTAGCTATAATAAATTATTCTGTATACACAATCCGTTTTTTTCATTAAAATGCGTCCCAGACTCAGCAGCTACAAAATTGAATTTTCAATGGAGAGGGTTCGGCACATGAAAAATCTTAAGATTGGTGTACGGCTTGGGCTTGCTTTTGCGTGTATGGTCGTTTTGATTGCTGCCATGGCGATGTTTGCGTTTGTGGAACTGCGCAAGATTCAGGATCAGGTGGATAATATCGCAAAGGTCGATATGCCTAAAGTGCAAATAGCCGCAGACTCCCTGGAAGATATTCAGAATGTCAGCAGGTCGGTTGTTCTGGTTGTCGCTGTTGCCGATCCAGCCTTCAGAGCCAAGGAACAAAAGTATATTGAGGAACAGCGAGCAAATTACCGAGAAGCATTTAAAAAACTTGGTGAGCTGGAAAAGGGCGACAAAGGCAAGGCGCTGATCGAGAAGATAAAACAGGCCACTACGCGATTGGCAGCGGTCAACGACAAAGTCATTTCACTTGCTACTGCAGGGAGCCAGGCCGAAGCTGACAGCTTTCTTGAAAAAGATTGGGAGCCTTCCTATAAGCTGCTAGAAAGTGCTTTTGGGGAGTTGAGTAAATATCAGGATGAGCAGGTTGTTGAATCCGAAAAGGAGGCTGCGGCAGTTTACAAAGCTGCAGTGTCCGGCTTGCTGGTATCCTGTATTATCGTCATCTTGATAGCTATTGGCTGCGCCGCACTGATCACCAGGGGCATAACCGTTCCTCTCGGC
This sequence comes from Geobacter sp., assembly GCA_025360785.1. Taxonomy (GTDB): domain Bacteria; phylum Desulfobacterota; class Desulfuromonadia; order Geobacterales; family Pseudopelobacteraceae; genus JACRCG01. The sequence goes on from JANYBN010000025.1 coordinate 11,856, forward strand.
AGGATGCGCGACATGATCAAGGATATCGCCCAGGGCGAGGGGGATTTGACCAAGCGCCTTGACGCCGACTCGAAGGATGAACTGGGTGAGGTCAGCCGCTGGTTCAACATCTTTGTTGAAAAACTCCACGGCATCATCAGCACTATTTCCGATACCACCCATCAGGTCGCTTCCGCTTCGACCCAACTCAATGCTACTGCTCAGATGATGGCCACCGGATCGGAGGAAGTCTCTGCCCAGGCCGGTACGGTTGCTACTGCAGGCGAAGAGATGTCTGCCACTTCCGGAGATATCGCCCAGAATTGCCAGTACGCTGCGGAAGGCTCCCAGCAGGCCTGCGCCGCTGCGGTGTCAGGCGCGAAGGTTGTCGATGAGACCATTGCCGTCATGAACAGCATCACCGTGCGGGTTAAAAACTCCGCCAGAGCTGTTGAAAGCCTCGGCAGCCGTTCCGACCAGATCGGCGAGATTGTCGGCACTATCGAGGATATTGCCGACCAGACCAACCTGCTGGCGCTGAATGCCGCCATTGAAGCGGCCAGAGCCGGTGAACAGGGGCGCGGCTTTGCCGTCGTGGCCGACGAGGTGAGGGCCTTGGCCGAACGTACCACCCGCGCCACCAAAGAGATCAGCGGCATGATCAAGGCCATCCAGCAGGAGACCAAAGGCGCGGTTACCGCCATGGAGGAAGGGGTCAGCGAGGTTGCCAAGGGGAGTGAGATGGCCGCACGATCCGGAAGGGCTCTCGAACAGATCCTCGATCAGATTAATTCTGTCACCGCCCAGATCGCCCAGGTAGCAACAGCGGCAGAAGAGCAGACCGCAACAACTTCGGAGATCAGCAACAATATGCAGCAGATCACCGATGCCGTATCCCAGACCGCCAGCGGCTCCATGGAATCGGCAGCAGCGGCGGAGCAGCTTTCCGGATTGGCCGATAATCTGCGTAATGTTGTTGGACAGTTTAAGTTATAGAGAGTAGTAAACTCATTTTAAAAGGCTCGGCGGGGAAACCTGCCGGGCCTTTTTGTTGGTTATGGCAGCAGCATATTTACACTTGACGCGCATAATCCTGAATGCTATATCAATAAAAGTTGATATAGATAAACCATTAAAGTAGATATATGCTTAAACTCCTTAAATCCCTTGCTGATCCGAGTCGCCTGCGACTGACGGCAGTGCTTTTGCGCGGTGAGTTTACCGTGCAGGAGTTGACCCGTATCTTCAATATGGGTCAATCGCGCATCTCACGGCATCTGAAGATCCTGACCGAGGCCGGTGTGCTGACAGTCAAGTGCCAGGGGACCTGGAGCTACTACCGTGTCGGGGCCGGGAATGACTTTTTCAACGCCATCCGTCCGGCATTAGAACATGAGCTGGAGTCCCTGTCGGAAAGGGCCGAAGACCTCGCTGCCCTGGCAATGGTGCTGGAGGAACGCCGTCGGCGAAGTCAGGAATTCTTCGACCGGCATGCACGCCAGTGGGACGACCTGGCTCGCACACTCTTGCCGGTTCCGGAATATCGTATGCAACTGCTGAAGCAGGTGCCGATCAACTCCGCCATATTGGAAATAGGTATCGGCACCGGCGGCCTGCTGACCGAACTGGCGGCGTGGTCGTCGAAAGTGATCGGCGTGGACCATTCCCCCGCGATGCTGGAAGAGGCGCGGCGCAGGCTGGAGAACGGGGGTGTCAGGGATGTTGAGCTTCGCCTGGGAGAGATGACCCATCTGCCGTTATCCGATAGCTCGGTTGAGTGCGTAGTGGCCAACATGGTGCTGCATCATGCCGCCGATCCGGCGACCGTGCTGGCCGAAATCAGGAGGGTGCTGGTTTCAGGCGGATTTCTGCTCCTGGCTGACCTGGCTCGCCACGAGCGTGAAGCGGCGCGGGAACAACTGGCTGATCAGTGGCTGGGGTTTGAACAGACAGAGCTGGAGTCGTGGCTCGCGGCGGCAGGGTTCGCGGATGTCTTGTGCGAGCGGATCGAAGGGAAAGCCGGACAGGCCGCGGTGTTGATAGTAAAAAGCAGGAAGTAAGAATCATATTTCAAATAGCACCACAAACAGACAAAGGAGCGTAACCATGTCACAAGATTACATCGTAGCAGACCTTAAGCTGGCCGATTGGGGTCGCAAGGAAATCAGGATCGCTGAAACCGAAATGCCCGGCTTAATGGCAATCCGCGAGGAATTCGCCGCAGCGCAGTCGCTGAAGGGTGCACGTATCACCGGTTCGCTGCATATGACCATCCAGACCGCCGTGCTGATTGAAACCCTGACCGCCTTGGGGGCCGAGGTGCGTTGGGCTTCTTGCAACATCTTTTCGACCCAGGATCACGCCGCCGCAGCGATCGCTGCCGGAGGAGTGCCGGTGTTCGCTGTTAAGGGCGAGACTCTTGAGCAGTACTGGGACTATACCCACCGCATCTTCGAATGGAGCGACGGCGGTTTTTCCAACATGATTCTGGACGACGGCGGCGACGCCACCCTGCTGCTGCATCTGGGTGCCAGAGCTGAAAAAGATCTCTCCGTACTCGCCAAGCCAGGTTCGGAAGAAGAAACTATCCTTTACGCAGCTATCAAAGCCAAGCTGGCTGTTGATCCGACCTGGTATTCAATCCGCCTGGCACAGATCAAGGGCGTGACCGAGGAAACCACTACCGGCGTTCACCGCCTGTACCAGATGCATGAGCGGGGCGATCTGAAATTTCCTGCCATCAACGTCAACGATTCGGTCACCAAGTCCAAATTCGACAACCTCTACGGCTGCCGTGAATCGCTGGTAGACGGCATCAAGCGTGCCACCGATGTCATGATTGCCGGCAAGGTTGCCCTGATCTGCGGCTATGGCGATGTAGGCAAGGGCTCGGCTCAGGCCATGCGCGCCCTTTCCGCACAGGTCTGGGTAACCGAAGTCGATCCGATCTGCGCACTGCAGGCAGCGATGGAAGGTTTCCGTGTCGTTACGATGGAATACGCCGCCGACAAGGCCGATATCTTCGTCACCTGCACCGGCAACTACCACGTTATTACCCATGACCATATGATCAAAATGAAGGATCAGGCTATTGTCTGCAACATCGGCCATTTCGACAACGAAATCGAAGTCGCGGCACTCGAAAAATACGAGTGGGAGGAAATCAAACCGCAGGTTGATCACATCATCTTCCCGGGCGGCAAGCGCATCATCCTGCTGGCCAAGGGCCGCCTGGTAAACCTGGGTTGCGGCACCGGTCACCCAAGTTACGTCATGTCTTCATCCTTCGCCAATCAGACCATCGCTCAGATAGAGCTGTTCTGTAATCCGGGCAAATACCCGGTCGGCGTTTATGTCCTCCCCAAACACCTGGATGAGAAAGTTGCGCGTCTGCAACTGAAGAAGCTTAATTCGCAGCTGAGTGTGTTGACCGACGAACAGGCCGCTTATATCGGCGTACCTAAGGAAGGTCCGTACAAGGCTGAGCAGTACCGCTACTAAACCAAAACTGCAGAAACGCAAACGGGGCGGAATCTGATGATTCCGCCCCGTTTGCGATTTTAGGGAGAGGTACGATTATGGAGTGTCGTGTGGGTTGTGCCGCCTGCTGTATTGCACCATCAATATCATCGCCGATTCCAGGCATGTCTGCAGGCAAACCGGCTGGCGTACGCTGTCACCAGCTGACTGTTGACAACCGCTGCCGGATCTTCGGTAGTGCTTCGCGACCGCCGGTTTGTCTGAGTCTGCGAGCGAGCGAAGAAATGTGTGGCCCCAGCAACGTCGAGGCAATGGATCGATTGTCCCAATGGGAACAGTTGACCCGTCCCGAAACTACTTCTTCTGGTCAGTCTGATTTAAAGCTTTGATCAGATCGTCAGTAACATCCTGTGCATCGGCAGAACCGAGATAGAGCAGCTCCTTTTTGACTACAATGGCGGCGAAGCCGTTGGCCTTGCCGTGGACTATGGCCGCTTGCTCGATCGCTTCGTAGAGTGCCTTGGTCTCTTTATCCTGCAGGGCAAAAAGCTCCTCTTCCGAAGCTTGAGCGAGCTTCTGGAACTCTTCCAGCTTCTTCTGGAATTCTCTGGATTTGGCTTCACGCTGCTGCGGGGTCATCGAGGCTATCTTTGCCTCAATCGACGCTTTCAGCTTTTCAATCTGTTTCTTCTTTGCGTCAACTTTCCCCTGCAGTTTGCTTTTCTTCGCAGTGAGCAGGGTTTTGAGTACTTTGCCCCGCTCGGATTCTGTGCCGATGCGAATGAAATCTACATAGCCGATGCGGGCAGCCTGAGTTACCGCCGGTTTTAGAACCACCTCGGCCGGAACAGATGCAGCGGTAGGGGGGGGGGGAGGTTTCGCCTCCGTGGTGATATCGGCAGCGAATACCAGAGATGGAAGGGCAAGCAAACAGGTGAACAGGGCTCTTTTGAAAATCGTGGGCATAGTGTCTCTCTTATAACCGGTAAGATGTAGTGCTGATTACGTATGGATGTGCATTCAAGCGGACAGCCTTGATGCGATGCAGTCTTGATGCCAGGACAGCACCAATGAGCAGGAGCAGTGCAAGAGCCGAGATCAGGGGGTGAACCACGGCAACAACAACCGGTGTCAGGGCCAGGCGGGTCAAACTGCGCAATACTGTGTGGCGGGCGATGAAATCTGCCAGCGGCGGGCTGAAACGATAGTAAAATGCCACAAAAGCACGGCCAGGGGCATTGGTTTGCAGGTACTCATCGCGGAAATGGCGCAGCAGCTGCACCTGCGGATGCAGATAGCTGCCGTACGCGGCTGTGGCGATGAAGCAACCGCTCGAGCTGCCGCTTGAAGATGACGCCGGTGGGGGGGGCGTTGTTCCTGGTGTAGTTAGTTTGCCGTCAGTGCTGAAGTTTGCGTTTGCGCCATCAGTGTTGGAAGTGTTTGCAATCAGCAACACCACTTCATCGGCACTGCTGAAAGTGGCATCGGTGTAGGAATTTCCTCCGGCGTTGGCGATGATTTCGGTGATGCCGCCGGAACTTTTTCTGAAAACGGTGGTCTGGATGCCGGTGCTCTTGGATAGTGTAATCGTCAGGGCGGGCATCTCTGGCGTGGGAGTGAATTTATAATAGGCGAAAGAGTAATGAGGAAGAGTAACCGAAGGCGGAGCGGGGCTGGTTACGCTGCTGTTAACCGGGTAAACCAGGTATGTGGCAACAGGTGAGTATGGGTGTATTTTGTCCGTCTCAGATGTGTGAGTACTCCAGTCCATGGTGTAGACACGCTTGGTAAAACCAAAGAAATCAGCGCTAAGAGAAGTGCCAGCCGCAGAAAGTAAACTTTCCAATACCGGAATCATTGGGATGTCAGAACTCCCGTCAGGACTGGGGAGACCGCCAACTTTCTCCCAAACACCGCGAATCATGGCCGGAGTATGTTTTTCAGCCAGGTAGCGGTTGAATATCCAGCGCCCATAGCCAGCGCCGGTAGTGACGGCATTCGATCCAACTGCCAGGTCAAGGGGCGTCTTGCTGTTATTGAACCAGGCTGGGATGTAGGTGTAGTTTTGGTCGATGAGATCATACAATTCATCTTCCATCCAGGTAGAGGTCGCCTCGGCATACCAGATATCGAAAAAAACATTATATCCGTACTGAATAGCGTGGTGATATTCATGGGCTGCGGTGATTTGCAGGCTCTGGAGCGGAGCGTAGATGTTCGGTTTATAGATCGAATCAGTGAAGTTGTTGTCCAACTCCATCCAGCTGGTTTCGGCGTTAGGATAGCTTGCTGAAGAAGCCGGTTGGTTGTTAGTGGTTGTACCGTAAAATCCTTGCGGCGCTAGATCGAGCAGATAAATGTCGTATGGAGCACCGGCAGGCAGGGTTGGTGCGAGCTGATACCCCTGAGTGCCATAATAGGTATAGACGTCTTCAAAAGTAGCCGCAACGGATTCAACCCAATCAGGAACTCCGTTGTTGTCAAGGTCCGCAAGAGGTGGTGCGTCTGTGCCGGTGGTGGCGTAATGCACTGAAAAGTGCTTGCCGACGGAGGTGAATATCTTCTCGCCTGTCAATGCCGGTAGCGCCAACCGTTTTGCCAGCACCTTCTGTGTCGTCTGCTCCAGCAGCTTCCAGTCGCGGCGCAGGCCATGCTTGAGTGGCATGCCGCACTTGGCGGATTCCTGTGCTTCAGGCGCTACCGACAGGATCGTTTTCTGGAGCTGTATGTTTTTCGTCTCACCAAATTGCTGGAGATAATAATCATCCAGAGCCCCGGCAAAAACTGTAGATGAAAACTGAAACAGAATTATTGTTGCAAATACAAAGCGCGCGAGGCAAACACTCATCAATCGACCATCCTTTTACCGGCCCTGAGCGGGACTAGAGTTGTAATGCCACGTTCTACGGTGATATCTGCGGTGAACGGCCCGCTGCCTATGGAATATTTTCCGGACGGCAAAACCACCACAAAATAACCCTGGTCATCGGTCTGCACAGTAACAAGTTGTTTGCCGCCGGAGGAGATCAGGAGCGGCACTCGTGGATAAGGCTTGAAGCCGCTGTCGCTCCCTAGCTTGCCGCCGGAACTTTGTATATAGCAGATTCCGGCAATGACGCCATCTCCGTCAGGAAGCAGGGTCTGCTCAATGTTTGCTGCCGAAGTTGTCAAGACCACCGGCCGCAATTTTTCCCGCACCGCCACAAAAGGGCTCTCGTCAACTGCCGGGCCGGATTTGAAGGCGCTGCCGTCAAAGTGGTAATAGTTCCAGGCATCAGGAGGACGTTTACCCGCAGCAGATGCCACTGCCGTAAGTGCTGCGAAGATAATAAAAACCAGCAATATAAGTGTTGCCTTGGACATGGCGACCGCCTCTGAAAATGAATATATGAATCACATATTGCCCAATTTTGATCTGTGAAGTCAAACGTAATAATATTAGTTATGCTATCTTTGCTTGACAATTCGGTGCCCCAAATATATTTTTAGGGGTCATTAAAGCAATCCGGTACGAAAATATAATAATCTGAAGGGAGTTTACCACAATGGCCGAGAAAATCATCTTTACATCTGAATCCGTATCCGAGGGGCATCCGGACAAGATTGCCGATCAGGTTTCGGATTCAATACTAGACGCAATCCTTACTCAGGATCCGACAGCCCGTGTAGCGTGTGAGACGCTTGTTACCACCGGTATGGTCGTGATTGCCGGCGAGATTACCACAAATGCTGTGATCAACTATTCCGAGATCGCACGTCAGACGATCAAGGATATCGGTTATACCGACTCGGAGATAGGGTTTGATGCCGATACCTGTGCCGTGCTTGTTTCTGTTGACCGTCAGTCACCGGACATATCGCAGGGTGTTTCCGAAGGAGAGGGACTGCACAAGGAACAGGGCGCCGGTGATCAGGGGCTTATGTTCGGTTATGCCTGCAACGAGACCCCGGAGCTGATGCCGATGCCGATCCAGCTGGCCCACCAACTGGTCGAAAAACTGGCTGAAGTACGCAAGTCCGGCAAGCTAGACTTCCTCCGTCCCGACTCCAAGTCCCAGGTTTCGGTTGAATATGTTAACGGCAAGCCGACCCGTATCGATACGGTTGTTATCTCCACCCAGCATACTCCCGACGTAACCCATAAGAGAATCGAAGAAGAGGTTATTGCAGAAGTCGTCAAGAAGGTAATTCCAGCCCACCTGCTTGATGCCAATACCCGCTACTTCATCAACCCGACCGGCCGCTTTGTTGTTGGCGGCCCGATGGGTGACTGCGGGTTGACCGGCCGCAAGATCATTGTCGATACGTACGGCGGCATGGGGCGTCACGGCGGCGGCGCTTTCTCCGGCAAGGATCCTTCCAAGGTTGACCGTTCGGCCGCCTACATGGGTCGCTATGTTGCCAAAAACCTGGTTGCCGCAGGTCTGGCCGAGCGTTGTGAAGTGCAGGTTGCCTACGCAATCGGCGTGGCTCAACCGGTATCGATTAATGTCAACGCATTCGGCACCGGCAAGGTAAGCGAAGACCGCCTGGCGGAACTGGTACGTGAAACTTTTGATATGCGCCCGCGCGCCATCATCGAACAGCTTGACCTGCTCCGCCCGATCTATCGTAAAACGGCCGCCTATGGTCATTTTGGTCGTGAACTGCCGGAATTCACCTGGGAGCGGACCGATAAGGCCGCCCAGCTGAAGCAGAAAGCGGGCCTCTAGGCGGTTTCGTTGGGCACGCTTCACTTTGCCCAACCTACTTTTGTAGGTTGGGCAAAGGCAGCTTCATGCCGTGCCCAACAGAGCTGCTGGCCAAGATAAATGCAGGGAGAGTAAGTGGGGCGGTGTCAAAACCGCCCTTTTTGTATCTACTGAAGCGCAGAGAATCCCCCTATGCCAGCCAGCACAATCGAACAAAACCCGCTGCTCTTCGGACATGACGAACGAACCGGCATCATCGCTGTTGAACCGGTCGGGCACTTTATCAGGCTTTTTTTCAGAATAGCCGGCCGGGTGCATTTCCATGATGAACCTTTTCAGCCATTTATTCTGGTTAGTGATCCCGGACTGATTTCCGGCTGCAAGGTTCCGTGTGCCGTGCGACAATTGAAGGGTGAGGACTTTTTCCGCTGCCAGTTACTGTTTGATTCCTGGGGTGACTGTCTGACGGCCCGTGATTTTCTTGCTACAAAAACCCGCAAAAGCTATTCCGCTCACGATGCCCCTTATCTGTTCCTTGCCGATCTTTCCCACCAATATATGTTGGCCAGCGGCGCCACTCTCTTCAAGGGGCTTGAATTCTCCGAGCTTCGATGTCTGGCGTTAGATATTGAAACTGCGTGTGCCGAAGGGTATGGCTTTTCAAATCCGGAGCGGCCGGAAGACCGGATCATCTCTATAGCGCTCAAGGATTCCCATGGCGAAGAGATCGTGCTGCGAGGCGACCGGATGACTGAGCCGGAGCTGCTGCAGGCTCTGAACGATGTTATTCATCGTTGCGATCCGGACGTTATCACCGGTCACAATATTTTTCGTTTTGATCTTGATTATATCGGCCGCCGGGCGAAGATGCATGGTATCCGCCTGAGCTGGGGGCGCAACGGGTCGCCGCCGCATATCACACCGCATGCCCGCTGGAATCTGGCTGAAAAAACACTTGAATACCCGCGCTGGGATATCTATGGTCGGCACGTTATCGATACCTACTTTCTGGTACAGCAATATGATATCTCCGGCCGCAACCTTGAAAGCCTGGGACTTAAGGCGGTGGCACGGCATTTCGGCATTGCCGCCGAAGATCGTACTTACCTGGACGGTGCGGACATCTCGGCAACATTCCTGAATGATCCGGAGCAGATCTATCGATACAACCTCGATGATGTCAAAGAAACACTCTCCCTGTTCCGGCTGCTCGGATATCCCTGGTTCCTCCAGAGCCGCATGTTCCCGTACTCTTTTCAAAACTGCGTCATTCGCGGCAACGCAACCCGTATCAACTCCCTGTTTCTGCGTGAATATCTGCATCGCGGCCATGCCATTCCTGCCCGCACATCTGTTGCCGCCCCGTTCGAAGGTGGGTATACGGAGTCGCCAATTTCGGGGGTGGTCGGCCCGATCGTCCATTGTGATGTTGCGTCGCTCTACCCGTCATTGATGCTGACATACCGCCTTGCTCCAGCCAAAGATTGTCTGGGACTGTTTCTGCCGATGCTGGCGGAGCTGCGTCGATTCCGCTTAGTGGCCAAACAGACAGCAAGGGATGCCGTGGAAGATTCGGAACGGCATTACTATGATGCGCTGCAGCAGGTGTTTAAGGTGCTGATCAATTCGTTCTATGGTTATCTTGGCGCTGCGCAGCACAATTTTTCCGATCCGGTGACCGCTGCAGAAGTGACCCGTCTTGGTCGGGTTACGCTTAGAAACATGATCGATCTGCTTGTGGCTGAAGGAGCCACGCCGGTCGAGGTGGATACGGACGGCATTTATTTCAAGCCGCCGGAGGTATGCGCAACCGGGGAGGCGGAGCTGGAACTGGTGCAGCGTATTTCCCGGAAATTACCGGAAGGAATCGAGGTTGAGCTGGACGGCCGCTTTTCCTCCATGTTCGCCTATAAAACCAAAAATTACGCCCTTCAGGATTATGACGGCAGAATCATCATCAAGGGGAGCGGTCTGCGTTCGCGAGGTGTGGAGGCGTATCTGAGGGAATTTATGCGTGATGTAATAGAATGCCTGCTGACTGGAAAATCAGAAATGGTGGGGCGGCTTTTTGACCAATATGTAGCCAGACTTCGCTCGCCCACCCTTGATGTAGCCTGGGTGGCTCGCAGCGAGACCCTCAATGATTCACCGGAAAGCTATCGTGAAAAGATTCAATCCGGTAAGCGCAATCATTCTGCGGCGTTTGAAGTTGCCCTTGCCTCGGGGCTGCCCTACCGTGCCGGTGATCTCATCAGCTATTATGTCAGCGGCTCCGGCAAAGATGCTGCAGCATATCAACATTGTCGCCCGGTTGCCGCCTTTGACCCGGCACACCCGGATATCAATGTGCTGTATTACGTCGAAAAGCTGCGTCACGTACAAAAGCGATTTGAACCATTCCTGCCACAAGAGCCGACTCTTTTTGACCTGTGATGCTTGCATGCACTGTTTCTTTGTGGTAAGAGTCTGAAAAGAAATGGATATTAACGCTTCTTCGTGCATAAAAAGGAGATTGTATGAAAAAGGTTCTATTGCTGTCTGCGTTTTTTTGTGTTTTTGCCATTTTGGGACCTTCTCTTGCGTCTGCCGAACAGCAGCCGGAAATGATTGCCGAAAAGATGGCCATCAAGTTTGTGAGAGGTATCACCAATACAGTAACCAGCGTTGTTGAATTTCCAAAGCAGACTATCATAACTACACGGGACATGGGGCCTGTAGGAATCGTCATTGGCCCGATCAAGGGGATAGGGATGACCTTGTATCGTGGCGTGATCGGGGCAGTGGAAACGGTTTTCTGTATGGTTCCTCAGCCCGGTTATTATGATCCGATGATGGACCCGGAATATGTATGGCAGGGATGGGCACCTAAAAGAGATACTACAAAGGTGGTTGTTGAGTAAAAGTAACATTACATCGATATTGAGTAATAGAAAAAGGCGAGTCCGAATAAACGGCTCGCCTTTTTCTGTCTTTTTATGAATTGGTAGTCAGGCCAGCCGATGTCTCAGATAGGCTTCAAATTCAGCACTGAATTCTTTCCGTTTGAGAGCCATGTCAACGGTCGCTTTCAGAAAACCGAGCTTGTCTCCGCAATCATGGCGCATTCCCTCAAACAGGCAGCCGTAAACCTGCTCTTCTTTTGACAGTGTCAGGATGGCATCAGTCAGCTGAATCTCCCCACCTTTTCCCGGCTTCTGGTTCTGAAGGATTTCAAAAATGCGCGGAGTCAGGACGTAACGGCCAATAATTGCCATGTCAGAGGGTGCTTCATCGCGAGCCGGTTTTTCGACCATATCGGTCACATGGAAGGTACGCTCAGTAATCTGGTCCGCTGCCACGCAACCGTACGAAGATATGTTTTCCATCGGTACTTTTTCCAGCGCCAGCACCGAGCCGCCTTGCTGATCGAAAACCTCAAGCAATTGCCCGAGGCAAGGGCGTTCGCTATCGACAATATCATCCCCGAGAAGAACCGCAAATGGTTCGTTATTGACAAAATCCTTGGCGCAAAGAATAGCGTGGCCTAGTCCCATTGCCTGTCGCTGGCGTACATAGAAAATATTGACCATCTCGGCTATTTCGCGTACCCGCGAGAGCTCCCGGTCCTTGCCCTTGTCGTAGAGATGCGCCTCAAGTTCAACAGAAATATCGAAGTGATCCTCAATGTTGTGTTTGCCGCGACCGGTAACAAACAGAATCTGCTCGATGCCGGAAGCCACCGCCTCCTCAACTACATACTGCACCAGCGGCTTATCAATCAACGGCAGCATCTCTTTGGGAGATGACTTAGTCGCCGGAAGAAAGCGGGTGCCGAGACCGGCGACCGGGAAAACAGCCTTTTTGACCTTCATTTGTGGCTCCGTTGTAGATTGTATTTGTTACGGAGTTATTCTCCCGAGCAGGCACAACCGCTACAGGCGGCCGGTTTTGGCGCTTCGGTCTTCGGGCAGTAGCCGGTGTTAAACCAGCCGTCGCCCTTCAGGCTGAATGCAGTGGATGAGATCATCTTTTCTACGGCGGCGCCGCATTGCGGGCATTGGCTTGCGGGTGGATCGGAAAACTTCTGGCGTAGTTCAAATTGGTGATCGCAGCTTGTACAGCGGTATTCGTACATCGGCATGACGTGTAAGCTCCTTTTGTTGATAATCAACTTATCTAAGTATAATGACCCCAGGCCTGTTTTGTCAATGTCGGTAGATCTTTGACAGCTAAACAGTTGCCAGCACGTGTTTGGCTCGTATAATGCTAGATATTCACCCTTACTATAGTGGTATACGAAAAGTCAGCGTATTGACGTTTCCGTAATGCGGACATTTGTCTTTGTACGACAATGGGTTACGCCGTTATACGGCCCATTCCGCTGATTCGGCTAAGGCCGTCATATACCGTTATTTCGCCAGTTAATAAAAATCAGTATTTTAAGACATTGTTTACACGATCATTCCAGCTCTTTAAAAATCATGGTGTCTTTTATTGACAAATAGCTAATTAGTAGTACAAGTATTTATTTAGCAGTCAGATAACAGCTATTTAGGATGGGAAGAGTCAGAGGAACATCCAAGCGTGAGTTGGACAACAAGTACATTTTAGTTCAACTACAACTTGAGAGTAGCAACAGTTAGTATCCATCGCAGATAACCGGAGGAAATGTATTGAGAAAGGAGGTGAAGAGTCGTTTTTTTGATTCAGGTAGTATATGTTCGCAGTTTAATTACATGAAAGGAGGTTTCTGATGGCATGTAAACGAATTTTCTGCATGCTGGCCGGAACTGCACTGTTACTTGCATCAACAGTCGCTTGGTCAGCAGAGATTCACGGCAGAAGCTCCACCCAGTTCACCTGGTTCAACGATATTTTTACCGAGAAGAAGCAAGCTGAATTCGGTGAGTATTTGAGCCTGTCCGTTAACAAAATCGACAGCGACAACAAGTTGTCGTTTCAGGGATACGGGCGGCTTACCCAGGGCATTCTGGACAAACAGGATACTAACGGCAGACTCTATTATCTGTACGGGGATTATTCCAACCTGTTTGACAAAGTGGATGTAAGGCTGGGGCGTCAGTTTGTTAATTACGCGGCGGGGAGCGCCCTGATTGACGGTGGCAAAGTCGAGCTTAAAAATATCGGGCAGATGGCCTTTTCGGTCATGGGTGGGCGCAACGTATTCTTCGGTCTTGATAGCGACGCAACCGAAGGCAAGGATTTCGTCTTCGGGGTCGCCGGATATCTCGCCGGACACCGCAACACCGATGCCGAAATCAGCTATTTCATGAAGTTTGATAAGGACGGAATTGCCCGAGATCAGATTGGCGCGTCCTTCAAACAGTACCTGCTTAATTCACTTAAGGTGTATGGCAATACGCGTTTTGACTTACCAAGCGAAACTTTCAGTGATTTGCTTATTGGGGCCAAGTATTTTCCAATCGCCGACCTCATACTGACAGGCGAGTATTATCAGAGCTATCCGATTTTCGACTCGACTTCGATTTTTTCTGTGTTTGCCGTCAGTCGCTATCGAGAAGGCGTCTTTCGTGCAGACTACACAATCAACGATAAGATTTCGGCCAATATTGGTTACAGCAGACAGGATTATGAAGGTGCCGACGCAGATGTAATCGAAGTCGGTTGCCGTATTCGTCCTATCGAACATATGAATGTTGCCCTGAACTATGACCGCCGTAACGGTTATGGTGGCAATCTCGATGGAGGAATCATCGAAGTGACTTACGAGGTGACCAAGCAGATTGAGGTTGCTGGCTCAGTTCATTACGACGTCTATGAGCGGGACAAGGTGACCGCAGAAGAAACCGCCCGCAAATACTGGTTGGGTGGCAAGTATAAGATTAAGGATAATATGTCGGCGTCCGTCCGGGTTGAAGACAACGTGAATGCCCGTTACGATAATGATTATAGCGGTCGCGTAGCTTTCAACTACGACTTTTAGAAAGGGGGAATATACGTGAAAAAAATTGTTTTTATCATCGCATTACTTGGTTTCGGACTGATATTCCTCCAGCAGCAGTCCTACGCCGACAAAAAAGTGTCCCACATCGAATACGCCAAAATGGAGATTCGTGAGTGCAACAGCTGCCATAAAGGCGAAGGCGTTGCGCTCAATCATGATTCCGACTTTGTGCGCGGCCATCGTGTGCTGGCAGGCAAGGCCGGCAATAACTGCAGCCAGTGCCATGACCAGTCATGGTGCCTTGATTGTCATCAGGGGGGATTACTAAGCGGCACGAATCCGGAAAAAGAAAATTTCGGTCGTGATTCCCATCCACGCAGTCACCGTAGCGACTTCATCAGTATCCATCCGATACAGGCTCAGAACAACCAGCAGCAGTGCAACCGCTGTCATGACCAGAAATACTGCAATGATTGTCACAGCCGTTTTCCCAAAGGTTCGTTGAAGATAAAATCACACAACCCTATGGGAGGCACCCAGACTTATCCGGTCACCAACTGGAAGGTGGATCACGCGCTTGAAGCGCGCCGGAATTTGCAGTCATGTGCTGCCTGTCATTCCGATGGGGATGTCTGCATCACATGTCACGCCAGCGGCAAAATACGTCCACACCCGAGAAGCTGGAAGTCTGGCAATCTGAAGGATCGTTCGGACGGCAAGGTCTGCCGGAAATGTCATTTGCCGGGAACTTTTTAATAACAATCCGGTCATTCTAAAAAAGGAGAAAAACTATGAGTATCAAGAAGCTAAGTTTCATGTTGTTGAGTGCGCTCTCTCTGGCTGCACTGTTGAATGGTTGCGGCTCGTCCAGTAAAGAGGCAGAGATAGCTGCTCCCGGGGGAGTGGCGAGAGTTGGCGAAGGTCAGTGTATAACTTGCCACTCGGCTACAGCGGACAATCCAACAAACAGAAATATCGTTGGTGAATTTTTCGTATCGGCACATAACGCGGACGATCTTGGTTGCCAGGGCTGTCATGGCGGTGGAGCCAAGCATAATGGCGCCGGCCCGATTCCATTCCCGAATCCCCTGCTTGCGTATACTGAAAACGGCGTTACCAATAGCAGCAGGTGCATTGTGTGCCATACCAAAGACGGATTTGCTCCGACTTTTCAGAATCTTTCTTCGCTTTTCCGTCAGGCCAAAGCAGATGGCTTTCAAAAAAACAACTGCGCCCATTGCCACACCTCCAGTGACAGCGGCAGTCTCCATGCCGCCCAGGTGCCAGCCGATACCAAAGGTTGCGTAGATTGCCATGATGTAGCAGCACCGCAGCATGGCCCAGGTTTGGTCGGTGATAATAATGGTGTCCGCGCGATTGTAGGTGAATTCGCCAAAACGTCGCACCATGTAACCGGTCGTGACTTAAACAACACTGATTGCGCCGTCTGCCACTTGGAAGGCAAGATGGACAGTGACAGCAACAGCATCAAGATAGATAAAGATTTCCACATGAAAGATGGTAACACATACCTGCGTAACGGCAATAAAACACTGGTCGGAAATCAGACCAAAGCAGTTGGTGCCGGATATCCCTGGAATCCTGCTACACCTGATCACGACCTGATGGATCAGTTCTGCTTCTCTTGCCATAACGCAGCAGGTGCTCCGACAGCAGTCGAAGCTCTTGTCGGGGTAACAGGATACACTGGTACTGCTCTTAACCCGTTCGGCGATACCATCTCCAACGGCTATGACCAGGTTTTCCGTCCCGCAGTCGTAGGCGTATACGAGCAGTTCGCTACAAGCAACAGTTCGCATCACGCTGTTCGCGGTCAGAAGTACACCAGCAAGAATCTCACAGCAGCCCAGTTCACCAACATCTCCACAGCCAACGTCAACTTCTTTAATGGTGTTACGGCTGCTCCGATCAAGGGCTTGAGAAATACCCCTGATGTTTTCAACCCAACAACCGGTGTGGTCACTACCACAGGGGTTAAAATGGGTACCATGTTTGAAACCGGCAAGTTCGTTGCGACCTACACAACGCTTAACAATGTGGTTGTCGCTGATGACAGCGTCATACACTGCGGCGACTGCCACACGGTCGGCCAGTTCAAGCCAGGTTCGGCCAAGAAGGCAGACGGAACCGCAACCACGGTGGCTATCGGCGCCCACGGTTCCAATAACGAGTACATGCTGCGTAACTCCAATAGTGACGATACCTTCTCCATAGACGCACTCGTTTGCTTCCTCTGCCACAAAGAGAACCTTTACAGTGTTCCGAAGCAGACTGAAGTTAACCCGGCTACCCAGGTAGATGGTGTAGTGGCTCACAACAGCGTCAACAACTCTTTCGCCGATTGCAACGGCAACAACGAAAACTCAGCCGGCCTCATCGGTAGAGCACGTCTCGTGCCTGCAGAAGCCTTTACAGATGGAAATATGGCAGACGTTGTTAATGATGCTGCCTTCCAGGCAAGGGTTCTTGACGGCAGATATCAGCCTACCGGTGGTGGTAACATTTTCGGCATCAAGTGCGCCAACTGCCACAACGCCAGCGATAATAAAGCTTTCGGCGGTATTCACGGCAACGCCGGCAACGCCAGCTACACCACTTACAGCGGTGCGAAAACCGTT
>JANYBN010000095.1 GCA_025360785.1 Geobacter sp.
CCGCGCCGACCTGTGAATCCTTCATGATCGCCAGAAAACGCTCCCGGCTGCCGCGTGCCGCCAAGCCGTCACAAACATCCGCTAGACCGTCCAGATGCAGCGCACCGGTGATCAGCGTCAGCAGGGTTATCAGCAGGGCATCGCAGAGCGGGCCGGCGATCCAGGGGGAGAACAGCCAGTCGGCTCCCACCAGCATCCCCCCGATGGCGAAGCCGACGACCGGAAAAAAAGCGGTGGAACGCCCCAGATCCTCCTTTTCACAGCGGAAGCGAAAGGGGAGCGGGATAATGGTCAGGAATTGGAAGGCGATCAGTAATAGGCGCATGACACATCAATTACCACAGGGGGAAGGGTGGGAACAGCAAAAAGTGACTGAAACGTTGGCTTAGGGCTGCTGTTCATTTGGCCGAAAGTGCCTCCAACAGCAGCACTGCATACTCTCCTTCCACATCGGCAACCTGCTGTGGTGGTAGAGTCCGGGCGGCGCGGCAGAGCGCGCGGAAGGCATCTTTGAGAAGATCGTTTGTGGCGTTGCCGCTGAAGTCACCCCTGATGCTGCCTATACCGCTGAAATAGCTTGATGTCAGTCGCCCCATCGCCGCACAGACCAGCCCGACCCGCTCATCCCGGAAACGGCAGCGTGCCTCGAATGGGAGCCGCTCGTCCAGCAGCAGTCGTTCCTCACTCTCGAAACGCTCCCAGGCCGCTGAACCGTGCAGCACGATCTGGTTGTGGTAAAGCAGATTCGCGGTTAGTTCTTGTTCTTCAAGCAGATCCAGCTCTTCAAGAAAGGTATAGTTCTCTTCGATTTCGGCCAGTGTCGAATCCGGTTCGAACATGATGAAGCCGAGATGCAGCTCCATCCCGCTGGCACGGACGGCCCGCACCCCATGACGGATCTGCTCCGTGCTGATCCGTTTGCCGATCCGCTGCAGCACGCTGTCGCAGCCGGACTCGATGCCGAGAAACACGGAGGTCGCACCATTGCCGGCCAGCGTCGCCAGTAGCTCCCGGTCGATGCCGTCCACACGTGTTTCTAAGCCGAACGGGAGGCCGAGTCGTTGCGCCATCAGGCCGACCTCAAGGACCCGTTTACGCTCGTGTTCTCCCAGACCGATGAAGGTCGGATCGATGAAGTAGAGACTCTCTATGGTTCGCCTTTTCAGGCGGATCTCCAGTTCCCGCTCCAGCGAGCCCAGGTCGCGGGTCCGGCGACGGTTGCAGCCGTAGTAGCGGTGGATAAAACAGAAGCTGCACTCGCCGTAGCAGCCGCGGCTGGCGGCGATGTTCAGGCTGGCAAAGCCGCAGTTGGCGCCGACGTCATCCGGCACCGGCAGCAGGGAGAGGTCCGCCATCAGCGGGCGCGGCACGAACGCCTCGCCCCGCAGGAGAACCCCAGGCAGAGCTACAATGGTGTGCCGCTTCCCGAAGATTGGCAGCAGTTCGGCCAGCGTCTCCTCAAACTCGCCGGCCAGGATGAAGTGGAGTTGCGGGGCAAACTGCAGGAGCCGATCGCAGGAGAGTGTGGGGAAGAGGCCGAAGGCTCCGAGGGTTGCGGCACAGTCCCGGCGCAGCCGGTCAAGCACCGTACGGACCGATTCTTCATGTCCCCAGGAGTAGACCCAGTGGAACAGGACGATGTCGGCGTCCTCGGCAAGGATGGTCACTGCTATGTCAACCGCGTCCCGAACATCGGCGGTGAAGTCCAAGTAGACGGTTTTCCAGCCGGCACGGCGGGCGACGGCAAGGGCATAGCCGCTGTTTAGGCTGGCCGAGAGCGGCGCATTGGCCACGTCATTGTAATGTTCTCTGGTTAATGGACGGGGATTTTCGATGATGACGATTTTCATGGGTTTGGTTATCCGAGATATGGGCGGCGTTGTCAATACGATCATTTGCAGGAGCAGGGCCTGGCACGTTTGACAGCATCACTAAATCATTATGTACTTCATGCTCTTTACGTCACATGATTTGTGCGCCTGTCCGTGTCCGGATAATACTTTGTTGTCGACGCCTTCCGGATGGGATGTATCCCAACAAACACCAGTTTCTGTGCCCTCACAAAGGCCATTATTTTGCCCTTCTTGATGAGGGAATCCAATTCAGAAGAATCAACGTAGTCAACATGGTGCGGATAAATAGCTTTTATTTTCATGGCATGCCTCTTTGCAGTTTCTCATATAATATTAACTGCTTACCATAGTTATAATATACGCCACCTGTCGTAATAGTACAAAGGAATATCAGATTAGAAAGGTGGCATGGAAAGGTTAAGGGGGACACTCACAAGCCAATGCCTAAAGGATGTTCTGTTATAAATAGTCCCGATGATTTTATTGCAGAGAAGTTGTGGCACACCTGGTTTACCGGTTTCTGGTCCCGCTAGGCATGAGTGCTCACGCACTGTATTACAAAGTATTGTGAGCAATCTTGACAGTAAACAAACCCCTGATATGTTTGTAGATATGTTTAACAAACTTAAGGAGGTATACGATGAAAAGACTTGGTATCATGGTGTTTGCATTTATTATGACAGCATCAATATCCTTTGCAGCAGACATGTATAAAACAGTCCCTGCAAATCCAGCAATGCCTGCTGTCCCAGCAGTTGAAAAGAAAGTAGAGGCCGCCGTACCGGCAGTTAAAATGGAAATGATTGATATCAACTCCGCAACCGAGGCTGAGTTAAAGGCTATCCCTGGTGTCGGAGATACATACGCAAAAAAGATCATTGCTGGAAGGCCTTTCTCGAATAAGAGCCAGCTGCTTTCAAAGAAGATACTTCCCAAGCCGGTCTACGATAAGGTTAAGGATATGATAATCGCCAAGAAAGTTAAGAAGTAGAAACTGACTCAGATAAGCTTATTGCATGAGCCCCGGCCATAACCCGGGGTTTTTGTTTGTTTGATTTGTAAGGTTGCCTGATTTAGCGTTATTGCAAAAGAGAGGGATTAGTGGAAGACTGATTAAAGAAACGCTATGGTAAGCCGTAGCAAGGCGGAAAACAGAACCTGACTATATTCTCTATCGGCCTGCTAACGGTTTTTCAGCCGGTAGCGATAGAACCAGATCCCGCCACCCACCGCCGCTACTACCAGCATGACGGCAAGCTCGTACCTTTGGAAATCGCGAAGCACCGCCTCGACAACATTGCCGAAAAAATAGCCGGCAGATGCAACCACCACCGCCCAGACAAAAGTGCTGCACAGGTTGAGGAGTACGAACCGGCGGGTGTTAAAACCGCTCGCGCCGATGACAATCGGTGTGATGGTGCGCATGCCGTAGATGAAGCGGTAACTGAGGACGGCGATTGCCTGATATCCGACCAGGAAACGGCGCACCTTGTCGATACGGCGCTCCCATTGGGGTCTTTTTTCGAGAAAAGCCTTCCCCTTTCGCTTCCCCAATTGAAAGCAGAACTGGTCGGCACAAAAAGCTCCGCCAAAGGCGATCCCGATGACCCACGGCAGCTGAAGATAGCCGCTGTGTGCCATAATGCCGGCGATGATAACGATGGTCTCGCCTTCCAGCAAAGCGCCGGCCAGGAGTGCCGGATACCCGTAGGTGATAACGAACGATTCGAGAGTCATGCAGAATCATACCACAGTATCGCCCGGTGGGAAATAACCCGCCCGTTCACTCCACCAGTAGCAACCCGACATACTGCACAAAATCATCGCTGTTCCGCAGCGGGGCGAGCGGTATGCCGCAGCTCTCTGCCAGGGCGAAAACATCGCAGCCGCACGATTCCAGGGATGGCCGCCGCTTCTCCGGAAAACGACACTGTTTGTCGTCACAGCTCTCACACCAGCAGCAGGGGCCGCCGCTGAAAACCAGCGCCTTCTTGAAGCCGCCCAGAAACGCCTCCCGTTCCAACCCCAGCAGCTTCTCCTGGAAATCCCGTAGTGGCGGTTGTCCGACCACCAGCAACGCCCGCGAGTAGCATCCCAGCAACTCCTCGAAACCGGTCTGATCCATGGCGTGCGGCGGGCAGCTCCACCGTTTGCCGTACGCCGGACAGCCGTAGGCGCATTTGGCCCGCACCCAGGACTCGCTCCGGATGCGGGCCGGGTCAAGCTCTGCCGCGGCAAAGAAGCCATTGGCCAGGGCATGGCTCTTCAGGGTGAACTGTGACGCAGCGGTCTGGTAGGGGGCGGTGCGGGTAGCGATCAGAGCAAGTGAGTTGGATGGCAGTTCAACTATAGAGTGATGGGGAAAACCGGCACTCTGCAGCAGCGCGGCGGTTTCTGCGGTCGTGTAGCTGCGGCCGTTATAGGTGTTGACCAGCATGTGCAGGTCGTAAAG
>JANYBN010000054.1 GCA_025360785.1 Geobacter sp.
TTATCCTCAAACATCTCCACCGGCAACGAATGCCGCAAGTGCCACACCACCTTAATCGGCCGGTCGCTCTCGTAACTCACCATATCCACCGACCCCAGGTAGGTGAACGGCACCGTCACATTATTCCGCTTCTTCTGCCCACGGGCAAAGACCAAAATCGTATACCCCCGCTCTTGATAGTGAATCAGGTTCTGCCCGTCGGTGTGATGCTGCGCGGTATTCGCCTGTGACTCCCAGTGCATGAGCTCCCTGCTGATGGGGTAATCGGCACACATGGTGCTCGGTGAGAACTCCTTTTCAGTCTTCTGAAAGGTGACCAGCAGCGCATAGGTCTTAACGATTACACCCTGTTGAAATCCTCTTCAAATTTGCGCACGCCATCAAGTATTTGTTCAAACGGTGGTGGATCATCAAGAAACATGGCCGTCTGCATCCATTCATAATCCTGCTTCCAGGCCTGTACATCACCCGATACAGGCATCAGCCGCAAATTTCCCTGATGTACCGTGCTATAATCCACCCAATTCAAGCGAAAAAACACCTGACGGTGCGCAGCTACACGGTCAAACAAGGCCTTATCCTTTGCCGCCCTGGCGGCAATGCCCTTTTGGATGAGGCACCACAGGTCATAATAGTGTCTGGCCATACGGGCCCGACGGGGCTTGTCCACCGGCCTGAAGGTCTCCTCGTGTATCAGAAGTGCCTTTTCCCAAAAAGTCCGCTCAGCAGACAGTACCTGGACAGAACAATCCAGCGGGGCGACTACCGTGTTCAACACCTCAACCAGAAATGGCTTGATGATTGCCGCTTCCGACGGCCAGGTATCTGAGCGTGCGCCAAGTTCTATTTTGACGATCGGCTGCACATAAAATCCGTCTTCTGATTGCAGGCTGGCGGGATACTGGAACAGAATCGTCTGACGATCCACATCGGCGTCATCCATACGAAGCAACCAACTGTCGCCTGTCAGCAATACAGAACGGATACGGGCTTCAAGAAGCGGCAGCAGCTTCTGTTCAACATACTCCTGACAGGCGGTTTTCAACTCTTTAAGTCGGTTGTTGCGTTGTTTGGTTGATGGAGCAGTTTCCGGATTCTTGTCGCCGCCAAACCCCAAAAAGTCCCGATCAATAGTAATGTCGATATCTTCCGAAAACCTTTCAATCAGTCCCCAAACCTTCGACAATGACGTTCCGCCCTTGAAGGTAAGCGCTCCCCCTGCATCCGGCAGGGAAAAGAGTTCGCGCAGCGTCCAGCAGACCCAATAATCCTTTTCAACGATTACCGGCGGCATATTAAGCCGCACCGCTGCCTCACGCAGATATAAGGCCCGCTCTTCCGTGGGCAGTTGCTCAAAACTGATCATCATTTGTCCTCGCCCTTATGAACAGGATAAGTGCGTTAACGAAAACATTTTCTGCTCAAAAAAGCAGAAAACGTTTTCTAACTTACTAATCTCCGGCAATATATCTCAGGAAGGGGTGCATCCATGCTGGTGCCTGTGGCAGATCAAGTAACAGGCGGTTACGGTCTTCTTGTGTCAATAGCTGGCGTAGGTGAGCGATCTGATCTTGAGTTACATAGCGCTTACCCAGTCCCCGTAACGCGGCGAAAACAAGACCACTCATCTTTCCAGCGGTTGCCATTTTGCGAGGTGCCCGTCGACGGAATTGGATGGTTAGTGTTCCGACCTTGATCTTTCGGGCAGGGCCATCGGTCTCATAGACAACCCGCATTGGAACCTGCTCGGAAAGATGCAGCATATTGGCTGCTGTCGCCTCTGACGGTTGAAGACGTACACCGTCGCGGCGAGCCAATGCCTCGGCAATCATATCTACCGATGGAGACAAAAGGCCCAGTTGCTCGTGCTTCCGCGGGAAATCATACAGCCCCCTGGCCAAGCGTCGAATTATTTCCCCGCGAACCAGGCGGATCAGCACCATTCCTACGGTATGCGGAGATCCGAGATCAAGAAAGTCGGCTGGAGAAAAAACCCACCCTGGGCCGTGCTCGTTAATTCTGTTTTCGATTTGTTTGCTTACGGTCATGGCAGCAGTTTCTTCCAATTTTGTTAAAAAAACAAGCCTCTTTTTTTAACAAATTATGATTCCTTGTCGTGTTTCTATTAACAACAAGATCACCAACAGGTGAGATCCTAGTCCAATATTGACGGTGGACTTTCTTTCAGCGGATCCAGACGATCCGCTTGGAGGCTGGCCCAGACCAACCACTGGGCAAATTCGCTTTCCGGATCCATGATTGGATGTTTCTCCCGTGCTGCCAGGATAAAGGCACGCAGTCTCTGGCTTTCATACCAGGAGGCACACTGTTCCCTCAGAATATCTACGCGTTTCTTTTCCTTCCGGATCGTATTTTCCATTTCGATACGTTTTTGTTCACAATCCCGGCGGGCCTGTTCCTCCCGTTGCCGGCAAATTCGCTCATCCTTGATCTGTAGAGCCATTTTGATCAGGATTATGATGAAGTTATTCAGTTTCTCTTCGAGCCGGCCGCGTTTATCATCCCTGCAGACCTTATCGGCACTGTAATATCTGCTAATCAAAAATGAAAACTCGCTGGTAGGGGCAAAGTCATATGTTGCAATCGGACTATATGAGCGTTTTGCCTCTTTCATTTCCGATGCTGTCGGAATATGACGGACCTGGCGTGAGCGTTCCTCAAGCCGGAGAGTGAACTGTTCGTCCAGTATTTTCACGACGAGGACATGTTTCTCTTCATCAATGGAGAAGGGATAGTTGCGCTTTGCCAGAGCTTTGATCAGGGCATCCATGATCCGTAAAGCACGATCGAGCGACTCAGGAAAAACGGAAATGTATTCGCTTCGAGACCAGAATCTTGTCAGGCGGCCATATCTTCCCTGACTGGCCTTTTTAAGATGATTTCTGGCTTCGACAATCAGCGGATGGGGGGATGTCAGCACCTCTGGGACTCTGATCCGGTTCTCCGGCAGCTCCTCGAATGAAATTTCCGGAATCTCCATCAATTGCGGCGGTTCGAATGCCGACATCTGTTCCGGCTCGTAAATATGGGTTGTATACTCCGTTACCCCATTCTTTATTGGCGGCAGCGATGGTCTTTGCCCCTTGTGTGCTCGCAGGTGGTATCCCTGTGGTGGTAGGGGAATACTCAGACGTTTGCAGATCTTGCGCAACCCCACGTCCGACAGGCCATATTCGGCTGCCAGCGTTGTCATCGGCTTTTCCCAAACCTGATCGAACAACTTATGCCGCTCGAAGCGGATTGCTTTGTACCCCACGTTTCCCCTCCATCAAGTAATTATATCTCAATGACCAGTTGTCTATCGTATTGTGGATTAACCTCCACATCCTTGTAGCCATAAGGGTTTACCACCACGCGGGTCTTGCCGAGTGTATAGTCGAATGAGTTGTGAGTGTGGCCGTGAACCCAAAGATCCGGGCCATGGTCGATGATCTCGTTGGAAATGTCGGTCATGAAGGCGCAATTGAGGCTGTCTCCCCGGAACCGCTGATGAATCGACAGTGGTGAGACTCCATGGTGTGTCACCACGACCGTCTTCTTGTCGCCGGCGGTTGCCAGTGCCTCGAAGATATAACGTTTTGATTCC
>JANYBN010000065.1 GCA_025360785.1 Geobacter sp.
CTTCATAAAAGCCATACTTCCCCTCAAAACCCTGAGTGGCAAGTTCTTCGAGGTTGTGACAGGCCTCTTCAGGGGCTACCATGAGGGCCAGCGCCGTGGCATAGGGGGCAATGACGAGGTCCCCGGCGAGCCCGCGCTTGAGCCCCAGACCGGGCACGCCAAAGGCACTATACTGGTAATTGAGATGACCGTCGATGGTATTGTACCCGGATTCCGAAACACCCCAGGGCACCCCTCGCTTTTTTCCATACTCGATCTGTCGTGCTACAGCCGCCTTATAAGTCTCATCAAGCAACGTCTGTTCATAGGTGGGCATAACAAGGAGAGGCATGAGGTATTCGAACATGGAGCCACTCCAGGAAAGGAGAATCGGCTCCCCGGCAGCAGTAGTAAGGAGCCTTCCCAATGCAAACCAGCTCTCCTGAGGTAATTGGCCCTGGGCAATGGCAACAAAACTGGCAAGTCTCGCTTCCGAAGCCAGCAAATCATAGAAACTCGCGTCACGGCGGTTTTCACCGAGGTTGTAACCAATTGCCAATAGATGGCGCGTCTCGTCATAGAGGAAGCTATAATCAATACGGGCAAATTCACTGGATTGTGCCGCAAGATCTTCGATAACTTCAATTCTCGCCCTGGCCCTGATACTCGTTGGTAAAAACTCCTTGTCAAGATTGGCTAATTTGCGTAGCGTCGGAATTTCGCTGAAACCGGGGAAGTCGCCGAGATCCTTCAACGCAAGCGATGATACAACCCAGGGAGCAAAAAAGGTCAGGTCATCGAGGGCAGCCTGGCACTGGCTCACAAAAGCCCGCGCCCAATGTGTGACCTCACTCTCAGGATCAGCGTCCAGGCTACGGACCAGGTCCAGAGCGAACATGTTGAGCCTGTCTAAACTTTCATATGCTGTCTGGAGCGTCTTCGGCGGTGATGCGCTGAGATCTACCAAGTCCTGCTTCACCTGAGAGAACCGGGCCGTGATGGTTTCTCCGGCAACATCCACGAGAACACTTAGTGTATCGAGGAGCCCGTCAAACACCCTTGGCCCCGTTATCTTCTCGTCAGGGAGTGAAATCAGGCCTGCCCGCAATGTCAACAGGTGGGCCGCAAGATTTCCGCTGTCCACAGTCGAAATATACATCGGCAGCAACGGTTGCAGCAATTCCGTGTCATACCAGTTATAAAAATGTCCTTTGTAGCGTTCCAAGGCTTCCATCGTGCGGAACGCATTCGCCGTTCGATCGATGAGCTGTCCTGAAGAAATGTAGCCGAAGTCCCAGGCTGACAAGCTGGCAAGGAGCGAAAGCCCCATGTTTGTTGGTGAAGTACGATGGGCAACCTTGTCAAGGGGATGCTCCTGATAGTTATCGGGTGTAAGCCAATGGTCCTCGGGACCAACAAAGGTCTCGAAGAAGCCCCAGGTCTTTCGGGAGATCTTTCTCAGAAAATTTATCTGGTTTAGGGTAAGCTTCGCTTCACGGCGACCAAGGGGCTCACTGATCCACCACGCTACACCGGGTGAAACAAACCAGAGGCAAAGGACCGGCAGGGCAACAATTAAAGCTTCCGGCCTTGATAATACGAGATAGATCGCAGCAGCAGCCGAAATTGCCGGGGAGATCCACATGGTAAGGCAAACACCGGCCAGGTCCTTTCGGCTTGCATGATCGGAGTCGCCCGAAGGGTTCCATTCAAGAAGCCGCTTCTTGGCAAACAGCATTCGCCAGAGGGTGCGCAGAACAGCGTCAATACTGAAAAACGCCTCATAGGGCAGGCAGAGGAATGTAAATGCAGTCTGGCCAAGGCTCCTCGCGCTCCCCCGCAAAGAGGCGAGAATGTGCTGACCCGACAGAACATCACTTGGCTTCTGGACGAGATCAAGAAGAGAGGTAATCAAAGAAGGGACCACCATAATCCCCATTACCGACAAGGTCCAGAACCAGGGCGCGGGTAATGCTATCCACCCCGCCAGAAGCAGGAGTGTCAATACCAATGGCGAAAGGCTGCGGCGAAGGTTATCGAATATTTTCCACCGGGAAAGCGCTGAGAGGGGATTCTTCAGAAAACGTGCATCCGGGCCGGGGACCCCCGGAAAGAGCCATCTGAGAAGCTGCCAGTCCCCGCGAATCCAGCGGTGCCTGCGGCTCACATCTGCGCTATAGCGAGAGGGGTATTCTTCATATAACTGTACATCGCTTAAGAGGCCTGCTCTTGCATAGCACCCTTCGATAAGATCGTGACTCAGAATCCGGTTCTCAGGAAAACGCCGTTTAAGGGCCTTCTCGAAGGCATCAATTTCATAGATACCTTTGCCAATGAAAGAGCCTTCTCCGAAGAGGTCCTGATACATATCGGAAACAACGCGGGTATAAGGATCGATGCCTGCGTCACTTCCCCACATACGGGCATACCGTGACCGGTTTGTGCCGGGCAGACTTACTGCAACCCGTGGCTGAAGGATACCGTATCCGGCACAAATACGTTGCATATTTTCATCGTATTGCGGACGATTCAGCGGATGGGCCATTGCCCCCACAAGCTGCCATGCTGCGTCACGGGGAAGGTGTAGCACGTTGGCGCCGGGGACTTCGGGGAAGTTGCCTTCGGGGGTCAGGCCGAAGTGTTGGATAACCAGGTCGGCGTCGGCGGGATCGG
>JANYBN010000086.1 GCA_025360785.1 Geobacter sp.
TCTATTGTGCCGGAAGGTGTAAATATATCGAGATAATTTGTTGATACCTGACCAGCATTCCAAGTTGTAACAAACTTGAATGGGCCATAACCTGGACAAATCCATTTATCTATTACTGTGTTCCACGTATTTGACGTAGTCATAGTACTATCGAAAGCTGAAGTTTCACGCGTATGAGCACAATTTATTGCGGTAATGCCTTTTAGGTTTGTTACAGTATCACTTTTAGAAAGAACCTCTGTGGTGCTTTTCCCACTGTATCCTTCTGATGTCCACTTCTCACCCACGGTTATTGGAAAATGTAACAGGTCAGCATTTTCGGCGAAAAAGAAACTCCATACAGGGCTTATCACAACACTACTGTTCCCATATAAACTCACACTGCTAAGAGTAAGTTTACTGCTACTCTTGGTAATGCGAATACTTCCAGTAGTAGTCCCACCAGAAATATCTATAAAATTCCAGTCACTCGGAGTACCGATAGGACTTTGTACAACCCTCCATGTTTCGGTTCCCCCCGAAACAGGTGGGCGATGATCACTACTACCACCGCCTCCGCCACACCCTGCAATGCCTAAAAAAACCATCAATCCCATCATCACTTTGAAAGCTACATTCCATCTCATAGATCCTGCCTCCTTTTATTGGCTCCGAGGAATCCCGTTAAATCTCAAAACGGAGCCTTTGTCTTGGTGTTCAACGGGGCTGAGGGTCAGCGTTTCAAAACGCTGTACCCGATGGTTATACCTTCTTCTTCATTTGAAGAAAGTACACATCAATCTCAACCTCTTGTTTGGCAAGATTAATATGATCAACGAAGCAACGGAAAAACTGCTCATATCCTTCAGTGACAAAGGAAAATACTGAATTTGCTTCTTCACTATTCGAATTTTTGCTGAATATGAATGAACACTCGTTGAACGGCATAGCAACAGGAATGGGTTTGACAGCTTGGCAGGGAAGTATTGAAAGAAAATCGTCAAAAATCAAAGTTGCTGTGTCAGCTTCTATCTGTGTGTGAGTACCATTTCCTATGTTTGTATAGGGCAAAGGCATCATTTGTCTGGAAGTTTCTTTTAAAGTAATTCTTATGATTTTGTTGTTTTCTTTGTCAGTGACGTCGTAATAATTACCAATAGTTAGTTTTACCTTTTCATGCAGTTTCCAGGGTTGGAGGTTTAGCAGTGAGTTCTTTTCCCGAACGACCAAATAGTGAATTAACGCCAAGGCAACGACACATAGCCACGGTATCCCCTCTCTACGGATTCGTGACATTTCTTCTGGTGTTAGGATTAGTCCAACTTTTTGACCCCACTCCGAGAGAGCAAATATTCCTGTTATTAGGGATACTGCTGCTCCTGCTACCAGTCTTGGCCACTTGGAAGGCAGCAAAATGTCTAGGATGGCCAGACTCAGACTCTTCATGATGTGCTCACTTTCTTATTTTTTCTATTGGTATAACATGTTATTGACCAGCCCCCCGCGCGCACGCGTGTGAACCAGCGGCTGTATGGTTGGTCGCACCCTTGCCACCCAGCCCCCCGCGCGCACGCGCGTGAACCGGTGATCTTCCCAAACGGAACATTTATCCTGAGACTCATTCAGCTAATGCAAATCCAGCCTTAAACCATCAATTTCTTGAAAATCCCGCCGGTTTGCGGTGAACGTCGGAATCTATCGATATCTTTTTCCCATAACCATAATTTATTTACTTTTTCCCCTCGCCGGTCTGCTTCTCTTTCGATTCAACGACCGCCCCCGGTGTCAAGCGTAACTGGCCGTCCACCACCACGCTCTCCCCGGCGGCAAGACCCTTCCCGATAATGCTTTCCTCCCCTACTGCCGCATCAACCGTAACCTGCCGCATCTCCACCTTCTTGTCGGACTTCACGACATAGATGAACTGCCCCTGCTGGCTGGTCTGGATGGCGTTGGTCGGGACAACCACGGCATTTTTCCGCTGCCCCAGCGTCATGACCACATCGGTAAACTGTCCCGGCCAGAGCTTTCTGGACCTGTTGGTAAAAACCCCCTTGAGCTTGATCGTTCCGGTGGCAGAGTTCACCGCATTATCCAGAAAACTGATTGTCCCCGACTCCGTACTCCCAGGCTCATTCGGGATAACCGCCTCGATCTTCAGCTCCTTGCCGGCCATGGCCCGCTTTACCTCTGCAAACCGTTTCTCAGGGATCGAAAAGGTCGCGTAGATCGGACTCACCTGGTTGATGGTGACCAGCGGCAGATCGTTGGCCTTGATCAGGTTGCCCGGCTGCAGTGCAATGGTGCCGGTCCGACCGGAAATCGGCGAACGGATGGAGCAATAACCAAGCTGGATTCTGGCGCTTTTGATGGCCGCGCGGTCTGCGACTACGCTTGCGGCAAATGATTCGGAATTCGCTCGCAGCAGCTCATACTGGTCGCGGGTAACAATTCCTTCTTTCAGTAATCCCTCGTAACGACTGGCCTGCTCACGAGCGAACTTATACTGGGCCTGATCCTTGGACAGGGCGGCCTCGTATTGACTGAGCGTCGCAAGGAACGGTTCAGGATCGAGGCTGATCAGCATCGCTCCCTTCTCAACATCGCTCCCTTCCTTAAAGTGGACGCGGGCGATCTGGCCGTTTACCTGCGATTTGATGGCCACGCTGGTGAATGCCTCGATGTTGCCGATAGCCTTGAGCTGAACCGGCACATCTTTCTGCGCCGCAAGCGCCACCGTTACCGGTACCGCCGGTTTTGCCTTAGGTCTGTCTTTTTTAGGTGCGCAGGCGGTACAGAGCAGGAATACCAGGAGGATGATGGTGATTTCAGAGGGTTGCTTCATAGTCTTCTTCTTTCCAAAAATAAATTACTCGCAATGCGCCAGCATTAGATGGCCATCACTGGTCTGGTCTCACTTACAACGGCAGGAATTCCTTTGTCATGACAACCTCTGTCCCGCCTTTTCCATCCGGCTTCAATACACATAGCGCTTTGTAGGCCGGCATGGGAATGTTGGTGGTAAGGGATCTGCCGCTTCTTTTGTACGCCTGGTTCAGGGCTTCGATTACCTCTACATCCGATATACATTCTTCGGGCTTCTTATTGTAGACGAACCAGTCGCCGGTTTCCTTACGGAACAGCTTTTTCTCCGGAAGCCCGCTTCTCAGCTTGTTTAATCTTTCCAGCACCGGAGCGGCTTTCGCAGGATTTTCTTCTTTGGACTCCGGCGCTGCGTGGCCTACCTTTTCCGCTGCTGCCGGAACGGGTTGGACATGCGCCTGCTGGACAGGATTCTCCAGGGCTTTCGTTGAAATTTTATCGTAAGCAGCCATTCTTTTGTCGAGACGGCTTATGTTTTCCAGAACAGATGAGCCTGCGGTATTCTGCAGGCGCTGGGTTTTGATCAGGGAGATAAACATACTGGACTTTAGACTTCTGTAGCGATCTTTGAAAAATGTTGCTTTGCCCGAAAAAATAGCTTGACAGCGGGGCTAAGGTCGTGGGTCGCGCGCTACTCACGTAATTGATTTTAGAAGTGAGTAGCGCACGACCTCTTGAGAGAAAACCATTCTCTCTCAGGAGGCCGCTATGGACCACAAGGGATACCGCTATATCCCCAGAGCCCTGTTCGATGCTATCACATTTCTGGCTCAAGCTATTCCAAAACGTTCG
>JANYBN010000088.1 GCA_025360785.1 Geobacter sp.
AGTGTTACTCTCTTCGGGGCAGGTCATGGTTTCTTCTCCTCTCTGGTTGGGTTTGACGATTCACCAAAAGAAGAGAATGACCCTGACCTGCTTTTTTGTCAGGATTATTCTAATTTACAGAAAGAACGATACACTAACGTCCTTTCAGATATGCCTGCATAGAAGTCATGTCCAGCATTGCTTTACCATACTTATTCTTCAATGAACCAATTTCACCGGACAAGGCAAGACTTTCTTCTTCGAGACGAGCCTGGCGAGCCAGTATCGCAGGGTTTTTCTTTTTGGATTTGCCTTTATTCACAAGTTGATCTGCTGGAGTCGCTTCCAGCAGTGCCTTGGCATAGTTGGTAGTGAACTTGTTATGGTCATTCATAAGCAGGGCAACGTTAATTTGCCGAGGTGGCTGCATTTTTTTCAATGCCCTGAAAACGTGTTCCGACACAGCTTTATCCTTCAACAGTTCAGCAGCCTCAGGACAAATCCCTTCAAGTAAATATCTCTTGTTTCTGATTGTTACGATATCAAGATTCAAGGCACTGGCAAGCTTTTCCTCAGAAACACCGGATTGCAGCGCCTTGGCAATCATCTTGTGCTCTTGAATCGCTGAAAGTCGATTGATGTATTTATTGTAGGTATAGGCTTCATCATCCGTGGAGATCAGGCAGGAGACGTGCTCTATTCCCAATTCCTTCAAAGCCATTATGCGTAAGTGTCCATCCAGCAGGAGATAACCTTTTCCTTTCTTAAATGGTGTGACTACCGGAGCTTCGATAAGTCCCACTTCCCGTATTGAGGAGATGACCTGAGCGTACTTCCTGCCATGTTTTACACTGACGGAGATGCTTTTTGTGGGGAACAAATCCTCCACAGCAAGTTCTATCAATTTTTCCTGAAACCCCTGAGTAATCCTGTTTGCCATAGCTGTCACCCGTTTAAAATATTCGTTACGTGTTTGGGAATATCGTTCATACCAACGGCTTTTAGTTGATTGGTAAAATGAACATCATCCAACAACTGGCGAAGTGCTGAGGACGCGTACTCCAAAAGATCCTTAATATAGTTTGATTGCGCCAGTAATAGTTTCTTTTGCTTGGCTTCCTTTTCATAGGCTGCAATCAAATCCTCTGTGGAAATCCTAGAATTATCACGTTGTGGCGCTAAAAGTCCTTTGCCGTAATGTTTACGCCGGGAAATGATTTTTTGCACAGCAACAAGCTTTTTCCCAGACAATGCCCCG
This sequence comes from Geobacter sp., assembly GCA_025360785.1. GTDB lineage: Bacteria > Desulfobacterota > Desulfuromonadia > Geobacterales > Pseudopelobacteraceae > JACRCG01. Next base: position 1,238 of record JANYBN010000088.1, read on the forward strand.
GACTCATGAGCCTCAGTCAGGGCCCGTTGTACGGTGGCATCGTCTGCCGTGGCTATATTAAGTGCCTGATATAAAGGGACTCGCCCCTTTTCCACGGCGGTGACCAGGTATTCTTCTTTCTGTTCAAGGAGACGGATGATGCCTCGGATGTACTCTTTACCAAGATTGGTTTTTGCAGCAATGACATCATCCTTGTAACCCTGATTTTTTAGATACTTGATGCTTTGAAGAAGTTCTAAAGAGTTACCATTGCGCCGGGCTATGTTCTCCACCAGACTCATGATATGAGCATCTTCTTTACTTACTTCGCGGACGATAGCGGGGATTTCCGTTTCTCCAGCAGATGCAAACGCCTCAAGCCTGCCCTGTCCACACACAAGATCATATTTTTTGCCATTTTTAGCATCAATCCTAGGAGATACTGTTATGGGTCTTTTCAAGCCGACACTCAGGATGTTGTGCCGTATTTCTTCGGCAATTATCTGATTGCGTACCCGTGGATTCAAAATTTGAATATCTTCAATGGAAATAAGTACTACTGATTCTTGATCCATCTTCCACCGCCTTGTCGAGAGGAATATTAATGCTCAAATCAAACAGGTAATCCAGCGTATCAGTACGAAAGCTATCCAGAAAACCTACGTTGTCTTCCGAGAGTCTTAACTGTTCATACGAAAATTCCAGTGCGGGCAAAATATAGTAATCCAGGATGGCTTCATTGCGGGTGTCCATGCGTACCGCTACGGTTATGTCGGGATGAAGTCCGTTATCGAAACGGATTTTCCAGCGCCGGGTTCCGGTTGGGGTGGTAAAGCAACGACTGATGACAACTGAAATACATAGATTGTAATTCAATTCCAACAGGCCGCTTTCCGGATCAATGGGAATCTGTCTGCCGCAGAGGTACTCTATCCTGCGGACAACATCGGTCATAATTTCGGTATGAAGAATGCGCAACCGTTGGTTTATGGCAACATACTGATAGTCCCGTTTCGGGGTATAACCGATCATCTGGTAGACCCGCAAAAGTCCGCCAAAACGTGAACTAACCAAACTGCTGGGTGGTAAATAATCAGCTTCATCAATGATCAGCGCGGAAAGACGTCCCTGTCGGGCATATAAGTCCCGCAGACCTTGCAATAGTTCTTCGTCGGTAGTCTTTTTGTTCCGTTCCCGGTATATCTCTTGGACAGTGTAGAAACGCTCCAGATCCACTATGGGCTCAAAGGCTCGTTCCTTGCGTACCCACTGGCTTTCCGGATTTGGTTTGGCTCTGCTTTTCATCTTGCCCGATGTACGGTTGAATAAGTTATTGCCGACATATTTTTCATTGGTCAGCACTTCACGCACAGTTCCTTGTGACCAAGGACGACCAAAATGGGTTTTCACTCCTTTTACGTTCAACTGTGCTGCAATTTCAGTTTCACTTATCTCAGCAATGAACTGATCATATATCCAGTGCACAATTTGACATTCGTCTTCTGGCCCCGGCATCAGAATTACCCGCTCGGTGAGCAGGCTTTTCCGCTGCCCCATTGTCAGCTCCTGCTTGGGGTTGCCGGTTTCATCCAGCAACATGCGCCGCAGTCCAAAACCCGCCACACCTCCTTGTCTGTATCCTTTAGCCACCAGATTGCATTGTCCTGCCCACACCTTCTGTGATAGCTGACGGCAATAGTCGCTGGCGCTTTCATCCCGCAGCAGGGTCATGATCCGGTCGGCAATGTTACTGGTTAGCGTAAGAGGCTTTTCGCAGGACTGACAGAGAACGTTTCTGAGTTCCAATCTCATCCGGTGATACTCAGCTTCGCGGCTGTCTAAAAACCGTCCCCAACGGCTTTCATCCAGATACAACACAATATTGAACGTACTACGCCCTTGCTCTACATCATCAATCAATGCCTGAAATTCTTCCCGCTTTTCTGTCTTTATTCCGCTAATGCCCAGGTCAGAATAAGTTTTAACAATTTCAATGCCGTATTCAGCGGCATAGGCGCGTATTGCACGTTCCTGATTTTCCGGCGACTCCACCTGCAACTCTGTGGACATACGGATATACATCGCACCTTTAAGGTGCAGGTTTTTGATTTCAGCCGGTGTATATGCCCTTCCTGTTTGCAGCATATTCTGGGTATCTCCTTGTTACACCTCAAAATATTCGAGGAATACTTTCAACCAGGAGTGTGCGTATGTCCAGAGAGATTTTGTGTCAGATTTGCCAGAAAAAGAAGTTCAGCAACCGGGAGATAACGGGATTTATAGTGTACCTGTTGCAAAAGCAGAGAATTAACATCAAGCAAGTTTCAGATGACCTCGATATATCTGTTCACCGGGCGCATAACTGGTATTATCGGGATACAGGGATGACAGCCGCGGATTTGGTGAAGATTATGCGGAAGTATGAATTTGTACGAGAGGCTGTTGAAGTTCTTAGCCGAATGCGATTCGTTACCTGACATTGAATTGATGTCATAAAGTTCGTAATGCGTTATTGAATATCCGTTGGACGTGCTGCGAACTGTTGAGGATACCTTGTGCCAGTTACTACCGAGGACCGGCATCCGGTCTTCGGGAATAAAAATATCTGCTGTTATACTGTTTCCCAAGCTTTATGCAGCAAATCCTTAAACAAAAGATCCAATTGGTCGATGTCTTTATCTCTTGATTCAGTACGCTTAGCTCTGGTAGAAAAATATTCGATCCTTTCTTCAAGGTACGAATTAATGACCTCAATCCTTGGTTCAATATCTAACTCGCCGCTAGCTTTTTTTCGTTCGAGCAGGCAATCGATTTCTTTAACCAGTGACAGTGGCAGATCGGCATCGAGGTAGAGGCGTTCAAACTCCGTTGGTGGCATGGTGTTGTGCTTCTCAAGCCAAACACAGGCAAAGATCGGACGTAGGACATAGAAATACTTTTTCACCCGCACCACGTCCCCTTTGAGATACTCACGAAAATTGCCCTTCGCCATGTGCAGGTAGTGATAGAGGCAGCGTTGCGGGGAAAACGAGTCTTTCAGAATATCGCGTAATCTTTCAGCAAAACCGAAGTTATCCAGATACACGATCGGCGACCCCAACCACTCCAGCAGCGGAGGGTTTGATTTATTAAACAGACCAAGTGCCTTCTGAATGTCCCACCCTGATATGTCCAGTTCGTCTGAAATCGGTATCTCAATGACATCGCGCTTTTCCTGGAGAGAGAGATACCAGTCCAATGTATGGATATAGACGAATCGCACATCAAAATCGCTATTACTTGAGGCAAAGCCCCATGCACGGCTGCCGGATTCAACAGCATAGAGAATGCGAACGCTGTGCTCGCGTTCGATCTGGTAAAGATTGTCAAGAACGGTATCAGTTATTGGCGAGAATTTTTTCATAGTGCCATCTTCCGTAACGACCTGATATTTACAATCTGCACTGGGATCCTCATTCGGCTTTATATAATAGACTCGACTTTCAGGGCCAAGTTCAAGTTTCAACCTCTTGGAAAGCTCAACACCTCTGGCATGAAAATATTCCCAGTCAATATCGGGATTATCATCTGGTTCGGACAATACCTTGTTTTCAAACTCAACAGCCCATGCGTCGAAGGCTTTTTGTAGTATATCTGAAATAGGAATATGGCCACCCCAATATTCGTAGCTGCCAACACAACTTCCAACACTACCGCTGCTCTTCCCGATTACTGCAAACCAGGCATATGTGGCCAGACCGTCAAATTCAGGAGAAATGGTGTATCTATAACGTTCGCTGGCCATGTTTCACTCCCCGAATTTTCAGTTTATCACCGGCTTCATTTTCACAATTACCTCAATAGTATTTTGTAAATATACAATGCCGCCATCCCGGCATTGCACCCGAAGCCAACAGTTCTTGAGATGAGATGGCATCCCCTGTCGACTCCGGAGCCCAGTGGCTACGGCCTGTGGCGACCAAACATCAATCACCAGTTTACCTCTCCTCCGGGCTTTTTTTGATTGCTCTCTCAATCGTGGGAACGAAATGCCTCGGGAAAGGGCGCAGTCCAATCCAAACCTTTCGGTTTCCTCCGTGCGGGATCTGTCGAGCCAAAGCTGGTTCCGGCGGTACGAGCAAGAGGGCTGTAATTGCCCACGGCTGGTTCACCACCAAGAATCATTCGTTCCCACGATTCAAAGAGTAAATATTCCCCGGTGAAGCTGGCAGAGTTTACGATCCGACCAGCCCTACGCACACTGGAGCTACACGTTTTAATTCCAGCGTGGGAGCGGGGAACCTGTAGCCCCTTCAAGACCGTAGCATTTCCCAAATGGGGTGCACAACCGGAGGGCTACAGGATTTTCAAAATTGAACAGTACCGCCATCCCGGCACTGAACCCGAAACCAACAGTCGATGGGGTGGGGTGGCACCTCCTGTTGGCCTCAGTCCCACCCCGCAGGGCAATCTGGGGAGCTTGCCAAAGGACAAGGATCACACCAGCCGTGTACGGGGTGAAAGATATGTTTTCCCATCTGGGAGGACGACATTTCCTCCATCAGTCGGCTGTAAAAACAAGCTCGCTGGACGGCGAACGGACGCTGACATTGCCAATGGCAACCGACTTCACGTTCCTCATACAAGCCAATATTTAACAGCCCCGGCAGAAGCCGATTTTCTGCTCTTCAGATGGACCCCACTCCGCAGGGCAATCTGGGAAGCCTGCCAAGGGCAAGTCTTACACCAGCCGTGTACGGAGTGAAGAATTCGTTTGTAAATGCATAAAATCATCAAAGGGAACAAACACTCACTCGGGAAAACATCATTACGATTGACTGCATCCCGGTCAGGTATCGAATATCCAGCTCTGCTTATCACCCCACAAAACTCTGTGCCATTCGACGAGTAGGGAACTATCCAGACAGCGTTTCCTCACCAATGGGTCTATAAGCTCCCAGAATTCCAGATCCACTTCCAATGGAAAGAGATCAGCCCAGTCTGGATGTTTTTCATCCAGTAAAACCACCGCGTTCTCAAATCCATCTACCATCCGCGAGTAGGTAAAGACACCGACGATCTCACTATCTACATTTGAAATAATATCCTTATCAGCAACAGCATACTTCTCAATCCTAAATCGCCATGCTCCATGCTTAGTCTCATGACCCATCAATAAAATGCAGCCGTCTTCTGCGCCAACCTTCAATATTGTCTGCCAGACCGTCTCACCGACTCCTTGCTAATAGATGCAAATCTACGTGTCGGGACAAATCAATCTACCTGTCCGCAAACCGAACAGCGATAGGACTTACCCCAGTTTATCGCTGTTGCGCCAATCCACACCAAAAACCACGGTATCCAGAAGTTTATCAACACAAGCGAAGCGATGCCGTGCAGAATGTGACTTACGCCTGGCTTGGAATATAGTCGCTGCGTGTTACACGTCGGGCAAAAGTGCTGCATCTGTTTGACAGCCATACTCCAATTCCCTCCCATAAGCAGAAATCATGATTTTATGCCGACTTCATCTTCAGCAACAACACGATTCAATTTTTCCATGCCATATGTTTCCCGCATTTTATCCAAAAGAGCGTCCTCAGCATCGTAACCAGCCTTGGTGTTAGCGTACGCCACCGCAGCCATAAGTAGCCGCAGCGTCTCAGGGTTATTCATAAATTTTGCTGTCTCGCTATTGAAGAAATCGCACCAACCATTTTTACCCAGGATAATCCAGAAAAAGCGGTCAGGGTTCTTCTGGATCATCCTGAATCGTTCAGCAATCAGATCATGTTGCGCCTGGATGCAGCGATGATCATGGTAACCAGATTCCCGGAACTTATCCCATTGCCGGGAAATATCCTCCCACTCTGGCAGCCTTCGATACTTGCAGTGGTGCTCACCGGCCAGCCTGATCCACCGACGCAGGGAATCATAGTAACAGTCATGCTGGTAGAGCATTAGCTCTTCGTCGTCATCACCTTCAAAACAAGCTCCAATGATCATGAGGCTGTTATCCTCCCAGCGCTTGATCTCGTTAGCTCCCCGACCCCACCCTCACCGATAGGAGTTTCGTCCTGCCGGCTACCAGCTAACCAATCTTTTGATATTTTATCGAACATGAACCCACCATCTCCGGGGTACGGTCTTCGATGGTCAAAGGCGCCAAGAAATATCTCGTCCGGCACTCCGCAGGGAAACGCCTGACAGGCATGATCCCATTCGAACCTCGAACACTTTGTGCATTGCGGTGCGGCCACCAGCATCCTCCTTGGTAATCTGATACACCATAATCAGAATAAGCCACCGACGCAGAATGATAAAATTGATAAAAAAAGAAGGGTGAAGGGACAGGTGTTTGTGGCTACGGATGTGGCAGGGGTGGAAGTTTTGCAGGTCGATGTAGCAAGGGAGAGAAAAGTCTAATTGGCGTTCATGGACTGAGGCATTGAGGTGTGCCAGAATGACAAATTATCAGAACTATAAGGACACCAGTCTACGCGACAATATCAGCCAGGGCATCGGAAACCTCGCCTATCATTTCATCGTCATAACCAGCCTCGCTTAGAATCTCATACATGTGGAATGCCACCTGCACAGGCCTGCAATGAGTCAGTAATGATTCCTGAAGCTGCTGAAGTAAGGTTTCCAAAATCAACTCCTTTGTAATCGTTTCAATCATTTTCAGCTAATCCAGAATAACATTTACTGCAACCCATACGCAACCCATAATAAAACAGGCACTTGCATTTACTGTGCAAGTGCCTGTTTTTATTGGCGTCCCCGAGACGATTCGAACGTCCGGCCCCTTCCTTAGGAGGGAAGTGCTCTATCCTGCTGAGCTACGGGGACGTGTGTAAAATGCTGAAGTTGTATAGCAGAGATGTTGCTTCTGTTCAACCTCTTTCAAAAAATCAAAAATTCAGAAGTGAGAACACCTTACCTTCCGGCAGTCGTTTGCGCCCTTCCAGAAAATCCAGCTCCGCCATGAAGCAGCACTCTACAATCTCACCCCCCATGCTCTGCACCATATCAACTACAGCAGCCATAGTGCCCCCGGTTGCGAGCAGGTCGTCTGCTATCAGAACCCGTTCACCAGGCTTAATCGCGTCTTTGTGGATTTCAAGGGTGTCTGTGCCGTATTCAAGATCGTAGGTTTTGCTGAAGGTTTCAGAAGGAAGTTTACCCGGCTTGCGAACCAGCACCACGCCTGCGCACAGTTTGTAGGCCAGCGCCGAACCGATGATGAATCCGCGTGCCTCAACTCCGACAACTTTATCGATCCGTTTGCCGACATAGCGATGAGAAATAAGATCAATCATTTTCTGGTATGATTGAGCGTCCTGAAGAAGGGTGGTGATATCTTTGAAAATGATCCCTTTTTTGGGGAAGTCAGGAATGTCACGGATAATACTTTTCAGATCATTCATCAGATAATCTCCTCTTGTAAAGTTAATCTATATTTTGGCTCTTCAAATAGAATTCTCTCAATTTTTCCAGACTTTTTGCTTCGATCTGGCGGATACGCTCACGTGTGACGCCAAACTGCTGGCCTATGACGTCCAACGTCTGGGGCTCATGGTCATTAAGACCGAAACGGAGTGTCAGGATTTTTTGTTCGTTATCGGTAAGTTTATTGAATTGCCCGGAGATCAGCTCAAAAATGTTGATGTTCTCAAGAAGATCGGTAGGTGCGATCATAGAGCAGTCTTCTATTGTATCAATAAGCGCAAAATCGTTGCCGTCGCCGAGTTGGGCCTCTATCGAACAGGTGTGCCGCAAAAGAGTCATCAGCCTGCGGACATGCTGAATCTTTGCTTTCATGGCGTCGGCGATTTCCTGAATGGTCGGCTCGCGGTTAAGCTCCTGGGAAAGTCTGCGCGTTGACCGGATCATGCGCCCGATGTCGTCTGATATATGAACAGGCAGACGAATAGTTCGCGATTGGTTGATAATCGCCCTTTCGATCGATTGGCGAATCCACCAGGTAGCATATGTTGAAAAACGGCACTCTTTGGATAGCTTGAAACGCTCTACCGATTTAATCAGGCCCAGATTACCCTCTTCAATCAGATCCAGAAAAGGCAAGCCACGGTTTATATAGCGCTTGGCAATTTTGACAACCAGCCGCAGATTTGATTCAATCATCTTGTTGCGGGCGGCTTCGTCACCAGTTTCTATCTTACGGGCAAGTTCCTTCTCGGCATCAGCAGTCAAAAGTGAGGTGCGCTGAATGTCACGCAGATATATTTTTATAGCATCATCGTAGCGTTCGAGTTCAATCAGCGGGATTTCTTCTTCGCTCTCATCGTCGAGACATTCATCGTCGGAAAGCACCAGCGGCTCTTCAATGTCATTGAGAGACAACGCCGAGAGTCCAACCAGGGGGGATTCATCGTTTAAATCGTGAAGCGGAAGTGTGTCAGACATTAGCTGCATTCTCCAAATCCCGTAGTTATCACGCCTGCCATCCCTGTTTGCCGATCAGCGGCACAAAACGGCACTCAACGGACTGATCTTGCTGTAGTTCGCCATCTTCGTTTTTTACAATTGTGACCAACTGCTGTCCAGCGTCATCTCCGACCGGGATTACCAGTCTGCCGCCGCAGGCAAGCTGATCAGTCAGGATAGCCGGGACTTCAGGCGCCCCGGCAGTAACGATGATTGCGTCAAATGGCGCCTCTTCCTCCCAGCCGATCGGACTTCCTGCGCTGTCATTTATGCGCAGCTGGACATTAAAAAGTTTCAGGGAATCAAGACATTTGCGGGCACGGAGTGCCAAAGGGCGAATGCGCTCCGCCGAGTAGACTCTGTCGGCCAGTGTGGCGAGAATGGCGGTCTGATAGCCGGAACCGGTGCCGATTTCCAGCACCCTTTCAGTGCCGGTCAGTGCCAGTTTTTCGGTCATCAAAGCAACGATGTAGGGTTGGGAAATGGTTTGTTTTTCGCCGATCGGAAGCGCTTTGTCATTGTATGCCTGTGCAGCGAAGGCCTCCTGAACGAAAATATGACGAGGGATCTTAAGCATTGCATCAATGACCCGGCGGTCGTTTATACCACGCGCCACGATCTGATCCTGCACCATTTTCTTTCTCATAAGCTCAAAGTTCAAAGACAGCCCCGCACCTGATAAACAATATTAATGTACATATCCGACTAAAGTGGGGTGACTATATCAGGAGATTGTGAGAATGTCCATATAGTCAGAACTTCCATTCTGCAAGAATCGGCAGCGTTTTATGGTTCGTCAGATCGAGATGCAGCGGTGTGATGGAGACGTGCCTGCGGTTGATTGCATGAAAGTCTGTGCCGGCTTCGTCATTGAGATGCGGTTCTTCACTTCCTACCCAGAAATACTTCCGCCCGCGCGGATCGGTTTTATCGATAATTTTGCCGATAAAGGAACGTTTCCCCTGCCGGGTTATCAGAATAGGCAGCATCTGGTCCCGTGGGCAGTCGGGGATATTGACATTAAGAAAGGTATCGGCAGGCAGACCATGAGCAATTACCTGCCTGGCGACCTGTACGGCAATCTGTGCAGCATCGGCAAAATGGCCGCTCGGCTCGAAGGTTGCCAGCGAAAATGCGATCGCCGGGATACCCATCAGATTCGCCTCCATGGCGGCTGCCACAGTGCCGGAATAGGTCACGTCATCGCCCAGGTTGGCGCCATGGTTGATGCCAGAGACCACCAGATCGGGTGTGACCGGCAGCATATTATGAATTCCCATGTTGACGCAATCGGTCGGGGTGCCATCAACGGCATACCACCCCTTGTGCAGCTCAAAAATGCGCAGCGGCGAGTGAAGCGTCAAAGAGTGGCCAACCGCACTCCGTTCGCGGTCGGGCGCGACTACGGTAACCGTGCCCAGTTCCGACATCGCCTCAGCCAAAGCACGAATGCCGGCGGCGTGGATGCCGTCATCGTTAGTAACCATGATATTCATGTTTGAACCTGCCATAAAATAAGTTATCAATGCACAGGTTTTATGGCAGATAACCGGCTATAAATCAAGATCGAGATGGAGAACTTAAATCAACCTGGAATCGATGAAAGGCGCCGGCAAACCGACTTGGCTTATTTGATTTTATCTGTTCCGGACACGAATGACTTGAAATGCTCCAGTTGATTACAGTACAGTCTGGATATGCATCGATTTTGATGGTTTCCAGTATAAACAATTATGATGTAATTTAACATTACAGCTAAACTCACAGGTCTTTAAGGTTACTACTATATGATCGCTTCCGAAACGCTTGCCAGGCTTGAATTTGACAAGCTCCTGGCGGAAACATCCCGACATGCCCACAGCTCCTGTACGACTGAACGCATCAACAGCATCCGCCCGCTCAATAACCTTCAGCAAATCAGAATAATATCAGGACGAATCAGCGAGATTCGCGCCCTTGACCTATCCGGCATCTCGCTTGCTTTGGGGAGTTTTGAGGATATCCGCCCGTATCTCGAACTTTTGAGGCCGGTCGGAGCGATTCTGCCGCCGCTCGAACTGCTGCTGTTTATTCCGGTACTGCGTCTGTACGCCGCGCTGGCCCGCCAATTTTCACATAGGGACGACATCCCTCTGCTGAAATCGTTAGAACCACAGTTGCGGGGTTTTCCCGACATTCTTGAACCGCTGGTGGCTTCTATTGATGCCGATGGCAGCATCATGGATTCGGCCTCGACGCTGCTCAAGGAGACCCGCCGCGCCAAACGGGGGCTAGCCGGGCGCATCCGTAAAAAAATAGAGGAGATTATCCGGGACAGCGGCATCGAGAAATTCCTGCAGGACGACTTCATCACGCAGCGCTCCGGGCGGTGGGTCATTCCGGTACGCATGGATTCCAAGGGGATGGTCAAGGGGGTGGTGCACGATGTCTCCTCCTCGGGCGAAACCGCTTTCATGGAGCCGCTGGAGATCATTCCCTTTGTCAACGAGCTGGAAAACCTGACCGCCGAAGAGAAGGCCGAGGAGATCCGTATCCTCCGCCAGCTTTCCGGCTGGCTGCGCGAAGATGCCGATCAGATCGCCACCTGCTTTGAAACCCTGCTGGAGCTGGATCGATTGAACTGCATGGCGCGCTTTGCCATCGAGTACGATCTGGAGCCGGCCACGCTTAATGAGCAAGGTGAACTGCGACTGGTCGAGGCCCGCCACCCGCTGCTGCTGATGATGCAGAAGCGTGGAGTATTGAAAGGCGTCGAACCGCTCGGGCTGGCTTTGGGCGGTTCTTCTCCGGAGTCTGATGCGGTAATGGTCATTACCGGTCCCAACGCCGGGGGCAAGACCATTGCCCTCAAGACGTCCGGGATGCTGGTATTGATGGCGCTCTCCGGTCTGCCGGTGCCGGCCGGACCGCGTTCTACCTTCCCGCTGATCGATTCACTGCTGGTCGATATCGGCGATGAACAGTCGATAGAACAGAGTCATTCCACCTTTTCGGCTCATGCCGCGCGTATCACCGCCATTATTCAGCAGAGCGGCGCGCGCACTCTTGTCCTGCTGGACGAACTGGGAGCCGGCACCGAACCGCTGCAGGGGGCGGCTATCGCCTGC
>JANYBN010000110.1 GCA_025360785.1 Geobacter sp.
GCTTCATTCGATTTTTTGTTGGCCCTGTTGAATCCCGCAAGAACATATAGGGAGACAGACATGACTTCAAGGCCAAGGAATATTGTCATGAGATCTGTGCCGGATGCCATGAGCATCATACCGACGACAGAAAACAGTATCAGAGGATACAATTCTCCCTGGTTGCATCCTTCGCGCTCCATGTAACTGTCGGATATAAGTATTCCTAAACCGGCGGCGACCAGAAACGTCATTTTAAAAAACGTTGCAAAATTGTCGAGAACTACTGAACCACTGAAACTTTCGACGTGGCTGCCCCATCCTGATCCAACCAGAACAGCAGCTACGGCAATACCGAGGAAACTGATATACGCCAGATATGACTTACGTCCGCCGGGTAGAAATACATTAATCAGCAGAAGAGCCATGGCCAGCACGGAGAGAAATATCTCCGGTAAAATCGGCGTCATGTTGACGGCTGGAATTATAATCATGTCCATCTAAAATATCCTCCGGTCGGATTGACTCGTTAATTGTTTACTTGGCGTCGTGTGGATTAACTACAGGTACTACGCTAGGCGCGGAAGACGGCTCCATGCCGGGATGTCCAGCAGGCATCTGCTCCATCCCCGGATGACCTGCAGGCATTTGCATCTGGGTTGCAGCGGGTATTACCTGGGCATTAACCGATGATACCCGAACCTGCGCAACGAGCTTCTTAATCGCTGGATCCATTTTATCGATGAATGGTTTGGGGTAAAGACCCATGAAGAAGATCATTATAAGCAGCGGAACCATAATTGCAATTTCTCGGGCGTTCAGATCAAGGAGCTTCTGGTTTTTAGGATTATCCAGTTCTCCGAACATGACACGCTGAAAGACCCAAAGCATATAGACAGCGGAAAGAATAACACCACTTGTTGCAACGATAGTCCACCAGCGCAGCTGGCTTTCAAAGGCACCGAGCAGAATCAGGAACTCGCCGACGAAACCATTCGTACCCGGCAGGCCGACTGATGAAAAAGTGACGATCATGAATATCGTCGCAAATATCGGCATCTGCTTCGAGAGACCGCCGAAATCAGTAATCAAACGGGTGTGGCGACGCTCATAAATAAAACCTACGATAAGGAACAGCGCGCCAGTTGATATACCATGGTTGATCATCTGCAGCATGCCGCCGGTAATACCCTCGACGTTGAAAGCAAATACGCCAAGCATTACAAAGCCCAGGTGAGCAACAGATGAATAAGCAACCAGTTTTTTAACATCTTCCTGTACCATTGCAACGAGTGCAGCGTAGATAATACCGATAACAGCAAGTGTCGCAATCAGCGGTGCAAACTTGTGAGCGGCTTCAGGGAAAAGTGGTATTGCAAAACGGACATATCCATAGGTACCCATTTTCAGGAGCACCGCCGCCAAAACAACTGAACCGGCTGTCGGTGCTTCGGTATGAGCATCTGGTAACCAGGTATGGAGCGGGAACATTGGAACCTTGATAGCAAAGGCAAACGCAAAGGCCAGGAAAAGCCAGATCTGTGTCGCCATATCAAGTTTAAGGCTGAAAAAGTTCAGAAGGCCAAAATCAGTGATGCCGGCTTCCATTCCTTTGAAATAGAGGAATATCAATGCCACTAGCATCAGGAGTGAGCCGACCATCGTATATATGAAGAACTTTACTGCAGCATATATTTTGTTTTTTCCGCCCCAGATACCGATCATGAAATACATCGGAATCAGCATAACTTCCCAGAAGATGTAGAAAAGGAAGAGGTCGAGTGAAATGAACGCACCCAACATGCCGGTTTCGAGCAAAAGAAGACAAATCATATACTCTTTGACCTTCTCTTCAACGGCAGTGTAGGTTGAAAGGACAGCAATCGGCATGATGAACGTAGTGAGGATAACTAGCCAAAGACTGATACCGTCAATACCGATATTATAGCGCATTACGAACGGTCCGGCAGCGATCCAGGGCAGGTTCTCGGTAAACTGGAAATCTGCGTTTGTCTGGAAGCCGTTCAGCATTAGCAGGGACACCATAAAGGTGACTACTGTTACTGCGAGGGTGACATTCCGAAGTACTCCCTTGCTGTCTTTCGGGATAAACAGCAGCAACAGGACACCCAATATCGGCAGGAATGTCGTCAGGCTCAGTACGTTACTCATGAATTCGTGCTCCTTTATACAAAGTGCTTATGAATTAGTTATTTAAAGATAAAGTAGCCAAGCATTACAACGACACCCAAAGCCATTGAAAAAGCATAGTTGTAGATGTAGCCGGATTGCATATAGCGGAATATGCCGCTGAATCCCATTACAACGTTGGCAACTCCATTTACAACACCGTCAATAACAAGGACATCAAAACCTTTCCAGAGAAACTGTCCAAGTGCTTTACAGGGATTTACGAAGATATAATCGTAGATTTCATCAACATACCATTTGTTATAAACAGCCCGATGCAGCGTTGGGAAAGTGGCAACAAACTTACCCGGCAGCTCAGTGTTTTTGACGTACATCGTAAATGCGATACCTATTCCGACAAGTGCGATGGCAACAGACAGACCCATCAACCCCCATTCGACTCCATGACTTGGATGAGCTCCATGATGTGCGTATGTATTGCCGTATTCATTTGCCAGTTCAAATACCGGATCAAGCCAATGTTCGAAATAGTTTGGCAGCATACCCAGAATTTTAGGCATACCGAGATAACCGCCGACAGCTGCAAGAGAACCGAGCACCATCAAAGGTATTGTTATAACCAGTGGAGACTCATGGAGGTAGCCCTTTGCCTTAGGATTAATGCGGCACTCTCCAAAAAACGTCATAAATACGAGGCGGAACATATAGAAAGCAGTGAAGCAGGCGGCTATTGCACCTATAGCCCAGAGAACAATGTTCAGATTGCCGTGATATGGATTTGCAAAAGCCATCCAGAGGATTTCATCCTTTGAGAAGAAACCGGAGAATCCCGGGATGCCAGAAATAGCTATGGTGGAAACCAGGAAAGTCAGGAATGTGATCGGCATCGCCTTGCGAAGTCCACCCATGTTACGCATATCCTGTGCATCATCATTCGCATGAACCTTATGCAAAGCATGATGCATGGCGTGAATAACTGAACCTGAACCGAGGAACAGGCAGGCCTTGAAGAAGGCGTGTGTCATCAGGTGAAAAATACCGGCACTGAATGCGCCGACACCCATTGCAAGAAACATGAAACCGAGCTGTGACACAGTAGAATAAGCCAGAACGCGCTTGATATCGTTTTGCGCCGTACCGATTGTTGCGGCAAAGATCGCTGTAGCTGCACCTACGACGGCAATAATCATCATTGTTTCAGGCGACTTCACAAAAACAAAGCTCATTCTGCCGATCATGTAAACACCTGCCGTTACCATAGTAGCGGCGTGGATGAGAGCAGAAACAGGCGTCGGACCTTCCATTGCGTCAGGGAGCCAGGTAAAGAGCGGGAGCTGGGCAGATTTACCGGTTGCGCCAACAAAAAAGCATAGAGTGGCAAAAGTTACGACTCCTCCATAAGGGAGCAGGTGTGAAGCGGCTTTGATTTCAACAAAGTTGACGGTCCAAATATTATGGTTGCTGCCGAACCACCAATAGAGCGTAAATAGACCGATCAGAAATCCAAAGTCTCCAACACGGTTCATTACAAACGCTTTCTTTGCGGCATCACCAGCAGATTTTTTGTGGAAGTAATAACCGATCAGCAAATATGAGCAGAGTCCAACGCCTTCCCAACCGATAAACATTACCAGCATATTGCTGCCAAGTACAAGCAAAAGCATCGACATACAGAAAAGGTTCAGATAAGCAAAGAAACGATAGAATCCTTCTTCTCCGTGCATATAACCGATCGAATATAGGTGAATCAGTGTACCGACTCCTGTTACGACCATG
This sequence comes from Geobacter sp., assembly GCA_025360785.1. GTDB lineage: Bacteria > Desulfobacterota > Desulfuromonadia > Geobacterales > Pseudopelobacteraceae > JACRCG01. The sequence goes on from JANYBN010000110.1 coordinate 3,907, forward strand.
ATCATTATGCATGAGAGAGGGTCAAGCAGGAAGGCCATATCAGCCTTAAAGTTGCCGGAGTGGATCCAGGGGAAAAGTACTTTTTCAAATACTCTCTGCTCCGGGGGCAGACCGATCATCTGCATGAGTATTCCGCACGACACAAGGAATGACAGGAAGATCATCAGCGTACCAATTCCGCCGATTACAGCCTCATTCTTGATCTTTTTCCCGAAGAGTCCGTTGATCAGGAACCCGATGAGCGGGAAGAGCGGGATTAGCCATACGTTGTCAAACATGTAAGACTCCTTTTATGCAATCATTAAACGTTGTCGTAAAGGTTGGGGATACAGATCTACCACTTCATCAGATTAACATCTTCAACATCGATGGACTCTTTATTGTTGAAGAAGGCGATGATTAGTGCAAGACCAACAGCAGCCTCAGCGGCTGCAACGGTCATTATGAAAAAAACAAATACCTGGCCATCGAGGTTGCCGAGATGGCGAGAGAATGCGACGAATGTCAGGTTGACGGCATTGAGCATCAGCTCTATGCACATAAACATAACGATAACATTCTTGCGGGTCAGGACGCCTATCGTGCCGATTGCAAAGAGAATGGCGCTTACGATGAGATAGCTGTTCAGGTTTTCCATGAAATATATCCCTCTTATATTTTTTTCTTGGCCAGAATGACCGCGCCGATTATTGCGACTAAAAGCAGTATCGATGTGACTTCAAACGGCAACAGAAAATTTGTGAATATTTCCCTGCCTACCAGCTCTGTATGGCCTATTTGTTTGATCATATCACCACTGTATGGCCCTGTCGGGAGTGCTGCACGACTTTTTACCAGAACAAATACGGTATTCACTAATGTGAAGAAGCCGATGATCATGCCGAACAGAACTTTATGCGAATGTTTTTTTGTGGAGTCAACTCGAACATTGAGAAGCATTATGGTGAACACAATCAGAACCATAATTGCTCCGGCATATACCATTACCTGAACAGCTGCCATAAAAGGCGCATCCAGCATGACATAATAGGTGGCCAGACAGAAAAAAGTCATTATGAGCGCCAGCGCACTATTGATCGGATTCTTGCAGGTGATCACCATGATCGCCGACACAATAGCCACTAACGTTATAATCAGAAAGAAGAGGGTTTCCATGCACTGCTCCTTTATTGCTTTTCTAAGAGACGTTCTTTGGAGTAGATGAAATCTTGACGATGATAATTTGCCAGCTCGAACTCGCCGGTCATTTTGAGTGCGTCAACAGGACAGGCCTCGACGCAATAACCGCAAAAGATACATCGGAGCATGTCAATTTCATATACGGAAGCATATTTGTCATGGTTGGCGTCCTCGCCTGCCTCGACCTTGATACATTTGGCCGGACACACCGTAGGGCAGAGATAGCAAGCAACGCATTTTGCTTTACTGTGCGAGACCTTAAGTCCATGAAGTCCTCTAAAACGCTCCGCTACCTTGGGGCGCTCATCCGGGTACTGCAAAGTAACCGGTTTCATGAACATGTGTGACAAAGTGATTTTCATGCCGTTTATAATCGGTGTAATCGGATTCATATGTGTGTCCTCGTCTCAGAAATAACGTTACTCTTACGCAGATATTAAAGGAAATGACCTATGATTCCAGTAACTACGATGTTTACAAGAGCTACCGGAATAAATACTTTCCAGCCAAGATGCATTAATTGATCATAGCGGTAGCGTGGCAATGTGGCGCGGATCCACATACAGACAAACATCAGGAAGTAAACTTTAGCGACAAAGTATACCGGCCCGAGCAACGGCATGGCTGAAGTGAGCGGGCCATTCCAGCCCCCCAAAAACAATGTGACGGTCAGGGCGCATACTGTTACCATGTTTGCGTATTCAGCCATGAAGAACATTGCATATTTCATTGACGAATATTCGGTACAGAAACCGGATACAAGTTCAGTCTCAGCCTCAGGAAGGTCAAACGGGGTACGATTGATTTCTGCAAGCGAGCAGATAAAGAACATGAAAGCTGCCAGAGGCTGTTTTAAAATGTACCATTCAAAACCGCCCATCCCGGACTGAAGTTCAACAATTTTGGTGAGTGAAAGAGTACCAGAGAGCATGAAGACAGAGATAATTGCCAAGCCGGCAGCAAGTTCATACGATATCATCTGTGCTGAGGCGCGCAATCCACCCATCAGCGAGTACTTGCTGTTTGATGCCCAACCGGCAAGCACAATCCCGTAAACCCCAAGTGATGACATAGCCAGAATATAAAGAACTCCGACATTGACGTCGTACACCTGACCGGCTGTGGTGTCATAATAAGCGGCGATCTGTAGAGGGATCTTATATCCGGCAACTTCAATGACGCCACCGAATGGGATAACGGCAAATGTAATGAATGCCGGTATGAGAGCAATCAACGGGGCGACCAGAAAGGCGAAGGTGCTGGCCTGTGAAGGTATGATCTCTTCTTTGAAGAAGAGTTTGACTCCGTCAGCAATCGGCTGAAGCAGTCCATGCCAGCCGGTACGCATAGGTCCAAGGCGAACCTGCATGTGGCCGATAATTTTGCGTTCGGCATACGTGGCGTATGCTACGGTCAGCAGCACAAAGACAAAAGCCACCAGGACCTTGGCAACCATAGCGATGTAATACATCATCGGCAGTCCTAATATCTCGATTCCCATCT
>JANYBN010000105.1 GCA_025360785.1 Geobacter sp.
TCAAACTATTTCAAGTACTTGAATGAAAGGTACCATTAAGCAGCAGAAAAAACCAGAGCAACTTTAGTTGCTTTACATAATTATTTCGATAGGTTGGCTTCACGGACAGAAACTATCTAAGGGGAGATTTAGAGGCTTCCCCCCTTAGGTAAGGGGGGACTGAGGGGGGTTAGTCGTGAAAAAAATAAATGTTACAAGGTACTAGCAACATGTCCAGCACGGCGAGCAAACAATGGACCAGCCGGAGCATCGGTTCAAACTGGCAGCATTACATCTTCTACACCCTGATCCGTTTTGGCGGAAAGCAGATGGCCTATGCGCTGCTGCTGTTTGTGGTGCTGTATTATGTCCTGTTCCGGCCTTCGGTGCGGAACCGCTCCATACATTACCTTAAACGGCGCTTTCCGGGGCGCAACCCGCTGCTTATGCTATGGGACAGCTACCTTCTCAGCCTCGGCATCGGCAGAATCCTCGTTGATCGCGCAGTTCTGGGCATATTGGGGCCGGGCAAACTGGATGTCAGCCTTGAGGGAAAATCGGATCTGGCGGAATTAATGGCAGAGGGGCGCGGACTGATAATGGTAACAGCCCATGTCGGCTGCTGGCAGCTGGCCATGTCGAGCCTGAGTGCCCTTGATATCCAGGTAAATCTCCTCATCCACCGGGATGAAGGGGATCTGGACAGGCACTTTTTCGAGCATGGCGGCGAAAAACCGCCGTACCGGATTATTGATCCGACCGGTTACCTCGGTGGCACCCTGGAGATGCTTCAGGTCTTGAAAAACGGCGAACTCCTCTGTATTATGGGCGACCGGAATATGGGCGGCGAAGGGAGTACGGTTGCCGTCAACTTCCTCGGCAGTACGGTGGAGCTGCCATTCAGTCCGTACAAACTGGCATCGGCGACCGGCGCACCAGTGGCGGTCATTTTCCCATACAGGAGCGAATCCGGCGGTTATGCCCTGCACGTGGCAAACATCATCCGGGTGCCGAAAGACCTCGGCAGAGCGTCAGACGCCTACCTTCCCTATGCCATGGAATTTGTCGCAGCCCTGGAGCGGTTCGTATCTGAACATCCGTACCAGTTTTTCAACTTTTACGACATGTGGTCTCCCGTTTCACCGGCTAAAATGCGCGGCACCAAAGAATTTACAAGCTAACAATACAAACTTAATACAGCTTTCAAGGAGCCTCTGAATGAATACGAAAGAAAAACTGAAAGCAATCCTCATCACCGATCTTAATCTGGAAGAGCTGACACCGGAGGACATTGATGACAATGCGCCGTTGTTCGGCGAAGGACTCGGCCTAGACTCCCTTGATGCGGTGGAACTGGTTGTAATCATCCAGAAACACTTCGGCATCGAAATCAAGGATATGGAAGAGGGGCGTAGCGCATTTCAGTCAATCGAAGCGATGGCCGCCTATATCGACAAGCGTCTGGCAACCGCATGACCTCCGGTCCTGTTGCCGTCACCGGGATGGGGTGTATCTGCGCGGCCGGAAACAATCTGGACGACTGCCTGGCATCCATGTTCCGGGGAACCCGCGCGCCGGCACCTGCGACCGGATTTACCAGCAATCATCCAATCCGTTACCCGGTGTTCGAGGTTCAGGATTTTATCGAGCCGCCGGAACTGCTCAGGACCAGCGCCCTCGGCCTGCACGCCGCCAGGGAAGCCTTGGCTGACGCCGGACTGGACCGGGATTTTCTCAGCACCCTCCGGGTCGGTGTCTGCGTTGGAACCACCGTCGGCTGCGCCATCAGTAACGAGACCTTATGCAGAGAGTACCGGGCCGGACAGCTTCCCGGCATGGCGCCACTGGAAAGGATTCAGCGGAGCAACCCTGCGGCAGTCATTGCCCGTGAATTCGGCTTTGACGGCCCGTGCCAGACCATCGTCAACGCCTGTTCGTCCGGCACCGATGCGGTCGGACTGGCGGCATCATGGATCCGCTCCGGAGCCTGCGACGTCGCACTGGCGGGCGGGGCCGACGAACTGGGAAGGATCACGTACATCGGTTTCATCGCGCTGATGATCAGCGATGAAGCTCCCTGCAAGCCTTTCGATGTTAACCGAAAGGGCCTGAACCTGGGAGAAGCGGGGGCGATGCTGGTCCTTGAATCGGAGCGGGTCAGAGTGATGCGGAAGAAAAAAGCCCGGTCATTTGTACTCGGTTACGGTTCTGCCTGCGACGCTTATCATCTGACCGCTCCAAGACCGGATGGCGGTGGACTGAAAGCCGCCATCGCCGAGGCTCTTGCCTGCAATAACACCGACCCTGCGGCGATTGCCTTCGTCAATGCCCACGGCACCGGGACTCCGGAAAACGACAAGGTTGAGACCAGAGTCCTGGCCGAAGTGCTTCCAGGGGTACCATTCCTTTCCACCAAAGGGTACACCGGGCACACTCTGGGGGCCGCCGGAGCGATCGAGGCTATCTTTACCGCCGCCTGCCTAGAGCTGGGTAAGATCCCCGCCAATGCCGGTTTTACCACACCGGATCCGGAACTGGGAGGAACCCCGGTCACAGAAATCACCACCTTCAGCGGCAGCATTGCCCTCTCAGAATCGCTGGCCTTCGGCGGCAACAACTCTGTGATCATACTCGGCAAGGGAGGTGACCAGTGATGCGGATTTCTGTCCAGGGGATTGGCGTTGTCGGCGGCTTCGGCACCGGCGTGGCAGATATGCGGCAGGCTCTGCTCTCGGGAATGAGCAAACGTTCCGGCGTCCTGCTTGCCAACTGCGGAGAGCCGCTGGAGCAGCCCGCATTCCGGGCCGACACCTCCCGTCTCAGTGAATTTGTCCCGATAAAAGCATTGCGCAGAATCGACAGTTTTTCCAGACTGGGGCTCCTTGGAGCATACCTGGCGCTGGAAGATGCCGGGGTACTGGCGGAAGGAAAACAGGAGCGGCTCGGAGTTATCATCGCTACCGGCTACGGCGCCACCGGGATAACCTTCGCTTTTCTAGACTCCTTCATCAATGACGGGGACATCTGTGCTTCCCCCACCTACTTTGCCAATTCCGTGCATAACTCCGCTGCGGCCAACATTTCCATACTGCTTGGGG
>JANYBN010000152.1 GCA_025360785.1 Geobacter sp.
ACCGCAAAAATGGCCGGTTGAAGATGAATATCCACCGGACCAGGCTAAGGCCGCGTAAATTCAAGTTGGTTTGATAATCAAAGAGCTGCGCAGCAACCCGCCTTAACGGTGGGAAGGGAGCGCTGTAAGTCTAAAGTCCAGTAAACATATAAAACTGGATAATAATCAGCAAGGCAAGGACTGCCGATGAACAGGTCAGGAAGGTTTTGGATAATATGCTTTTCGTTTTGGCGCCGGAGTTGATTGCTTCAATTTCCGCAGCCAGCAGATCACCTGAGTTAGAGATGCCGTTAACCTGTTTTATAAGGCAATCAGTATCGATAGAGACCGCATCGATCTTTGCTGAAATATACCGGGAGTTGGTCAGCGATTCCTGTAACGCAGCCATAATATCTTTTAAGTCCGCCACGTCAGCAGGAAGCACCTCATCACGATTCTCCTGCGCGATAGTTATTTCCGGTATGATCGGGCTCTCCGGCTGCACTTGAAAAGAGTCCATGGCGGTAGTCGCTTCAGCCGCTTTAGCTTCAGCGTTTACAGCCGCCTCGTCTCCGGCGTCTACAACCTCTGCCGGAGCCGCGTCATGAACCGCTTCTTCCTGATCCGGCACAATCACCTGCTCTTTGTCTACTGAACCCTCAACAATGCCGAGAAGAGCCGGAACTTCGTCTGTGTGATCGTATTTTCGCTCGTCCGGTGACTCTTCGGTTTCGGCATTACCATCAATGCTTGACCCGGTTGAAACCGGAGTATTCTCTGTCGGGTCGTCAGTTGGATTCGCCATAATATTCGCTCCAATATCAATTTATGCAGAGGCTGATACTTTAGGGCATTCGGCAGCACACGATTCACACCCGCCGGGGCATGGCTCAATATGCACCAGAATATGACTGTAGGACAGGCATTTTTCAATATCAGCCGTGATTTGATGGCTAAGGTTATGTCCGGCTTCAACGGTCATCTGTTTCGGTACGACCAGATGCATGTCGATATGCCTGACATGGCCGGATTTGCGGGTGCGCAGTTTGTGGTATTCGATAAATCGTCCGGTGAAGCGCTCCATTACTTCATGAATCAACGCTTCCTCGTCATCAGGAAGCTTGACGTCCAGGATGTGAAAAAAAGCGGTTTTAGTTAGATCCCACGCCGCTTTGATGATCATAAGCGCCACGACAATAGCGACTATCGGATCAAGTATGGCGATGCCGGTCAGTTTGATGGCAACCAGCCCTCCAAGCACGCCGACGGATGTGTAAACGTCCGCTCTCAGGTGCATCGCGTCAGCTTCAAGCGCGACCGAGTCGGTCTTTATAGCCACGCTCAGCAGGTGGCGGGAAACGAGATAGTTCACGATGGAGGAGACAGCCATCACTGCAGCACCCAGTCCCAGACTCTCGATCTGCATTGAACCGGTCCGCAGTTTATGCACAGCCTCCCAGAGGATATAGAATGCCGCGCCGAAAATGAGTAGGGCTTCTATGGTTCCGGCGACATTCTCGATCTTGCCATGACCGAAGCGGTGTTCATCATCGGCAGGTTTGCCGGACTCCCTGATTGAAAACCAGGCGATTATTGCCGCTACAAGGTCAAGTCCGGAATGTACCGCCTCCGAAATAACGCTGACCGATTGCATCATGATGCCGACGACCAGCTTCAGGACAATCAATATTGAATTTGAAATGATCGATATGGCTGCAGCTCTGCTTTTAGCCGCCTGGACTTCAGGTGATAGAATCATTGCGCTACTCCTGCTGCTGTCATAATCATTTGGAACTTTTCAGAGGCCCCATTATAGAGCACCTGAGCTTCGGAATTTTTCTTCCGGTATTCAAGCAGTGCCATGGGGCTCTTGTCTGTTATAAAGCTTTTGATAGCGTCAAATGATTCTGCATACGACTTATAGGCCGAAATCAAGCCGGTTTTAGCACCAGTAAGATGGACTTTCATCTCTGGCGGCAATCCTTCAGGAACTGCTTTTTTTGCCAGTGATTCGCCAGCCGCTGTGCATTCCATCTTAGCCTTGTCAATGACGGAAGGGAGACTGATGGAAGCGCCCCCACCTTTAATGACATTTTTCAGTTCATCTCCTGCTATTTTGACGACCTTATCTGTAAGGCTTTCAATGTTCATAATCTCTGTTTGAAATGCCATCATTTTTACTTTATCGGCAGGTGAAAGCACGAATGAGGCTAACTTTTGCTGCGGCTCCGGTGTTTTTTCGTTTGAGCAGCCACACAATGCCATAATTCCGCCGATGAGAGCAATAAATACGATCTGTTTCATGAAGCATTCTCCATTGTTATTGAGTTAAGTGCCTTTGCGGGAGGAGTCGCCCCCTCCCGCAAAAATGAATCTAGTCAAACAATTCCGACATCCATGTTTTTTTCTTATGGTAACCGTTCTGGCCATTGCCATGTTCGTCATGATGTTGTTTGCCGTGCTGCTGATTATAGCCCTGCTGCTGATATTGAGGCTGCTGCTGTGGCTGCTGTTGCGTGTAGGCGGGTGCCTGGGTGCCGGACCGCTCGATTATTTTATCCAGTTCCCCACGGTCGAGCCAGACACCCCGGCATTCGGGGCAGTAATCTATTTCTATTCCCTGGCGTTCGGCGATTTTGAGGTCTATTCCTGAGCATACGGGGCATTTCATATGGTTTTCTCCTTATTGGTTCGGCTGATTGCTTACAGGCTAAGCCGGCTGAACGGTGCGAACATGGTTTTGAACAAACACCGCCATGCCTGTATTGCTTGCAGGTTGATATCAGCCGAACAGCTCTGTCAGGGATATTAATACTTCTTTTCGGGATACGGGTTTTGGAGTTGGGTCAGACGAGGCTTTGCGGGGGAACAAATATTGGGATCACAATTTTAGGCAGCTTTTGAAACGTCTCGGGTGTAACAACCACCGAAACAAGCGGCGCATAGATGACGGTGTTATCAGGGCTCAGGTTTACATATTCCGCACAGCAGACGGTTGAGTCACAACTGTCGGTATCCTGGTCGTGTGAATGATTTCCGGATTTACCGGATGTATCCTCCGTATCGGGGTAGTCCAGGCATGAGGCACAGGGGTGAGCATAGCATGCCAACGGCTGCAGCAGACACAACAACAGAACTATGAGGGCCACCGTTTTCATATCGGATTTATTCCAGCACCCTGGCGCCAACAGCAAAATATTCCGATTCGCCGAAGCAGGTGGTGGGGATTCCTTTATGCTGCTCGTAGGAAAGAGAAACCCTTTTACCCATGGACGAGTTGAGCGTTTTGATCAGCGCCTTGTCACGCACTGAAAAAAGGAACTTTTCCGGCAGAGCGCCAGGTACCGGCAGCATCTGCAGCTCACCTTCCCAGGTTTTACAGAACCACCCCTTTTCTGAAAACTTTTGGACGTAACCGACTCGATCACCTTTGGAATAGCTCCAGTTAAGCACGATCGTGATATAGCCGGCACACAGTACAACTAAGGTTACAATCAGCAGTAACGCTACTTTAACAGCCTTTTTCCTGATTTCCTCACCAGTCATGTTTCCTCCGATGCTATGGCTTGAAGCCGGTTTGACAGGGTTTTTTAATAACCCATTATTATTCACGAGCACACTGTCCGGTCCGGTGCTCGGAATGGAGTCGCTACCCTATCACAAGATAGGCTACATGTTTTCATTTTTTTACCTCAACTCTCTGCTGAATGTCTCCCTGCGACATTAGTTGCACCTGCTCCGATTGTTTCAATTCACTGACTTCGCCTGAACATACCAATACCAATACCGCTTTTTTTACTGAATGCCTCATGGCGTGCAACTTATGTCGCACCATTCAAAGTAGCAATGTGCTTATAACTATCTAAAATAACACGTTTTTATGACGTAATGGTTTTGGCATCTAACGTGCTCTGACTTATGCAGCTTCGTGTAAGCAGATGAAATGATTTACGGGAGGAAAATGACTATGGATCCGAACGATGTGAACAGAATATCCATAAGTGGAGACCTGTCGATGCTTGGTGTGGCGGAGCAATTTCCGCTTCTGGCACAGTTTCTGGTCGTCCCGGCTGCAGTTGACCAGCTCCACCCCCATGAAATAGACCTGACAGGGGTACAGTCCCTCGATGCCTGCGGCTGCCAGCTGCTTGTCGCCTTTGTCCGCAACCTCAGAAGGCACGGGGGCGGTACATGCTCCTTTAAACTGACAGATGATTGTCGGGAGATAATTCACAACCTTGGTTTTGATGACGAGTTTATTGACAGGGAAGACGCATGACGCGACAAGGCCCGGAAATACAGAAAATTGATCTGGATCGCTTCAACCAGGTGTTCTTCGAGGAGTGCGGCGAACATCTGGCGGAGATGGAACAAATTCTCGTGTCGCTTGGTGATGCCGAGCCGGATGATGAACAGCTTAATGCCATATTCAGGGCGGCTCACTCCATAAAGGGGGGGGCGGGCATATTCGGTTTTCAGGATATGACGGTCGTTACCCATGTTCTGGAGTCACTGCTCGACAAGCTGCGTACTCACGAGATTCCGTTTTCGACTTCGATGATCGATCAGTTTCTTGAGGCCGGCGATGTTATCGCCATGCAGCTGGCCGGGCATCGTGACGGCTCTGAAGTGAATCAGGCTGCGGTCGATCAGATCCGTACCGGATTGCAGCAGGTTGTCGATGGATGTGCATCAGCCCCCACGACTACAGATCTGCCGCAGGAAACTGTTGTGCCGGATAATGACGCCGCTCCGGCAGATCAATCTCTTCATTGCTACGAACTGACCTTCAGGCCCGACCCCGATATTTTCAAGCGCGGTGTCAGGTTGGAAAACCTGCTGGCAGAGCTGGAAGAACTGGGAGCGCTGACCGTGCATGCGCAGGTGTCTGATTCGGGTGATTTCAGCGCCATTGACCCGGAAGCATGCGTAACTTCGTGGCGGTTTAGCCTGGAGACAGGCTCCAGTGAGGCTGATATCCGCGACATTTTCGAATTTGTGGCGGAAGAGGATCAGCTTGATGTTCGTGAAATCGGAGCAGGCGATGCCGTGCAGGGACAGGCACCGGAACAGCAAAAAAACGAAGGGTCCGCCTCGACTGCGGCCGCTTCCGCTGATAATGACGACACTCTTCAGATCGGTCGAAGAACCTATGACAAGAATGAGCTTGCCCCGGCAGCCTATGGCCGTCGTACCAATGAGACGGAATCCACGATCCGCGTCGGCGTCACCAAGGTCGATCAGCTGATCAATCAGGTGGGTGAACTGGTCATTACCCAGCTGATGGTGTCGCAGGCTGCCGGCTCCCTCGATCCGGTGCTTCACGAGAACCTGCATCGCACTCTGCTGCAGCTTGAGAGAACGACCCGCGATCTGCAGCAGATCGTCATGTCGATCCGGCTGGTGCCGATCAGCATCGTGTTCAGCCGCTTTCCGCGCATGGTGCGCGAACTGGCCGCCAAGCTTGGCAAACAGGTGGAACTGAAAACAATCGGCGACTCTACCGAGCTGGACAAGGGACTGATAGAAAAGATTACCGATCCGCTTACTCACCTGGTGCGTAACTGCCTGGATCACGCCCTGGAAACACCGGATGTCCGGGTTGCCGCCGGGAAAGAACCGTGCGGCACGATCACTCTGCGCGCCTCGCAGATCGGCGGCCGGATCGTCATTGATGTGATTGACGACGGCGCCGGACTCAATCGGGCAAAAATTCTTGCCAAGGCGGCTGAGCGCGGCATCACGGCATCCGATGCCATGAGCGATGAAGAGGTGTGGCAGCTCATTTTCGCCCCCGGTTTTTCCACTGCCGATGCGGTGACTGACATTTCCGGTCGCGGCGTCGGCATGGACGTGGTGCTGCGCAACGTCCAGTCGATGAGCGGCAGGGTGACCATGTCGTCTGAGCCGGGTAAAGGCACCAAAGTCACGATCAGCCTCCCTCTGACGCTTGCCATTCTGGATGGGCTCTCGGTTGCCGTGGGAGATGAAAAATTCATTATTCCGCTTAATGCGATCATCGAGTCGCTTCAGCCGACCGCAGAAAGCCTTCACACCATTAACGGCAAAAATGTTGTCCATGTCCGTGGCGATTACATCCCGATCATACCGTTGTACGAACTGTTCAACATGCAGGCGCGGGTGACGGAACCTGATAAGGGGATTCTGGTGCTGATCGATGTTGATGGGGAAAAGGCGGCCCTGCTGGTGGACTCCCTGCTTGATGAACATCAGGTGGTCATCAAGAGTATTGAAACGAATTACCGCAAGGTGGATGGCACCGCCGGTGCGACGATTCTGGGAGACGGCCGGGTTGCCCTGATTCTGGATGTCGGTTCATTGCTGCAGATGCGGAAAAACCTTACCACCCCTAGTACCCTGTAACATCTGAAGCTAACCCCCCTCAGTCCCCCCTTACCTAAGGGGGGAAGCCTTAAAGTCTCCCCTTAGATAAGGGGAGATTTAGAGGGGTTAGGGGTGGTGGTTTAATCAACTATTATCATTAACCAACACGGAGGTAATGCGCATTATGCAAACA
>JANYBN010000155.1 GCA_025360785.1 Geobacter sp.
CAAAATACAGCTCCAGCGCTGATATTCTTCCAGTTTCATATTGACGATGCTTTGTTATGAATGATATTTACATGCGGCAGAAACAATGGTCATATAAACTGAAATTCAAATATATCCCGATCATTCGAGACTTATGACACCCCTCGTCCCCTCACGAAACTCTCAAAATTTCGACATGCACCTACGCCGATACGTTCATTTTGCGGTGAAGGATTGCCGTGCTGTTGTTCTCGATTGGGCGGCCCCGGCTATTGAGGAAGCTCTTCAGTCTGGCACGCTCCACGAATGGGCGTACATGCAACCTTTGAAAGACGAGATGCGGGGGCGCGGGGTGATATACGCCGTTGAACTGCCGACAAATCCTCCAACACCGGTTGTTGTCAGAAGAAATCGTCACGGCGGTCTGCTGCATGGCCTGACAGGCGAATATTTTATGTCTCCCACCCGTGCTCCACTTGAGCTGGCAACCTCGTTGAGGCTGGCAGCCGGCGGAATTCCAACACCCGAAGTAATTGCATACGCCATATACCCCGCTGCCGGGATATTTGCCCGGAGCGATGTCATGACACGGCGCCTGCCGGAGGGGAGCGATTTTCCCGCTGCCTGGCAGATGGCGACCACCTCTGACCGTGATGTTCTGCTGCTGGCGGCGGCACGGTTGCTGGTCTCTCTCGCAGATGCCGGAGCGTGGCACGCAGACCTGAATCTGAAAAATATTTACATCGCCGGAGCCGGCGCTGACAGGACCGCTTATCTGCTTGATGTGGACCGGGTGACCTTTCCGGGGGGCACTGACATTGCCGCCCGCAACTTTAAACGGCTGGCGCGGTCGGCGCGCAAGTGGCGCGACCGGTGGGAACTCGATTTTGATGAGGATTCGCTTGTGCGTTTGGCAGCATTAACAGAGGAGAACAGATGATGCGAGTTGCAACAGACCGTGTCTGTATTGTCATGATGAGTGCCGTAGGTGATACGGTGCATGTCCTGCCGGTGCTGCACGCCCTTAAACGGGCAAACCCTGCCATGATGGTTACGTGGATATTGCAGCCGGGGCCGGCCATGCTGGTGCGCGGGCATCAGCTGGTTGATGAAATCATTCTTTTCGATCGTACCAAGGGTCTCCGTGGTTTTCTTGCGGTTCGCGAACAGTTGAGCTCAAGGGAATTTGATCTTGTCCTTGATCTGCAGGTTTATTTCAAGGCGAATATTGTCACCTCATTTATCAACGCTACGGTGAAACTCGGTTTCGATTTTGCCCGCGCCCGTGATCTGAACTGGCTGTTTACGACGCACCGCATTCCACCCCATGCAATGCAGCACGTTCAGGATCAATATCTTGAATTCTGTGACTGGCTGGGGGCGTCGACCGCTCCGGTTACCTGGGGGCTTGGGCCGTGGAGCGATGAGGAGCGCGCCTGGCAGGAACAGTTCTATTCCGCCCTCAACCGCCCGGCAGTGCCGATAGTTGTGGCAACCAGCAAACTCCAGAAAAACTGGCTTCCCGAACGGTGGGCCGAGGTTTGCGATGCCCTTTACTCTGATTTCGGACTGCAGCCGATTCTGGTCGGGGGGCGCTCTCCGGTTGAGGTTGAGTGCGAGCGGATCATCATGGAAAAGGCGAAACAGGCTCCCTTGAGTGCCCTGGGGAATGGGGGGTTGCGCGGCCTGGTCGGGATTTTGGAGGGGGCGGCGCTGGTGATTTCGCTCGATACCGGTCCGCTGCATATCACCGTGGCGCTTGATCGACCGGTGGTGGCTCTGATGGGGTATTCCAATCCGAAGCGGGTCGGGCCGTATCGTAAATTCAGTGACCTGGTGGTCGACGCTTACGGAGAGCCGGGGGAGGATTACCCGATTTCCATGGAGAATCGTCCCGACCGGATGCAGCTCATCACCGTTCGCGATGTCCTCGATAAAGTGCAGATATGGCGGTCACATTACGCTTCGTGACGCCGAAGCAGATCGGTAAGCATGCCTTTCAGGAGGGAAGGGGTGTCAATCGTTAATTCCATTCTGGCGAGTAGTGTCCTGGTTGCAAGCTCCTGCGTAAAGCCCTTCAGTTTTACCCCGTCTTTTTCCGTTGTGACCAAATAGTCCGCACCGCTTGCCCTCATGGCAGCAGCGATCTCATTGCACCGCTCCTTGTCGTAGGCGACATGATCCGGGAAGTTGAGGCTGTCCACCAGATTAAGCCCTTTTGCGCGCAGACCTGCAAAGAATACGTCCGGATCGGCTATGCCGGCAAAGGCCAGGATGTTTTTGTCGAAGCAGCTGGAAAAAGGGAGCGGATTCCGGCTCTCCAAGGGGAGCATGTCCGTTAATGTGTGGCTGGAGATGCAGGCGGGGATGCCGTGTGTGTCCAGGGGGATTGATGCCATTTCGGGAGCACGCGTAAATATCAGCAGGTCTGCCCGCCGCATTGCGGACAAAGGCTCTCGCAATATTCCGGCCGGCAGAGTCAGGTGGTTGCCGAACGGCCTTGAGAAGTCCAGCAGCAGTATATTCAGGTCACGCTGCAGGCGCAGGTGCTGGAAGCCGTCGTCCAGCAGGAAAATGTCCGGGGCAAGCTGCTGCATGGCTAATTGACCTGCGGCATAGCGATCCGCACCGATCACTACCATAAGTCCAGGCACTGTAGATGCCAACAGATACGGCTCGTCCCCGCACTCCCTGGCGCCCAGCATGATCGTGGCGCCGTCGCTGACCACACAGGTCTGTCCTTCCAGAGAACCGCCATAGCCGCGGGTAAGCACCGCCACCCTGTATCCCTGTGCTAAAAGTATTCTGCTGATATAGGCGGTTGCCGGGGTTTTCCCAGTTCCGCCAACGGTCAGGTTGCCGATTGAAACCACCGGCCGGGGGAGACGGTTTGATTTCATCACCCCACTCTGATAAAGCGTTGCCCGCAACCGGAGGATTATTGAATATATCCAGGAAAACGGCGTCAGGACGAACAGTACAAGCTTGTCCGCTAAACCGGTACGACAGCCGGAGGCGAGCTCGCGCCAGTATGTGTGATAGGATGCGTTCATAAATATCCGGCTATTACTTCCATGTGTCGTTCCGTGGCCCCGCCGTTATCCCGCATCATCTTCAGACCGTTCTGCCCCAGAATCCTGCGCAGTTCGGCGCTGGTTATCAAGGTTCGCAAGGTAGCAACTAATTCATCCGGATTCCGTATCTGGATACCAGCTCCGTACTGCAGCACCAGCGCCTCGATCTCCCGGAAATTCGCCATATCAGGGCCGAAAACGCTCGGCACGCCGACAGCCGCCGGTTCCAGGAGATTATGCCCGCCGAACGGCACCAGGCTGCCGCCGACATACGCGATATCAGACAGGGCATAGAGATTCATCATTTCGCCGACGGTATCAACCAGAAGCACGCCACCGCTTTGCTGCCGCACATCTCCGGCAAGAGCGGTCCGTCTTTGGAAGCGCAATCCTGTGCTCTCAAGCTGTTTGACAATTTCTCCGGCGCGTACCGGGTGCCGTGGCACGAGCACCAGAAACAGGTTGCCGATTTCTGTGGAGAGCTCCTTGTAGGCCGATATGACAAACTGCTCCTCGCCGTCGCGGGTGCTGCCAGCCGTCAGGACACAGCAGCCGTCCGGGAGCAGGTATTGCACGCGCAGCCGTTGGCGCTCATCTTCGCTGATAGCGTGAGAAGGGATGTCGTTTTTAAGGTTGCCGGTTACTTTTACACGGTCAGGGTCGGCGCCGATAGCGATGATGCGGTCACTGGTGGTTTCAGACTGCATACAGATAGCCGCAAAACAACGCAGGGCAGGGCGGAAAAACCAGCTGAATTTCAGATACCGCTTGAATGACCGGTCTGAGATGCGCCCGTTGGCCAGCACTATTGGAATATTCATTCTGGCCGCTTCACGGGAAAAGTTGGGCCAGATCTCGGTTTCCATTATAATGATGATGCGTGGCTTGACGGAGTTCAGCATTGCATGCACGGAAGGTAGAAAATCGAAGGGAAAGTAAAGGCAGAGGTCAACTTCTGAAAAACCGTCTGCAGTCTTTCTGCCGGTTTCCGTCATGTTTGTCATCACAATGGCGTGGTTATGATAGCGGCTGCGGATCGCTTTGAGAAGTGGTCTGGCTGCAATCGCCTCACCGACAGAAACGGCGTGAATCCAGATAACCGGACGACCGGTAATTTTTGCCAGCCGGCTTTGTCGGACAAAGCCGAAGCGTTCAGCTGTCGCCAGAGGCCACCCAAGCTTGATGGAACGGTAGATATTGAAGAGGAAAACGGGAACCAGCAGAAATATGGAGAGGGTATTGTAGATTAAATAGAACATGGCTCACATTATGATGCTGTAGAAGTGACTTCGTCACGGTCGAGCCGAAGCAGGTAATACAGCGTAACCGCCACAAGATGAACCATTCCCCAGGCCCAGAGAGTATCGCTCAGGAAGTGTCCACCCTGCGTGATGCGGGCAACACTCATCAGGGTACCAAAGAGCAGTCCTCCCGCCATCCACATTGCAGCAGTTCGTGGTTTCCGGCGACGAAGCAGAAAAAACGGAGCCGTCATATAAAATGCAGCCGAAGAATGTCCTGAAGGGAATGAGCGCCCTTTGTGAGCGATGCCCTTCTGCCATGGATGCAGGAACTCTTTAGTGCCGCCGAACTGGACAACTTCCCGTGGGCGCGGACGTCCCCAATACTCTTTGAAAACCGAGTTTACTATCAACCCGGGACCTAGCGCCAGAAGGATAACGAGAAACAGCCCAGGCCTGATCCACTGTTGCCGGTTTTTATGAAGGAGACCAAGAAAAATGGCGCCAAGGCCGCCAAAGCCCAGGAAAAATGACGGAAGCCGATCCAGCTTATAGAGTAAATGCCATGGCTGCTGATCTCCGATCGGCCATTTCCCGTCGATGCAAAAGAGCGCCGACATCCTGAGATCTGCGTCGGTAGCAGCAATCAGGATAGTCGCAAGAATGAGGATAACGACAGGAATGGCAAAGTCACCCATCGTTTTATTCATACCGGCTCTCCTGCTCGTTTCCAACGGCGATGCACCCAGTACCAGTCAGCAGGATGGGCGCATATATACTCTTCAAGAGAACGCGCCAGTCCCTGTATATCCTGATGGATGCCTTCATCAGAGTGGTCGCCGCACAGCGGATACTCCGGGTGGAACGTAATTACGTACTTGTCATTATCACGGTGGCCATAAACAGGGACTATCGGCACCCCGGTTTTGTGAGCGAATATAACCGGCGCCTTGTTTGCCCAGGCTTTTCTGCCAAGAAACTCGATCAGTACGCCGTTGTCCTCATAAACAGCCTGATCGATAAGCATACCGATTACACCTTTGCTCTTGATGACGCCAAGGATCGGCCTCGTAGCAGCCTTGGTGTAAATCACCTTGTTGCCGTAGCCCATTCTCATCTTTTCGATAACAGCGTTCAGATAGGGGTTGTTCTGCCTCCGGGCAATTGCCGATACGTTCTCATTCAGGTACTGTTTGAAGGAAAGTGAGGTCATCTCCCAGTTGCCGCAGTGACCGCTGATACAGAGCACCCCATGTTCCTTCTCCTTGGCGTGCTGAAAGTTGTCCAGTCCGTTTACGGTCATGGAGTCGATCAGGTCATCGCCTTTGCCATGATACAGCCGGCACACTTCGACGATGGAAATCCCAAGATTCATGAATGTTGCCAAGGCTATCTCTTCGGCAGTCTCAAAACTGCCGGTCCAGGAAGGGTGGCGTTGCATGAAGGGGAGCGCCTGCCTGATGTTGTCGATTGCAATGGCTCTGCGTGAGTGGAGAATATTAAAAAGAAAAGCCCCGATGTTTTTGCCGATTCGGGCTGATTGGGATCGGGGAAGAGCCGCAATGAATAGGGTGAGCAGATAGAACAGGGCGGCTTGTATCAGCCAGATGCTTTTTTTCATTGCGGCGCCTCAGCGGGAGCGACGGTGTCACCACGCCGGTCACATAACTTGAGTACGAGACGAGCGACTTGCAGCGCGGCACCGCCACCCCCTAGTTTTGAGCGGACTTCTCCAAGTTTGTTTACCATATTGGCGTGATAGTTCTGGTCGGTGAGTTGTTTGCCTATCTCTTCGGCAATCAGTTCCGGGCTGGCCTGATCCTGTATCAGTTCACGGACGACGGTCTCACCGGCCACGATATTACACAGACCGATATGCGTGAGTTTTACCAGCCGTTTGGCTATCTGGTAGGTTAGCTCAGCCATCCGGTAGATAATGACCATCGGTGTGCCGATGAGGGCGATCTCAAGCGTGACCGTGCCGGACACCGATATTATGGCGTCACAAGCTCTGATCAGATCATGAATCTTCTGGTCGGTAATGACCGGCTTTACGCCGGCACGATTCAAATAGGGAAGCAGATCGCCCTTAGTTAAGGTCGATGCCAGCGGCAGGACAAATTGAAGATCGGGAAAACTTTTCTGCAGCAGCTCCGCCGCTGCAAGGATGCTGGGCAGTATGCGCTCGATCTCGCTTCTGCGGCTCCCTGGAAACAGCCCGACTGTTTTACGGGCGGGGTCAAGTCCAAAGCTTGCGGCAGCGTCTTCACGCGTCATGCTCACATCTACAAGGTCGAGCATGGGGTGGCCGACAAAACTGACCGGAACACCGGCTTTCTCATAGATAGGTACTTCAAAGGGGAAAATTACAGCCATCCGGTTGACCGAGGCGGCAATTGCCTTGATTCTGCCGGCCTTCCAGGCCCACACTTTGGGGCTGATATAGTAGAGAACTTTTACCCCGGCTTTTTTTGCCACTTTTGCCAGACGGAGGTTAAAGCCGGGGTAATCGATCAGGATCAACAATTCAGGCGGGTCTTTCAGCAGGATGTTCTTGAGTTTACAAAATGCGGAGGAGATGACATTAAAGTGTTTGATAACTTCGACCAGCCCCATTACCGCCATATCGGAAGAATCCACCAGGGTTGCAACACCTGACTCACGCATCCTCACGCCGCCAATGCCGAAAAAATCAAGCGCTGGATCAAGTTGGAGCGCCTTCTGCACCAAATCTGCTCCATAGATATCGCCGGAGGCTTCCCCGGCGACAATCATGACGCGACATTTTGGGACGGTGTAAGGTGGTGTTTCAGTGTCACCACATATCGGCATCATCCGTTACAGATCCCTCGTTCGGAACGTTCAATGAAGGCGAGTAGATAGTCAACTTCAGGGCAGCCCGTAATCTCCAGTTTTATTTTGGCTATGGCATCGGGCAGTTTCAGGTCGGCCATAAAAAGGGTCTTGTAGGCTTTCTTTAACTTTAGAATGGCGTCATCGGAAAAACCGCGCCGTTTGAGACCGACTAGATTGAGGCCGCGGAGCTTAGCATCGCGTTTGCCCGGAGTTGAGATTGTGTAGGGAGGAATGTCAAGAACAACCAGCGTGCCTCCGCCGACCATTGCATGAACGCCAATTGTCGAAAACTGATGCACGGCAACCAGGCCGCCCAGAATAACGTTGTCTTCAACGGTTACATGCCCGGCAAGAGTAGCCGAATTTGCCATGACCACATGATTGCCTATCCGGCAATCATGTGCAACATGCGAATAAGCCATGAAGAGGTTGCCGTCTCCAACTATTGTCTCGCTTATACCGGTCACGGTACCACGATGAATCGTAGCAAATTCGCGGATGATATTATTATTGCCGATACGTGTCCAACATTCCTCGCCCCGGTATTTCAGATCCTGAGGTGCGGGGCCGACCGACGCGAGATGGTAAATCTGATTGTTTTCCCCGATTTCGGTCCAGTCTCCTACTACCGTATGAGCGCCTATTGTGGTTCCCTTGCCAATGGTGACATGCTTGCCGATTATAACGTATGGACCTATTTCAGCGTCCGTAGCCAGGGTGGCTGTTGGATCGATTATCGCTGTCGGGTGGATCATTGAGTTTCTCCTGTGAGTCCCCCCCTCCGACAAGGAGGGAGCAGAGTGATTATTTTGAGTTTGGAGAATCTGCAAACGTTGCTTTAAGATCGGCCTCGGTTACCAGGGTATCACCAACAAAGGCCTTTCCGGCTATTCCCCAGATCCCTCTCCTGTTCATCGTTGTAGTAACCTCGATGCGCAGCTGATCACCTGGAGATACCGGTTTGCGGAAGCGGGCATTATCGATTGCCATAAAGTAGGTGACCTTGGCGCGGGTTTCTTCATCGGAAGCCAGATATGCCATGATGCCTGCCACCTGGGCCATAGCTTCGATGATTAGAACACCCGGCATTACCGGGTGGCCGGGGAAATGACCCGGGAAAAACGGTTCGTTTATTGTGACATTCTTTATGCCTACGCAGCGTTTCCCGGCCTCTCCTTCAATTATCCGGTCGACCATCAGAAATGGGAAGCGATGCGGAAGTATCTTCATGATTTCGTTGATATCTAATTGCATATAAACTCTCCTGAATATCTATTTCAATCTCGCTTCAAGCTCGGCAACTCTCTTCTCAAGAGCCGAGACAGCCTTCTTCATCTCCGGCAAGCGGGGTACGACCATTGCAGATTTCAGCCATTCCTTGTGCGGCATCGTCGGTGTGCCGCTGTAGGCGGCATTGGCCGGCAACGAACTCGGTACACCTGACTGGGCGCCGACCAGGACATTGTCGCCGATCGTGAGATGCCCGGCAACGCCGACCTGCCCGGCCAGCGTAACGTGGTTTCCTATCTTTGCGCTGCCGGATATGCCGACTTGTGACACGATCATGCAGTTTTCGCCGATCTGGCAGTTGTGAGCAATCTGTACCAGATTGTCGAGTTTTGTGCCGCGACAGATGCGGGTCACCTCGATGGCAGCCCTGTCTATGCAGGTATTTGCACCGATTTCCACATCATCTTCCAATACGACAATGCCAACTTGCGGTATGCGGTAGTAGCCGCTACCGTCGGGAGCGTAGCCAAAACCGTCGGAGCCGATGACCGCTCCAGGCTGAATGATACAGCGGTTACCTAACCGGCAGCGTTCACGGACAACAGCGTTAGCGTGGATGGTGCATTCTTCGCCGATGACGACACCATCATAGAGTACCGCTCCGGAATAAATAACTGTACGTGCGCCAATTACAACATTTTTGCCGATGCAGGCCCCCGGATAAATACTGGCTCCCTCGCCAATGGTAGCTGTTTCGCTGACAATTGCCGCCGGAAGAACCCCCATCGGTTTGTGGGGAGATGTGTAGAACAGTGTCAGTAGCTTGGCAAAGCCAAGATAGGGGTTGGAAACTTCAATGACGGTGCGCCCATAACGTTCGCTTCCAGGTGCCATTAAGACAGCGCCGGCGGATGTTTCTGCTACTTTGGCAGCATATTTAGGGTTTGCGAGAAAAGTCAGTGTGTCAGGTCCGGCGGTTTCGAGAGCCCCCAAGCCGGAAATTACAACCGCTCCATCACCCAGCACAACACCGCCGAGATAATCAGCAAGCTCTTTAACTGTTTTTGTCTGTGCCATTTAGTTACTTCTTTCGGTTGGAATTGAACAACTTCAACACTTCTTCTGTCAGATCTGCTTTTTCGTCTACGAACAACATGCTCTCATTTTTCACGAAAATGAATGTGTACCCCTTCTGACGGCCGTACTCTTGAATGACTTTCTCCATCCCTTCCAGGATTCTGCGGGTCAGTTCTTCATCTTTACCCTGGAGTTCATCCTGAGCATCCTTGGTGAAGCGTTGAAAATCTTTCAGCTTGTTTTGATAATCTTTTTCTTTAGAGGCACGGGCGGAATCGGAGAGCAGCATGCCCTGTTTTTCCAGTTCGTCTTTCAGTTTTTTAAGATCTTCCTGCTTTACATTGATTTCGTCCTGGTACTTCTTGACTTTGGCGGCCAACTGCTCCTTTGCTTCTTTTCCCGCCTCGGAACCGTTCAGCGCCCGCTGCATGTCGATATAGCCAAGTTTCAGGTCTGCTGCAAAAACAGATGTTGACACAATGCATGCCGCTACGATACCAGCCAGAATTACCCGTTTCATGAATGTTTCTCCTTTAATAGTTATGGGCGTCAGCCCTTAAAAATGAATCAAAATCTAACCCCCCTCAATCCCACTTTGCAAAGGGGGATTAAGGGTTAAAACATACTGCCAATAGAAAACTCGAGCCTGCCGCTTGTGCTGTCAATGCTTCTTGGGTTGATCGGGATACCATATTCCAGACGTAGCGGACCGATAGGGGACGCCCAACGAATTCCAAAGCCATAGCTCATCAGCATGGTATCAAAAATGGCTGCTTTGTCATCGAATGAATTCCCATAGTCGAAAAAAAACACCCCTTTAAGGCCGACTTCAGAGAGTAGCGGCAACGTTAATTCGACGTTGCCGATGATTTCCTTGTTGCCGCCGAGATATACGATAGAACCGCCAAAATTATCAATCGGTGAAACTGTTCTGGTTTGGTAGCCGCGCAATGAATATATTCCACCAAGGTAGAACTTTTCATCGATAGGAATCGGTTGTCCTACATCTTTTATATAGCCAAGCGTTAATTTAGTCGAAGCGATAAGTTTTTTGTAGAGCGGGTGAAAGTAAGTGTTATCCATAATGAAACGGGCATATTTATTGTCGCCCCCCAGACCGGCATACTCAACTGAAAGTGAATTGATCATACCGGTCGATGGATCCATTCTGTAGTCGGTATTGTTATGGGTGATACTGCTGTATACTGAACTCGTTGTGGTCGTTCCAAGCGGGTAAGAACCAGGGAGACCATCATGAAGTGCCTGATATGCCACGCTCGGTTTAAATAGATCCTTTATTTCATACTTATACATCAGGAAGGTGCCGATAAAATCGCTGATAGGGTAACCACCCTTGATGTCACCACCGACGAGTCGTCTGGTATAATCGGTATAATCTCTTTCTGAACGGTAGATGTCGCCGCCCAGATTCCACTTGGTGTCGAGGAAGTATGGGTCAGTCAGTCCCAAGGCATAAGTTTGCGAAGAACCACCGATTGAGGCGGAAAGATTAGCCTTCAGACCCATGCCAAGAAAGTTGGCCTGCTGGATTGACCCCTGGCCGATAAAGCCGTCCAGAGAACTGTAACCGCCGCCAATACTGAAAGTACCTGTAGGTTTCTCTTTGACATCGACATTTACGTTGAGTTTATTGCTGGCGCTCCCTTTGGCAGTAGCGATGTTGGCTTCCTCAAAGAAGCCCAGATTCATAAGGTTCTGCTTGCTGCGCTTCAAACCGGTTGCGCTGTATAGCCCGCTTTCAGCGACTCGCATTTCACGGCGAATAACTTTGTCGCGGGTTTTAGGGTTGCCGGCGATATTGATCCGTTCAATTGATACCAGCTCACCCTTCTCAATATCAAAGGTCATATCAACGGTTTTCTTGTCGCTGTCCAGGCGGGTCTGCGGATTGATAGTGGCAAAGGCATACCCCTTGTCGCCGTACACATCGGTCAGAACTCCAATATCGGTGCGCAGGATGGAACGGTTGAAAATCTCGCCCGGTTCACTCCGCAGTTTTTTCCTCAAATCCGCAGCAGGATCAAGCAACTCTCCTTTGAAACCGATCTCGCCGATCCGGTATTGTTCTCCCTCGGTAATGCCAATGTAGACATCCAGGGCCGTTTTGGTTTCATTCAGCTTTACCGCCGGTTCACCGATCTTAATGTTGACATAGCCGTTATTGAGGTAATAGTCGGAAAGCAATAAGGCATCATTTTTGAGGACCTCTTCCTTGTAGGTGCCGGCGCCGGTCAGCCAGGACATGAACCATTTTTCTTTGGTTTCCATGACCCCCTTCAGCTTGCTATTACTGAACGCTTTGTTGCCGTCAAGGCGGATCTCTTTTATAAGTATTTTATCACCCTCGACTACTTTAAGAATAACAGTCAGTTCGCTTGCCGAACTTTTCTTTATTTCAGTCTGAACGTCAGCTAGATAATATCCTTCATCGCCATACATTTTCTTGATCTTGACAACACTCTTTGCGAGGTCTTTTGATGAAAAAACGGAATTTCTGCGAAACTCGAGCGCTTCTTTAAGTTTATCAGTTGTAAGCTCCTTATTGCCCTCAAAAGTGATCTCGCGGACAATCGGCTTTTCCTGTACCTGATAGACCAGTACGACCCCTTTGTCCGACACTACTTTTAAAGCCTGAACATCCTGAAAATGGCCAAGTTTATAGATGGCTCGAATGTCGGCATCAGTTTTGTTGTCATGGAGTGTATCGCCGGCGGTCACTTTGATTACATTCAGAATCGCCGCAGATTCGATGCGACGATTTCCTTCTATTCTGACTTCTACCAGTTTCTCACCTTCAGCATATGCAAGTGTCGAGAGGCTAATCAGTGTTATCAGCATGGCTGACAATATGTTTTTTAAACTGGTCACGCTTCCCCCGGAGTTATGTGGTTTTTTCTATTCTTCCGTCAAGCAGGTGAATGGTGGTTCCCATGGCCGCAGCCAGACGCTCGTTGTGAGTAACGATCACCAAAGTCAGTCCCTTTTTGATCTGCAGCTCCGTCAGCATTGCATGAATACCGTCGCTGGTTTTCATGTCGAGGTTGCCGGTCGGCTCATCGGCAAGTAAAAGTTCAGGTTCAAGTGCCAGAGCCCTGGCAATTGCCACTCGTTGCTGTTCGCCGCCTGACAATTCTCCGGGCCGATGAGTCATGCGCTGTCCAAGGCCAACGTCCTGCAACAATCCCTCGGCCATGTTAATGGCCTTGCTGCGAGGCACTCTGGCGATCAAAGCCGGCATCATGACGTTTTCCAGCGCAGTGAATTCCGGGAGCAGGTGATGGAACTGAAATACAAAGCCAATACTTCGATTTCTGAACGCAGCCAGTTGACTCTCATTTTTCTTGAATATATCTTCGCCGCGAAAACAGACCGTCCCGGAAGTCGGGCGATCAAGAGCTCCGAGAAGATGCATTAAGGTGCTTTTGCCGGCTCCAGAGGCGCCAACAAGAGCGGTCGTTGTCCCGGCCAAAAGATCGAGATTGATCTCGCTGAGAACATCGAGCCTGTTTGTGCCGCTGCCGTAAGTTTTACTGAGACCACGCACTTCAAGAAGACTACTCATAACGAAGTGCCTCTGCCGGCAGCATTCTTGACGCCTGCCATGCCGGATAGAGCGTGGCCAGAAACGAAATCAGCACAGCTGTTACTGAAATCAGCACGACATCAGACGGCACTACCAACGAAGGGAAACGGTCGATATAGTAGATATCCTTACTGAAGAAATTTTGTCCGGTTATTTTCTGGATAACGCTGATGATCTGTTCCAGATTGAAAGCAATTAAAAGGCCCGAAGCAACACCAACAAGCGTGCCGATAACCCCTATTATCAATCCTTCAAACACAAAGATTTTCATGATGCTGGCGGCCGTTGCTCCCATTGATTTGAGAATGGCGATATCCCTGGTTTTTTCCATAACAACCATGAAGAGTGTTGAGGCGATACCAAAGGCGGCCACCAGCACGATCAGGGTCAGGATAATGAACATGACGACTTTTTCAGTTTTCAGGGCAAACAGAATGTTCTTGTTCATCTGCATCCAGTCACGCGCGTAGAAGTTAACCCCCATTTCACGGTTTATCAAGTGAACCAGTTTATCGGTGTGATACACATCCTCAACCTTGAGTTGTATGCCTGTGACGGTGTCGCCGAGGTCAAAAAAACGCTGTGCCTGGTCAAGGCTTACGTAGGCCAAAGTCGAGTCGTACTCAAACATTCCGGTGTTGAAAATCCCGGTAACCCTGAACGGTTTCATGCGTGGCATCATACCGAGCGGGGTGATATTACCCATCGGCGAGATGACGTTGACTTTATCGCCCAGGAACAGGTTGAGATGCTTGGCCAACTCTTTTCCGACCATCAAGCCTGGTGTAGTGTCTGCTCCCTGTCCCATTTTTGGATCAAGACCGTCTATACTCCCCTCTACTACGGATTTGCTGAGCCGTGTAACCTTGCGGTCGGTTGCGACATCGATTCCGCGCAGAACAACACCGGATACATTCTTGCCGGACGAGAGCATGACCTGGTTGTAGATAAAAGGTGTAGCCGCCTGGACTCCTTTGAATCCTTTCAGCTTTTCAATCACAGATCGATACTCCTCCATCGGTGCGCCGCTTCGTATGACCACGATATGGGCGTTAGTGCCCAGTATCTTATCCTTCAGGTCGTTTTCGAAGCCGGTCATGACGGCCAGCACAACTATCAGAGCCATGACACCCAGAGCAACTCCGGCGGTGGAGATAAGTGTTATAATTGAAATAAAGGTAGATTTGCGTTTGGCCTTCAGGTAGCGCAGGCCAATGAAAAGTTCGAATGGCATCGGTTATTTGACTTCCTTGCGCAACTGCGGGAACAGGATTACATCCCGAATCGACGGGGAGTCCGTCAGCAACATTACCAGGCGATCAATGCCGATCCCCTCACCAGCAGTCGGAGGCAGGCCGTACTCCAGGGCACGGACATAATCCTCATCCATATAGTGAGCTTCTTCATCTCCCTTGTCTTTTTCGGCAACCTGAGCGAGAAAACGCTCTTTCTGGTCTACCGGATCATTTAATTCGGAGAAGGCATTGGCAATTTCACGCCCTCCGATAATCAGTTCAAAACGATCGACTATTTCAGGGTTGTGGTCGTTCTTGCGTGATAACGGTGAAACCTCTGTGGGGTAGGCGGTGATAAAGGTCGGCTGGATCAGCTTGTGCTCGGCCACCTCTTCGAAAATTTCCATTAGAAGCTTGCCATAGCTGATCCCGTCAGGTAATGACAGACCGATGCTGCGGGCGAATGACAGGGCCAGGTCCCGGTCGTCGAGCTGTTTTACTTCTATGTCGCCATATTCCAGTATTGCATCCCGGACCGTTAATCGCTTCCAGGGGCGCTGAAAACTGATATCAACCCCCTGATTAGTGAAATTGAGCGTTCCGAGGACTTCCTGTGCGATATGGCAGAACAGCTCTTCGGTGAAGTCCATAAGATCTTCGTATGTTGCGTATGCCTGATAGAATTCCATCATGGTAAATTCCGGATTGTGGCGTACCGAAATACCTTCGTTGCGGAAATTACGGTTTATTTCGAAAACACGTTCCAGGCCGCCCACTACAAGACGCTTCAGATACAGTTCCGGTGCTACTCGGAGATACAACTCCATATCGAGAGTGTTGTGATGAGTTATGAACGGGCGTGCCGTCGCACCACCGGGGATCTGATGCATCATGGGAGTCTCAACTTCGAGAAAATCCCGGTCAGACATGAAGCTGCGGATCAGGTTGACGATGCGGGAGCGTTTGAAAAATATTTCACGCGCTTCCGGATTTACAATCAGGTCAACGTAACGCTGGCGGTAACGGGTCTCGACATCGGTCAGTCCGTGGAATTTTTCCGGCAGCGGCAGGAGAGACTTGACCAGTAGCCGAATTGAGCGGATATGCAGGGAAAGCTCACCGGTCTTGGTGCGAAAAGGATAACCTTCAGCTCCAATAATATCACCGATGTCGAACGTATCAAAAGTATCAAACGCTTCTTCACCGATTTGGTCTTTTTTTACATAGAGTTGAATGCGCCCTTTTCGATCCTGCAGCTGAATAAAAGCGGCTTTGCCAAATGATCTCCGGGCCAGAATGCGCCCGGCTACCGTTATGCTGGCATCAGCGGCGTCGAGCTGCTCTATGGTGCCGTAGGTGGCGACAATGTCGGCCGAAGTGTGCTGGGGTTTGAAGTCGTTAGGGTATGGGTTTATGCCCGCTTCCCAAAGCGCGTCAACCTTGCGGCGTCTCTGAAGCAGTAGTTCACTGAGTTCTTCCATGATGGTGATTCAACCTTTCGCTTCAAAAATGATGTTTAGTAAGTAAGAACAAGGTTCTTGTTCACTCTGGATCTGTTTTTCATGGTTCTTAATCAAGCAGAAATAAATATCGTTTACTGCCATTCAGGTCAAGAAAAAAGGATGATTTCAGTAGCAGGTATTTACACCAGGTTACTGAATTTACGGATTCTTTTTTGGTCGTTTTGGAGCTGGTGCCCGTTTAGCCGGTTTAGCTTTTTCAGGAGTTACATCCGGCAGATCCGCTGATACGGGTGGTGCAACTTTAATGCTCTTTTTAGCTGCTGGCCGACGTGGTTTCTTTTGAGCCGGTGTGGGCTCGGAAACCGCTGCTATTTCAACTACAGGCTGGGAAACGGCGGGCTCTGCGGCCGTAACTTCAGCTTTTTTCTTGCGTGGTGTACGGGCACGTTTCGGCTTGGCTTCAGTCACGGTTTCTTTGAGCGTTACGGCGGGAACAAGAGCCTCCGGAGTAACAGTCTCAAAAACAGGTGCAACAGGTGTCCCGTCAACAGAGTGCTCCAGGTCCTTATGAGCTTTACTGCGACTGCGGCGGCGCTTCCTCTTTTTGGGCTTCGCAGCTGAATCAGCAGCACTGTCACTTGTTTCAGAAACGGTGAGGTCGGCTATTACAGGAACTTCTTCAGTCGCAGAGGCGCTGTTCAGGACGATCTCTTCCTCGGGGTGGTCAAGTGCCGATGCGTCCTGATGAACATCACCAACCGTTTTTTTCTTCTTTTTGCGACGTTTCCGTTTTTTGCTCCCCTCGGCAGGAGCGGCGACTTCGGTTATTTCCTCATCCATCGTCATCTGTGGGGCGGAATCGCTTGGGACTACCGGTTTGTGGGCTTCTTCCGCTTCTGCTTCACTCTTAAGAACATCTTCAAGGTGCGGCTTTTCACGTTTTATCGTTTCAAGTTCCAGTTGATTGAGCAGGAAAGATGTTTTGCCCTTGACGGTCACTTCAATCTCGTAATCGTTTTCAATCTGGGTCAGTTCACGCTTTTTACGGTTGAGCAGATAATATGCCACTTCAAGCGGCAGTCCTCCGCGTACTTCGGCAACGGTCCCCTTGGCAGCAGCAGCGTGGACCTTGCGCAGGAAAGAGACCGCCATGGCTTCAACCGATTTGACTTTGCCACGACCTTCGCAGTGCGGACATTCCAGATGAATCGCATCATTCAGCGTCTTGGCGATCCGCTGGCGCGACATCTCCATGATCCCAAACTGTGAAATGCGGCCGACGTTGACTCGGGCCTTATCCATTTTGAGGGCATTTTTAAGAGTTTTCTCAACCTCGCTGTTATGCTTATTTTCGCGCATATCAATGAAGTCGATAACAATCAGTCCGCCCAGGTCGCGTAGCCGCAGCTGACGGGCTACCTCTTCAGCTGCCTCATTATTGGTCTTGAAGGCGGTGTCTTCGATGCCCCGTTCACCGCTTGACTTCCCCGAATTGACATCTATGGAGACTAAAGCCTCAGTCGGCTCAATAATCAGAGAGCCTCCGGATGGTAAAGGTACACGTTTCTCATAGATTTGATCAATCTGCTCTTCTAACTGAAAGCGGGAAAATATCGGTCGTTTTTCTTTATGAAGCTTTACCCGTTTTTCACAGGCAGGCATAGTGTCACGGAAAAATTCCTTGGCCTCACGGTAGGCATCCTTGCTGTCAACCAGTACTTCATCAATGTCATCCGAAAAGTAGTCCCGTATAGTGCGAATGATCAGGCCGCTGTCGCGATATATCTCTCCAGCGCCCTTTATTTCAGAAGCCCGCTGTTTGATAGATTCATACAACTCTGTTAAATTTGTGAAATCCTTCTGTAACTCCTCCGGAGTACGTCCAACCGCTTCAGTGCGGATGATATATCCCATTCCTTCAGGAATATCCATCTCACCCACAATCTCTTTTAATTTCTTGCGTGCCCCGTCCTGCTCCACCTTGCGAGAGATACCGGTTGAATCGCTGCCCGGCATTATGACCATGTAACGACCCGGCAGAGAGAGGTAACTGGTAAGCGCAGAACCTTTGTTGTCTCGCTCATCCTTCTCGATCTGTACCACTAACTCCTGCCCGCGTCTCAACACCTCCTGGATGCGTGGGCGTCGTTTGCGCTGTTCTTCCGGGATGTCATCGCGCCACTCCCAGTAATCGGGGTGCAGTTCACCTATCTGGAGAAAGCCGGGCTTGGCGCGGCCGATGTCGACAAAAGCTGCCTGAAGCCCCGGTTCGACACGAAGGACGACGCCTTTGTAAATATTACCTTTGATCTGTTCCTTGCCGCTGATTTCTATGTTCAGCTCCATCAGACGGCCGTCGTGTACGATCGCAACGCGAGTCTCCTCAGGATGCATAACATTAATCAACATTTTCTTGCTTAAGGGAGTGCTCATTTATTGATAACCTTTCAGGCTTCAGGTGATTGTTGCCGGTTTAGATGCAAAACTGGCAGATTATATCCCTTTTGATACTGAAAGCAAAGAAAAAGGCGGTACGGGGTAAATCCCCGTACCGCCTAACTGAAACAATAGATGCATCAGGAACTACATCATCCACTTTGCCAGCAATGGTACGATGAGCAGGGAAACAATGTTGATGATCTTGATCATCGGGTTGATTGCCGGTCCGGCAGTGTCCTTGTATGGATCGCCGACGGTATCGCCGGTAACGGCAGCCTTGTGGGCATCGCCGCCCTTGCCGCCATGGTGGCCGTCTTCGATGTACTTTTTGGCGTTATCCCATGCTCCGCCACCGGTGGTCATGGAGATGGCAACGAAGATACCTGTAACAATGGTGCCGACGATTACGCCGCCCAGAGCCTTGGGACCGAGAGTGAAGCCTACTACAACCGGGGCCAGGATTGGAATCAGGCCGGGAATAACCATCTCTTTCAGAGCGGTCTTGGTGACGATATCGACGCAGGCGGCATAATCCGGCTTGCCGGTGCCTTCCATAATACCCTTGATCTCGCGGAATTGACGACGTACTTCGACAACAACTGCGCCGCCGGCTTTACCAACCGCTTCCATGCATTGGGCAGCGAAGTAGTAAGGGAGCATGCCGCCGATGAAGAGGCCGACAATGATGTACGGGTCGGAGAGGTCGAATTTGATGATCTCTTTTCCGGCAAGTTGCAGCGCGTGGTTCAATTCATCCACATAGGAGGTGAAGAGAATAACGGCAGCCAGACCGGCAGAACCGATGGCATATCCCTTGGTGACCGCTTTAGTGGTGTTTCCGACAGCATCCAGAGGATCGGTTACGGCGCGCACAGAATCGTCCAGTTCAGCCATTTCGGCAATGCCGCCGGCGTTGTCAGTGATCGGACCGTAGGCATCCATTGCAACGACAATACCGGTCAGTGAGAGCATCGATACTGCGGCGATGGCAATACCGTAGACACCGGCGCACTGGAAGGCAACGATGATGCCGGCGGCGATGACAATTACCGGGGCAGCGGTTGACTTCATGGAGACACCCAGGCCGGCGATGACATTGGTGCCGTGGCCGGTTGTGGATGCCTGGGCAATGTGCTGTACAGGGCCGTACTCAGTTGCAGTGTAATACTCGGTAATCCAGAAGATAGCACCGGTAACAACCAGGCCGACTATAGCCGAGATGAAGATGTTCATGGCACTGAAGGTTACGCCGGCAGCGTTGGTGAGCCCGGCGGGAAACATCTGTGCCGTGACGAAATAGAAGGCGATGCAGGCGAGCACGGCCGAAGCGATCAACCCTTTGTAAAGAGCCGACATGATTTTGCCGCTGGAGCCAAGCTTAACGAAATAGGTGCCGATGATGGAGGTAATGATCGATATGCCGCCCAGGATCAGCGGGTAGCTGACGGAAGCGGCATTGCCGGTAAAGGTGATGGCGCCCAGGAGCATGGCAGCAATCAGGGTTACGGCGTAGGTTTCAAAAAGGTCAGCGGCCATACCGGCGCAGTCGCCTACGTTGTCACCGACATTGTCGGCGATAACAGCAGGATTGCGGGGGTCATCTTCAGGAATACCGGCTTCAACCTTACCTACCAGGTCAGCACCGACATCGGCGCCCTTGGTGAAGATGCCGCCACCGAGACGGGCGAAGATGGAGATCAGCGAACCACCAAAACCGAGGCCTACCAACTGAGTGACAACGTCTTTAACCGGTGCTCCAGGCATGAGTTTCAAAAGGATCATGTAGTAACCGGCAACGCCGAGAAGACCGAGGCCAACCACCAGCATACCGGTGATGGCACCACCCTTGAACGCTACGTTGAGGGCTTTTGTGATGCCGCTTTTGGCGGCTTCAGTCGTACGCACATTGGCACGTACCGAGACAAACATCCCGATAAAACCGGTCAGGCCGGAAAAAAGTGCGCCAACCGCAAAACCGACCGCAGTCTTGGCTCCAAGAGTTGCAAACAGAGCGATGAACATGATTACACCAACCACAGCGATAATCGTGTACTGGCGTTTCATGTAGGCGCCGGCTCCTTCCTGAATCGCTGCGGCGATCTGTTTCATCCGGTCATTGCCCTGAGGCAAACCCAAAATCCAGCTTGCCGTAATCAGGCCGTAGGCTACGGCTGCTGCGGCACAGACTAAGGCAAAAACAATTGCATACTGTTCCATTTTTTTACTTCCTCCTGTTTAAATATGAATAGCCAATCGGTGGCATTCTTGCTGTATGGCCCAAAAACGGTAGATAGTTAATGGAATACGCCGTTTTTGTCAAGTGTAAATCCAGAGTTTTGCCATCACATTCATCGTAGTTGCCTTTTTAAACTGTAGTTACTGAAACTTGTCAACTGAATTAACACGTGATATATGTTCATTGTGATTATATTGACACAGGAGAATTAACCCATATGAACAATATGAAACTTATTGCGCTGTTGCTTGTGTCATCTCTGGCAGGATGCGCTTCACAGGGATCACTTGAGAATGTCCGTAATGATGTGGATTCAATTAAGACCCGTCTTTTTACCGTTGAAAGAGACCTTGCCAGCGTCCGCGAAGAATCAAAAGTAAGCGTCGGGGCAATCGAAAAGGGCTTCAAGGCTGACGTATCTGCCGTCCGAAAAATGTCGGCAGACATCCAGGCGACAATTGACAGCACCAAGAGTGATATGCAGGCTCTGAACGGCAAACTTGACGACGCTACCCTTGCTGTTAAAAAACCTGCTGAAGACTTGGCTCGTTATCGCGAAGATGCCGATAAACGTATCATCGCCCTGGAAGAACGTATTCTGAAACAACAGGCTGTAATTGATTCGCTCGCGAAAAAAATGGCCGATACAGCCAAGGCAAAAAAAGATGAGGCTGCTTCTGCACCGGATTCGTTCTATTTGAAAGGGCTTGACTCGCTAAAAGCCGGTGATGTTGCTACTGCACGGGAACAGTTTACCAAATTCCTTGACCAGAACCCCAAACATGAGCTTGCAGCAAATGCTCACTACTGGATAGGTGAGACTTACTACAGTGAAAAAAACTATGAATCGGCAATCCTGTCTTATCAGGACGTCATCAAAAACTATCCCGGCAAGGAGAAAGTTGTTGCTGCCATGCTGAAACAGGCTATGGCCTTCAATGAGATCAAGGACTCCAAAAGCGCCAAATATGTATTGAAGAAGCTGATAGAGGTTTTCCCGAAAAGTGAGGAAGCCAAGAAGGCCAAGGTTATGCTGAAGGAAATCAAGTAAGCATAATCTGCGACTATATGTAAAAAAGGGCGGCACCGAATTCGGGCCGCCCTTTTTTTGTAGTGTATAAAGTGTGCTTAAATCACAGGACCCCTTTTGTTGACATGACGCCTTCCACGCGGGGGTCAAGCTGGCTGGCTGTGTCCATAGCCCGGGCAAACGCCTTGAAGCAGGCCTCAATGATGTGGTGAACGTTATCGCCGTACATGACGTTGATATGCAGGTTAAGGCCGCAGTGGTTGACAAATGCCTGGAAAAACTCCCGCGCCAGTTCTACATCGAACTCGCCGATCTTAACTTTAGGCAGGTTGACATGATACACCAGATATGGTCTTCCGGAGATGTCCACGGCCACGCTGGCTAATGTTTCATCCATCGGAACGGTAGCCTGGCCATAGCGGCGGATTCCTTTTTTCTCTCCCAGCGCCTGCTTGAAGGCCTCGCCTAAAACTATCCCGATATCTTCGACCGTATGGTGAAAGTCAATATCGATGTCACCATTCGCCTCTACGTCAAGATCAAAAAGACCATGGCGGGCAAAAAGATTAAGCATGTGGTCGAGAAACGGCACCGACGTACAGATGGCCGCATTCCCCGAGCCATCAATTGTGAGAGACAGCTTTATTCTGGTTTCTTTTGTGATTCGTTCAATTGTCGCTGTGCGGCTCATCATGACACTCCTCAGTCAATTTTTGTTTCAGCAGGGCGAATTTGCTCAGGGGGCTGCCATGAACCAGAGTCGCTTTTTTCTTGTCGTCATCCCACAATGAGATATATCCCTTCCAGCCCTTGTCGGAAAGGAGTTCCATAAGCGTGTTGAGCACTTCGACTGCCGGGGGGGCGTGAAAGGCATTGTAGCCACAGTACCCACCCGGAGGGAGCAGGCGGAACGCACCATAACCTTTGGCAACATTGCGGGTGACTACTTCGGGTTCGCCGCTTTCCCAGTCAATCTCTTCGTAGGCGGTCCAGCCGCAGACCGGGCACATGATGCGGCGCGCACTGTTTTTACCCCAGCTCTCGGTATCTACTCGGGCATAAATGAAGCCGCACTGTCCGCAATGCTCGTACATATCTCTGAGGGGCATGTAAAATCCTTTAGCCGATTTTATTAATAGCAGCCAGTGTTGTTTCCATTTCTTTTCTCGTCCCGATAGAAATTCTTAGACCATGGGCCAGCAGCGGATCGGAAAGCAGGCGTACCAGAATATTGCGTTCGAACAGGCCGTCATACACCCGTTTACCGTTTTTGTCCGGCGGCGAGGCAAACACGAAGTTTCCCTGTGATGGCACTACGCTATAGCCGATTGCGTTCAGCTCCATGGTAAACCATTCGCGGGTCTCGATGATCTTGCGGCAGGATTCACGGAAGTAGGTCTGGTCCTGCAGGGCGGCAACGCACGCAGCCTGGGCCAGCCGATCAAGGTTGTAGTGATCACGGATCTTGTCGAGTGCGGCAATAATCTCAGGGCGGGCAATTGCCAGCCCGAGGCGCATACCGGCCAGGGCGTAGCTTTTAGAAAAAGTGCGGGTGACGACAACATTATCGTACTTTTTAACCAGTTGGAGCGCGTTCTGATCGGCAAAGTCGGCATAGGCCTCATCAATCACCAGCAGTCCCGCGCAGTTTCGGGCCAGCTCCTCGATGTAATCCAGCGGAAATGCGAAGCCGAGCGGCGAGTTGGGGGTCGTCAGGAAGAATATCTTGCCGTTGTAATACTCGGGGAACGCTTCTACCTTGTAGGAATCGGTAAGGCCGTAGGTGCAGACAGCCGCTCCCTGGATCTCAGCCAGCGTCGAGTAATAGGAGTAGGAGGGATGGACATAGCCGACATCCTGCCCCTCTCCGGCACAGGCCCTGATCAGGTTGTTAAGTACTTCATCGGAGCCGTTGGCCATGATGATCCAGGAGGGATCGAAGCCGTACAGTTCTCCTGCAACTTCGCGCAATCTCTGGCTGGAGGCGCTCGGATAGGTACGCAGCGAGGCTCCGTCACTTCCCAGTTCGGCCAGAATCGCTTCGACAACTTTAGTGGAAGGGGGATAGGGGTTTTCGTTGGTATTGAGTTTGATCCATGATGCCACGTCATCCGGTTGAAAACCGGGGACATAGCCTTTCATAGAAGCGATGTTTGGTCTAAGGTACGTCACATTAATTCTCCAATCTAATACTTACAGATCGTCCATGTGCTTCCAGCCCTTCCAGTTCGGCGATTCTGACAATGTCATTGCCTAATCGCTGCAGCCCGCCCTTTGAAAAATAGACGATCGACGACTTTTTGACAAAATCATCAACCGAGAGCGGGGAGAAGAAGCGGGATGTGCCGCTGGTCGGCAGGGTGTGGTTCGGCCCAGCCAGATAATCTCCTGCCGCCTCCGGGGTCCAGTGTCCCATGAAAATCGCACCGGCGTTGGTGATCTGCGACAATATTGCAAACGGATCGGCAACCGCCAGTTCCAGATGCTCCGGAGCGATGCGGTTCGAGAACGCAATCACCTCATCCAGCGTATCAGCGATAATAATCGCCCCGTACTTTTCCCATGAAGCGCGGGCGATTGCTTCGCGTGAAAGCGATGCCAGCTGGAGCTCCACCGCGGCAGCCACCTTTTCGGCAAAGGTGCGGTCGGTCGTTATCAGAATCGATGACGCAAGTTCATCATGTTCGGCTTGAGAGAGGAGATCTGCGGCGATGTGGACCGGATTGCCGCTGCCGTCATTGATCACCAGAATCTCGCTCGGTCCGGCGATCATATCGATGCCGACCTGGCCGAACACCAGCTTCTTGGCGGTGGCAACATAAATGTTGCCAGGTCCTGTGATCTTGTCAACCTGCGGGATTGTTGCCGTGCCGTAGGCAAGCGCCGCAACGGCCTGCGCACCGCCGATCCGGAAGATGCGGTCAACGCCGGACAGGCTGGCGGCCACGAGAACATGAGGACTGATCTCGCCACCGGGTGATGGCGCTACCATGATGATTTCGCCTACCCCTGCCACGCGAGCCGGTACTGCGTTCATAATGACACTGGAGGGGTAGCTGGCCTTGCCACCCGGAACGTAGATGCCGACCCGCGACAGCGGCGTAACCTTCTGCCCCAGCATGATGTCAGGCTCTTCAGTGGAAATCCAGGTCTGCTGCTTTTGCTTCTCGTGGAACCTGGTAACACGGGTGACAGCCAGGCGGAGTGCAGCGATTTCATCATCAGAAACCTGGGCAAAGGCCGCTTCGATTTCCGCTGGGGTAACCTCCAACTGCTGAACAGATACGGCTTCCAGTCGATCAAATCTGCGTGTCAGTTCCAGCACCGCGTCATCACCGCGCAGGCGGACATCGGAAATTATATCAAGCACGACCTGCTCAACTTCGCGGCCGCTCTCTTCACCGCGTGAAAGAATAGCGTCAAACTTTTGAGCGAAACCTGAATCATTGATGTCGATAAAAAGCATACTCTACCTTGCTCAGTGCGACTGAAGCAACTGCTCCAATCCCTGGATGATTTGTGAAATACGGTCGTTTTTTGTTTTCAGGCTGGCCCGGTTAACGATCAGGCGCGTGGTGATCTCGGCAATGGTTTCGACCTCGACCAGGCCGTTCTGACGCATCGTTTCGCCGGTGGAAACCAGATCGACGATCCTGTCTGAGAGGCCGACCAGCGGCGCCAGTTCTATTGAACCATAGAGCTTGATGATCTCGACCTGCACCCCTTTGGCGGCAAAATAGTTTTCGGTCACATGCGGGTATTTGGTGGCGATGCGGATATGCGACCAGTACGAGGGATCGTCCACTTTTGCCAGGTCGGCCGGCTCGGCGACCATCATGCGGCAGTAGCCGAATTTGAGGTCGAGCGGTTCATAGACATCCTTGCACTGTTCCATCAGCGTGTCCTTGCCGACGATGCCGAGGTCGGCGCTGCCATATTCCACGTAGGTCGGAACGTCGGTAGCCCGCACAATCATATAGCGCATACGCTGTTCCTTGTTTTCAAAGATCAGCTTGCGGGAATCGGAGAGCAGTTCACGGCAGTCGATGCCGATCTTCCCGAACATCTCGACCGATTCTTCCAGGATGCGCCCCTTAGGGATAGCAATGGTAATCCAGTCATTCATTCTTTAACTCTCACGATATCCGCACCGAGTGCGGCAAATTTTTTCTCGATAGAATCATAGCCGCGGTCCAGGTGGTAGATTCGTGATACTTCAGTCGTGCCGTCGGCAGCCAGTCCGGCCAGGATCAACGATGCCGAGGCCCGCAGGTCGGTGGCCATAACCGGAGCGCCTGACAGGGCTTTGATGCCCTTGATCGTAGCCGTGCTTCCTTCAACCGTGATGTCGGCACCGAAACGCTGCAGCTCGGATACGTGCATGAAGCGGTTTTCAAAGATATTTTCCGAGATAACGCTGGCCCCATCTGCCACGCACATCATGGCCATGAACTGGGCCTGCATGTCGGTAGGAAATCCGGGGTAGGGGCGGGTTTTAATGTTGACGCTTTTGACCCTCTTAGGCCCTTTGACCCTCACAACGCCGTCACGGCTGGTGATTTCAACCCCTGCATCCTGCATCTTGAACGCCAGCGCATCGAGATGTTCCAGCTTCATGCGGTGAATGCGAATATCTCCGCCGGTCATCGCCGCTGCTATCATAAAAGTCCCGGCTTCGATACGGTCCGGCATGACCTCGTAATTGGCCGCCGACAGTTCGGTCACGCCCTGAATCCTGATGGTATCGGTGCCGGCCCCCTCGATCTTGGCGCCCATGCGGTTCAGATACAGGGCCAGGTCTACGATTTCAGGTTCGCGGGCAGCATTCTCAAGCAGGGTTTCACCTTTCGCTGTTGCGGCGGCCATCATCAGATGCTCCGTGCCGCCGACGGTTGATACGTCAAAGTTGATGCGGGAGCCTTTGAGGCGTCGGCACTTTGCTTCAACATAGCCATGTTCAAGTGTTATTTCGGCGCCAAGCGCCTGCAGTCCTTTCAGATGCAGATTGATCGGGCGTGCTCCGATCGCGCAGCCGCCCGGTAACGAGACCCGCGCCTTGCCGAAGCGGGCCAGAAGGGGGCCCAAAACAAGAACCGAGGCTCGCATGGTTTTGACCAGATCGTAAGTTGCCTCATGGCTGTTGATGTTTGTTGTGTCGATTTTGACTACGTTGCCGTTGCCATCGACCTGCGCGCCGAGTGATTCCAACACTTTGATGGTGGTATTGATGTCACGCAAAAACGGCACATTGCTGATCTGGTTGATTCCGGGGGCTAGAATGGTCGCAACAAAAATCGGGAGTGAGGCGTTCTTGGAGCCGCTGATCGTTACGTCACCCTTTAGTTTTTTTCCGCCTTTGATGATGAGTTTGTCCAATCAAATGCTCCTCTTATACCTGTTGAAATTCCGTCATATTACTGTATGGGCAGGCTCTTGTCCAAAGAAAAGTTGGCTGAAACGTTCAGAACTTTCTTGCCCATGGTAAACGGAATAAGTGCATTAACGATGTTGTTTTTAGCAAAGAAACGCTGTGGAAACCTTGTGCTTACTAACAAAAACAGTTCGGAGGGTGCTTCAGCGAGATAATTATTGGGCATAAAATATTGATATAAGTAATTCTCTATAACTGTGTTATTGTCGCGACGAATGTTTTTCAATGCTCCGACTTTATGCAGGTTCATGTATGCCCCGATTTACCCTGAAAACAAAACTTACTCTGCTTTTCCCTTTGGCCGTAACGATCGCACTGTTTGGCCTGCTGTTTCTGATCCAGTACCTCCTGCAGGGGTATATCAAAGAATCCATTTCAAAACAGCAGTTTCAGGTTGTATCCAATCTGGCAGACGAAGTTGACCAAAAACTTGCTGATTTTCACAAACCGCTGATTGCTCTTTCTCGCAAGCTTACTCCGGAGCAGATCTCAGATCCCAATGAAGCACTTGCTTTCCTCCTGGAACGGACAGAATTTACCAGCATGTTCGACAACGGGCTGTTTCTTTTCGACCGTCAGGGGCGTATTATTGCCGAACTCCCTTTGGGTGTTTCCCGCATCGGAAAGGATTTCTCCCACAGCGATTATCTGAAAAAGACCTTTGCTAACAGAGCCCCCTATATATCCGACCCCTATTTATCTTCTCAGCCTCACCAGCACCCCGCAATTATGCTGACCGCCCCGATTCTGGATTCAAACGGTAACGTTCTGGCTGTACTTGGTGGAAGTATCGACCTGCTGCAATCTAACTTTCCGGGGGGACTAAATCAGCACAAGATCGGCCGAACCGGCTATATGTTCCTCTTTGACACCAATAGAACGATGATTATTCATCCTGACACGAGTAGGATCATGAAGCAGGACATTCCGCCTGATGCCAATCGGCTGCTGGATCGAGCCATAAAAGGTTTTGAAGGTACGGAAGAAACCGTAAATTCTCGTGGCCTGAAAACCCTGAGCTCTTTCAAGCGTCTGGAATCGAAAGAGTGGATCATCGGCGCCAATTTCCTTTTGTCTGAAGCCTACCTGCCTGTTAAGCGCGTCAGGATCATATTTCTGATTTCCCTGCCCCTGCTGTTAATGACCATTTTTCGGGTCATGCGCCACTACCTCAATCGTTTGACGGACCCGGTCATTCAGCTTACCAGCCATGTGGAGAAGTTGCTCTACAAACATGGTGACGAACGTTTGTTTCCGGTGCGTGGGCATGATGAAATTGCGACACTTGGGCACGCATTTAATGAACTCGTTCAGGAAACAGACCAGCAACGGTTACGCCTGGAAGAGGATCTGGAAAGGCATGAGCATGCCGACGAGCAGCTGCATCGCCAGAATGAGTACCTGCTGGCGTTACACGAAACCACAATGGGGCTGATCAGCAGGCATGATGTCGCCGGACTTTTACAGGCCATTGTCACGCGGGCCGGATATCTTCTCGGCACGGAACATTGCTACATATATCAGATTAACGATGCCGGCACGGAAATGGATATGGTGTTCCAGAGCGGGATATATGACGGTCTTGTTCACCAGCCGATTGCAAAGGGACAGGGTATCGCCGGTCGCGTCTGGAGCAGCTGCGAGCCGTTCCATGTTGATGATTACAGCCTTTGGGAGGGACGACTGGTCAATCCTGACCGGGATGTGCTGCACGCCATGGCCGGAGTGCCGCTTAAGGTCGGTGACGAGGTCGTCGGGGTGCTTGGGCTGGCATTTATCGAACGTGGCATCGTCTTTAATTATCAGCAGTTGGAGGTTTTAAGCCAGTTTGGGGATTTGGCTTCACTGGCTCTCGAGAACGCGCGGCTCAACGAAGAGTCGCAGCGTGAACTGGCCGAGCGGAAGCGGGCCGAGGAACGCCTGCGCAAGCTTTCGGTCGCCGTTGAGCAGAACCCTGCTTCAATTGTGATAACCGATACCTCCGGTATCATTGAATATGTCAACCCGCATTTCACCTCATTGACCGGCTATGCCTTTGAAGAAGCTGTCGGCCAGAACCCGAGCATTCTCAAATCGGGCGAAACCGGCAACGAGGAATACCGGCAGCTGTGGGAAACGATCCTTGCGGGTGGAGAGTGGCGCGGCGAATTTCACAACCACAAGAAGAATGGCGAACTGTATTGGGAACAGGCGCTGATTGCGCCCATCAGGGATAACAGCTATGCCATTACTCATTTCATTGCCATCAAAGAGGATATTACCGAACGCAAGCAGTTGGAGGGACAACTCCAGCACGCTCAAAAAATGGATGCAATCGGGCAGCTTGCGGGAGGCATCGCCCATGACTTCAATAATATCCTGACGGCTATTATCGGCTATGCCAGCATCATACAGCTCAAGCTTTCCGGCGATAGTCCTCTCAAAAAGCACGCCGCTCAGATTGCCGCTACTGCGG
Organism: Geobacter sp.; assembly: GCA_025360785.1. GTDB lineage: Bacteria > Desulfobacterota > Desulfuromonadia > Geobacterales > Pseudopelobacteraceae > JACRCG01. The sequence goes on from JANYBN010000155.1 coordinate 29,351, forward strand.
AACGTGGAGCAAATCTTACCCAGGGTTTACTGGCTTTCAGCCGCAAGCAGTCATCGAACCCGGTTATTGTGGACCTTAATGAAATAATCAGCCGTGTTCACCAGCTGCTGCTGCGGTTGATCAGTGAAGATATTCATCTTGAAATAAATCTCGAACACAAGGGTCTGCCGGTATTGGCCGATAGCGGCCAGATTGAGCAGGTTCTGATGAATTTGTCGACCAATGCCCGTGATGCTCTGGAGCAAGGCGGCTCGATAGTTATTACAACCGAAGCGGTCACTATTGACACAGATTTTGTCCTTGCCAAAGGATTCGGTAAGCCTGGCAGGTATGCTCTGTTGACCTTTTACGACAACGGCTCCGGGATGGAAGCAAAAATAGTGGAGCATATCTTTGAACCGTTCTACACTACCAAGGAGCTGGGTAAGGGGACCGGCCTGGGTCTTTCGATTATTTACGGCATTATCAAGAAACATAACGGTTATATTCAGTGTCACAGCACAATTGGTCTAGGTACGACGTTCCGGATATATCTGCCGTTGCTGGATTCGCTCCCGGTTATACCCAAGGAAAAGGTGCTGGAAAAGGAGCGGGATTCCCGGGGGAAAGACTGTGTCCTTCTGGCCGAAGACAACGAATCAATCCGGACGGTTGTCAGGGAGACATTGGAAGAGTTTGGCTATTCAGTTATTGAGGCGGTTGATGGTGAGGACGCCCTGGAAAAGTTCCGTGAACATAGTGCGCGTATCAGTCTGGTGCTCCTCGATGTTATTATGCCGAAAATAAATGGTCGAGAGGCGTATGATGCGATAATACGCATTGCCCCGGACATGCGGATACTTTTCTGCAGCGGCTATTCAGAAGATGTGGCAATGAATCAGGTGGGTCTGGACGAAGGGATGTTTTATCTATCCAAACCCTTTACCCCAAAAGAGCTGCTGATGAAGATTCGTGAGGTGCTGGATAATGAGCAATAACAGCGGTGGTAAAATATTTGTGGTCGATGATGATCGCTTCGTTCTGGAGAGTGTCACGAAACTGCTGACTGAATTCGGATTTTCAGTGCGTGCCTTTTCGAATGGCCAGGAAGCGGTACGGCAGTTTGTTATGGAACCGGTTGATCTGGTACTGACCGACATCAACATGCCGATCATGGATGGGCTTGAACTGCTTGAAAAAATCCGCTTTCTTGACAGGGAAACGCCGGTCGTGCTGATGACGGCTTATGCAGATCTGGATGTAGCGGTCAAAGCAATTCAGAAGGGCGCTTTTGATTTTGTCATCAAACCATACCGGCCGCCGGCGCTGGTCCACACGGTTGAGAAAGGGGTCAATTTCAAACGTCTGACCCAGATCGAAAAAAACTACAAAGCCGAACTGGAACGTACGGTCGCAACCAGAACGGCTGAACTCAATGCTGCGCTTGGCGAGATCACCCATATGAGCCGTGAAATCATCGAGCGACTGACGGCTGCTGCCGAGCTTCGCGATGAAGACACCGGTCTGCATATTTCGCGGGTCGGCATGTATGCCAAGCATATGGCTCTTCATCTGAATATGGATGAGAATTTTGTCAATGATATTTCCGTAGCAAGCGCCATGCACGACGTCGGCAAGATCGGCATCCCCGATTCGATTCTGCTGAAGCCGGGCGCTCTGACGGCAGATGAGTTTGCCATCATCAAACAGCACACGACTACCGGTGAGCGGATTTTGAAAGGTTCTCCGCACAGCATACTCCGGATGGGAGCTGTAATAGCGGCCACGCATCATGAACGCTGGGACGGATCCGGCTATCCGGCCGGTTTAAAGGGGGAGGAAATACCTCTGGAAGGGCGGATTGTCATGCTGGTTGACCAGTATGACGCCCTGCGCAACAGCCGGGTCTACAAGCCCGCGTTTGACCACGTCAAAACCTGCGACATTATTCTGAATGGCGATGGACGTACCATGCCTGCACATTTTGACCCGAAGGTTATGGCTGCATTTATTGAGATAAAGGATGTTTTTGCCGAGATTTTCGAGCGAAGCCAGGAATGAACACAATCTGAAATCTGATAAACAGAATAAGCGCATTAACAATGTTATTTCCTGCCTGACCCAGCAAATGGTGTAAGTAATGTTCACAAAATTATTTCTGCAGAAAAACCGCAGAATTTTTTTTAATTTACTATGTGTTTTTATTTGAAAATACGCTCCACGTTTTAGGAAAACCTGCATTTATTTCGACCCCTAACTTGCATACCCCCTCCCTTGTAGTAAAATTAGTTTTAATCTTTGTTTCCCTTGCGGTCCTCGTTGCGAAGTCGTAAATCACGACTTCGGTATGTGCCACCTAAATGTATCCCAAATGGACCCTGTTACAGAAAGGAGCGCCGAAATATCAATATAACGCCAAATGGTCACGACCGATGTGATTTCACAATCATCGCGACCAGTGGAGAACCCATGTCCAAACCCGACTTCAAGCGGATAAATGAAAACCGTAAGAAGGAATTAAATATTCAGCAGCAAATAGCCTTTACTTCCGGAATTTTCCAGGGCGATGTCACGATACGCACCCTGCTGGAGTCGCTCGCCGAAGGGGTCGTCATCATCGACAAATCCGGGATCATTCTGCTCGTTAATACCCGCGCCGAGCAAATGTTCGATTATCCAAAGAACGAGCTCATAGGCAAGCCCCACTCCGTCCTTATTCCCGAACTCTTCCGTAAAGTCCATGAAAAGCATGAGGCGCACTTCTTCCAAGAACCCAGGATCAGGCCGATGGGCCAGCTCCTTGACCTTGCCGGACTCCGCCGGGACGGTAGCGAGTTTCCCTTGGAAATCAGCCTGGGCTTTATCGAAACCATAAACGGCGTGCTCGTTATGGCTCTGGTCAGCGACATGACGCTACGCAGGCAATTCGAGATGCGTCTTCGGGAAAACGAGAATCTGTTTCGCATACAGGTGGAAGAGGTGAAGGACTACGCGGTTTTCATGCTCGATACAGAGGGTAAGGTCCTGAGCTGGAATGCGGGAGCCGAACGTTTGAAAGGGTATCGGGCCGAGGAAATCATCGGCAAACATTTCTCCTGTTTTTATCCCGAAGAGGAGCAAAATGCCGGCAAGCCCGAAGAAGAACTCAGGATAGCCGCGGCCGAGGGGCGGCTTGAAGACGAAGCTTGGCGACTCCGCAAGGACGGGAGCCGGTTTTGGGGCAATGTGATAATTACCGCGCTACACGATGAAAGCGGTAAACTGCGGGGATTCTCAAAGGTGACACGCGACATCACCGGGCGAAAAAAGGTGGAGGAGGCGCTCCGGGAGAGCGAAGAGCTCTTTCGCCTCATGGCCGACACTGCACCCGTCCTTATCTGGGTGTCGGGAACCGATACACTTTGCACGTTCTTCAACAAGCCCTGGCGGGAATTCACCGGCCGCACTCTGGAACAGGAACAGGGCAAAGGCTGGACCGAGGGAGTGCATCCCGACGACTTGCAGCGCTGCATGGAAATGTATCTCTCCGCCTTCAACGCCCGCAGGAATTTCCAGATGGAATACCGCCTGCGGCGCGCCGATAGTGAGTACCGTTGGATCGTCGATACCGGTGTCCCGCGTTTTATGCCGAATGGCGATTTTGCGGGCTACATCGGTTCATGCTTTGATATTACCGACCGCAAACGGGCGGAGGAGGCGCTCCGGGAATCGGAGAACAAGTTCTTCAAGGCCTTCCAGGCGATGCCGAGCGCCCTCATTATCTCCTCCCTGGCAGACGGGAGGTACAAGGAGGTCAATGAGGCATTCGAGCGGGTGCTGGGCTACCGGCACGACGAGTTGATCGGCCGTTCTGCGCAGGAGCTCAACATCTGGCAGAATCCGGAAGACCGGACCGTTGTGCTCCGGATGCTGGCTGAAGGAAAGAAAGTACGTGATCTGGAGATCGGCTTAAGAAGCAAATCGGGGAGTATTCGCGTCTGCCATTATTCGGCGGAGATCATCGAAATCGGCGCGGAGCAATGTCTGTTGAGCCTGGTAAACGACATCACCGACCGCAAAAAAGCGGAAGAAGCTCTCAGCAAATCGGAGAAGAAGTTTTTGACGATATTCCATGCTGTTCCCGCCATTCTTGGTATTACTACAGTGGCGGAAGGAAAATTTATTGATGTCAATGAAACGTGCATGCGGATCTTGGGGTATCAACGTGATGAAGTGATCGGGCATACTGCGCTGGAACTCGGAATATGGAAAAGTCAGGCGGACCGGGACAGGGCGCTGCAGGCGCTGGAAGTGCACAGAAAACAACGTTCCATTGAAATCAACTTAAGAGGCAAAGGCGGTGAGAACTTCGTAGGCTTGCTGTCTGCGGAATTCATTGAGGTTGATGGTGAACAGTATATTCTCAGCATGATTAACGACATCACCGAGCGCAAACGGATGGAGGAGGAGATCAAGAGGCTGAACACCGACCTGACGGCGCGGGCTGCCGAGCTGGAAGACGCCAATCGGGAGCTGGAGGCGTTCAATTACACGGTTGCTCATGACCTGCGCCAGCCGTTGAACGTTATCAGCAGCTACTGCCAGGCGATCGATATGCTGTGTGGCGACCAACTCCAGGAGGAATGCAAGGGGTATGTCCATGAGAGCTACGAAGGCACCTTACACATGAACCGGCTCATCGAAGCCCTGCTCAATTTCTCGCGCATGGGGCACGTCGAACCGGGCCGGGAGATGGTCGATATATGTACACTGGCGCATGAGGTGGCCACGGCGCTGAAACTGACCGAACCCGAGCGTCAGGTTGATTTTCGAATCGCCGATAGAATTGTGGCCAACGGTGATACAAACCTGCTGCGGGTGGTCCTTGACAACCTCATCGGCAACGCCTCGAAGTACACCGGCATGCGAGAGAAGGCGGTCATTGAATTCGGCGTAACGGATATCGGCGGAGTGCCGACGTATTTCGTCCGGGATAACGGGGAAGGTTTTGACAAGGCGAACGGGGACAAGCTCTTTGCCCCCTTCCACCGCCTCCCAGGCGCAGAAAAACGCAGGGGCTTCGGCATCGGCCTGGCCACAGTGGAGCGGATCATCCGGCGCCACGGCGGCAGGGTGTGGGGCGAAGGGGAACCTGGCAAGGGGGCGACCTTTTATTTTACATTGGGCGATGACCGAACAGTCTGAAACATAATCCGATTACCGGACGGAAACCAAATATCGAGGCGCAAAAGGGCCTCGGAGATATGTCTGATGCAGCTCAAATAAATTCTTGGCCTCCTCAACTTGAGGGATTGCAATGAAGAAAATTAAAATAAGAGTGTTTGTGACCATAACCAGCATTTTTTTTGCCAGTACGACGTTTATTGGCTTTTTTACCTATGAAAGCGAGATGAACCAAGTGGAGGAAAGTATAAAAGATATGGCAAAAAATGAAAGCATGCTGTTTCACAATATTCTGTCGACCGATGCGGAAGGACTTGCCAGGGCACATGTCGGTCTTACACGGTTGGAGACGTTATCGAAGCCATTTGCAGAGAGGAACAGAGAGGAGCTTTTGGCCGCATCGGCTTCTATTTTTAAAGAGCTCAGGCAAAGCAACAATATAACTCATATGTATTTCATAGAACCTGACGGCACTGTATTTCTGCGAGTCCATAAACCGGAAGAGTATGGCGATAAACTGACGAGAGCCACTTTTAGAAAAGCGGCGGAAACTAAAAAGACCGCCAGCGGTCTTGAAATGGGCGCCAACTTCTTTTCTCTACGATGTGTCCGGCCTGTCGTTTACAAGGAAAAGATGATTGGTTTTATGGAGGTTGCCGAGGAGATCGACCATGTCTTCAGTCAAATGAAGTCAATAACCGGTAACGATGTCAGCCTTTTATTAGAGGACAAATTTCTGGAAAAATATCACATGCATTTCAGAAATGAAAAAGTAGGCGCTTTTACAATGATGTACCCGACAAATAAGAATGTTTCCCTGCTGCTGGCAAGAAAACTCAGCGGCGCAATGCAACAGGCACTTAAGCAAGCCGCCGTTCCCATCGTTGATTTGAACGGGGCTAAATATGCCGCCGGTATGGGGCCGATACGAGATGCCTTCGGTACTACCGCAGGAATTTTGCTCTCACAGAGAGACGTGTCTAGCTTGTATTCTGACATGTGGAATGGAATCATTGCCACCACTTCGGTATTCGTGGCCATATTTCTCGCCAGCACTTCATTATTCTATCTTTCGTTGAGAAAGAGCTATGCCCTTTTCAACGACCTGAAACAACACATTGTTGCGGTCACGAAGACCTCGGATCTTTCCAGACAGTTGGAGGTCAGTACCAATGATGAAGTCGGTGAACTTGCAGACGAGTTCAATCTGATGAAGGAAGAGATAAAGAAGCTGAATGAAAGGCTGGCGGCGCGGGCCGCCGATCTGGAAGACGCTAATCTGGAACTGGAGGCCTTCAATTACACGGTGGCCCATGACCTGCGCCAACCACTGAACGTTATCGGCCTTAACTGCCAGGCAATCGATATGCTGTGCGGCGAGTTGCTCACGGAAGAATGCAAGGGTTATGTCAAAGAGAGCTATGAAGGCACCTTACGCATGAACCGGTTGATTGAGGCGCTACTCAATTTCTCCGGAATGGCGCATGCCGAACTGAACAGGTATAGGGTCGATCTCAGCAGCATGGCGAAGGAGGTAGTCGAGGAACTGAAGGGAGGTGAGGTCGCCCGCCTGGTCACGTTCCGGATCGCCGACGGGATATGTGCAGATGGCGACCCGAGCCTGCTGCGGGTGGTTATGGCGAACCTCCTTGGCAACGCCTGGAAGTATACCGGCATGCGAGAGAAGGCGGTCATCGAATTCGGCTCAACGGAGATTGACGGGAAGCTGGCATATTTAGTTCGTGACAATGGAGCCGGATTTGATATGACGGACGCAGACAAGCTTTTTACTCCTTTCCAGCGCCTGTCTGGTGCCGATAAATGCAAAGGCTTCGGCATCGGTCTGGCCACGGTGGAGCGGATCGTCAAGCGTCATGGCGGCAAGATATGGGCCGAAGGGGAGCCTGACAAAGGAGCAACCTTCTTCTTCACTCTTTCAGCGAACTGAGTTTTAACCTGAGCTTGATTTATCGGAGTCTGGACTTTAGACTTACAGCGCTCCCTTCCCACCGTTAAGGCGGGTTGCTGCGCAGCTCTTTGATTATCAAACCAACTTGAATTTACGCGGCCTTAGCCTGGTCCGGTGGATATTCATCTTCAACCGGCCATTTTTGCGGT
>JANYBN010000162.1 GCA_025360785.1 Geobacter sp.
ATGCAATTATCTAACCGGACACTACTGAAGGCATCTAAAACATTATGTTGCACTTTTCAACAATACATAGTAAAAGACTTGTTCTTTTAAAGACGGCATATTCTGCCGAAATCTCCTTGCTCCGGCTAATACCGGGGCTCGAATCCGTGAGGAGGATTACCAACATGAGGAAGTACGAAACAATTTTCATCCTCCAGCCTGAACTAAGTGAAGACGACATCAAGTCGGTCACCACAAAGGCACAAGACGTCATTACGGCGTACAAGGGCGACTGTTTAAGGATGGATGATTGGGGTATCAGGAAACTGGCCTATCCCATCAAGAAGTCTGCCAGAGGCCGTTATTACTATCTCCGTTTTGATGGTGAAAGTGCTCTTATCGCCGAACTTGAGCGACGTCTGCGTCTTGACGAGAAGGTGCTGCGCTACCAGAGCATAAACATCACCGACCTGCCCGAGCGCATCGTACCGGAGAAGAAAGCCGAACCGGAAGCCGAAGTTGCAACGGAAGAGACTGAAGTAGAAACTGCTGTTGAAACGCCTGCCGCTGAAGAAGCCGCTGAATAAATTCCTGGAGGAGATATACTCATGAGTGACGAAAGACCAGCTACAACATCATCTTATCAGCGTCCAGCCAGTGCCGGACAGCGTCCAACAGGCGGCCCCGGACAGCGCCCAGCAGGTCCCGGCGGCGCCGGCGGCCCACGTAAGAGACGTCCTTTTCAGCGCCGTAAAGTTTGCCGTTTCTGCGCAGAGAAGAACCTGACCATCGATTACAAAGAGCCTCGTACACTTCGCTTTTTTATTACGGAGCGCGGCAAAATTGTTCCGCGCAGAATTTCTGGGAACTGTGCAGCTCATCAACGTCACATTACCGAAGCTATCAAACGCGCACGAAACATCGCTCTTCTGCCGATTGCAGCTAATCACGCAGTAGGCTGATTATTTTTGAATGAGCATTAAATTACCAACCGACCACTCCATGCAGACACGCCTTAAAGCGCTAATGTTTGGAGTGGTCGGTTCATTTATTTTATTTGCGGCCTATCTTGCTGTGCCGCCTCTGGGAATATTTTCCGGAATACTGGCGCCGTTTCCTGTCGCATATAACCGTTTGATTCATGGTCGTGTATTTTCGCTGATTATCGTACTGGGTGCTACCATCGCAATAACCGCCCTGTTCGGGCTTTTTGCAGGATGTATGTATCTTGGTATATGCGGGATGATCGGCCTGTTTATGCCGGAACTTCTTTTACGCGGCATCACCGGCAGTCGGGCACTTTTTTGGACAACAGCAGCAAATATGCTGATTTTTACGGTCAGCTTTATTGCCTACATCTCTCTTTCCGGCATCAATCTGCAGCAGCTGATTTCTGCAGAGATTTCCGACAGCATGAAGCAGGCAGTAGTTTTATATGAAAAAGGCGGCGTAACTGGAGAAGATCTCGAATTCGTCAAGCATTCCATGACAACAGCTTCCGACCTGCTGCAGCGTCTCTACCCGGCTCTTGTTACTATTATGTTTGTCGTTATTGCAGGGTGTAATCTTGTTCTTATAAAAAAGACCACTGCCAAAACCGATTTAAATCTGGCTATTGGCAATTTCGGCACTTTCAAGAATCCGGACCTGCTCGTCTGGGCTATGATCGCTGTCGGTTTTTTACTGTTATTGCCGGTATCCCCGATGACAACAGCGGAACTTAATCTTTTACTTATTATCGTCATGCTGTATTTTCTTCAGGGCATGGCCGTTATCACGGCATTGATTACCAGGCATTCTGTTCCAACTTTTGTGCGGATACTCTTGTATGCTATGCTGATCATCCAGCCGTACCTGCTTACACTCGTTGCCGGCATTGGATTATTCGACCTCTGGGTCGATTTCAGAACCCCCAAAAAACAGGAAAACCTGTAGTTCCGATTCAGAATCAATATTCGGAATCGGAATAAATACTCAACAGGCTCGAAAGGAGAAGTAAATGAAAGTTATTCTGAATGAGAACATCGAAACATTGGGTCACATTGGTGACGTTGTAAAGGTAGCTCCAGGCTACGCACGTAACTACCTGCTTCCTAAAAAGCTGGCAGTTGTTGCCACAGAAGGCAACGCCAAGGCACTTGAGCACACAAAACGTCAGATGGCCTATAAGAAGGACAAGGCTCTTGAAGCTGCAAAGCATCTGGGAGCAAAACTGGAAGCTCTGGCGATTGTTCTGACACATAAAGCCGGCGAAGAAGGCAAACTGTTCGGCGCTGTCACCAACATGGACATTGCCACCTTCCTGAAGGCCAATGGCTTTGAAATTGATCGCAAGATTATTGTTCTTGCCGACACTATCAAGCACACCGGCGAGTTTTCTGCATCAGTTAAGGTTCATCCTGAAGTGACAGCTACATTAAAGATTACTGTAGCCGCTGCATAAGTTTTACTTAAAACAAACAAAAAGGCCCGCAGATTTTGATCTGCGGGCCTTTTTTTATTATGTAACCCTGTTAGATAGACAGCCTGTTTTTATATTGTATAGTTTCGCATAGGATACCTCATTGTAAACATTAGGGGGCAGAACATGCGAATCGGTGTTGCATGTGAGATGAAGATTCAGGAGTATCGCGTGGCGATGACTCCACCGGGAGTTCGTCAGTTATGCCAGGATGGCCACCAGGTATTTGTGGAACAGGGAGCCGGCCTGGGGAGTGGAATTGCCGACGATGAATACCAACAGGCGGGGGCTGAGGTAGTGGACCGTGTAACCCTGTTCGGCGAATCAGAGCTGGTCGTCAAAGTCAAAGAGCCGCTTCCCTCGGAACAGGATCTGCTCAGAACTGAACAGATCCTGTTCACCTACCTGCACCTGGCACCGAACCGGCCGCTGACCGAGCTGCTGCTGAAGAGAAAGATCACCGCTTTTGCCTATGAAACTCTGGAAAGCGACGGCCAGAAACCGCTTTTGGAGCCGATGAGTGAAATAGCCGGACGGATGGCGCCGTTGATAGGAAGTTTTTATCTGCAACGCCACCTGGGCGGAAACGGGCTGCTGCCGTGCGGTGTTCCCGGTGTTCAGCCGGCACGGGCCGTTATACTCGGTGCGGGAACGGTCGGAGCCGGCGCTGCCCGGATAGCCTCCGGGATCGGCATGGAAACTGTGGTCCTGAATCGGGGGATCAAAAGATTGCGGGACATTGACCGGCTCTTCAATGGGGCTGTAAGGGGACGTATCCTTGATTATGATTCGTTGCGCGAGGAGATCGCCGCAGCCGACATCGTCATCGGAGCCCTCTATGCAACCGGAAGCAGGACACCGGTGGTAATAACGCGCGCAATGCTTGCCGGGATGAAACCGGGATCAGTGATCGTGGATGTCTCGATCGATCAAGGTGGGTGCGTTGAGACCAGCCGCCCTACGACTCATAACGAGCCGGTCTACAGTGTTAACGGAGTCTCCCACTACTGCGTGGCAAACATGCCGGGAGCCTATCCGCGCACATCTACCCAGGCGCTTGCGGATTCTACGCTTCCTTATATACGCCAACTGGCACGCCTTGGGGCTGACGAGGCAGTCAGAGTATCTCCTGAACTAGCTTCAGCTCTGAACCTGAGGGGGGGGATCATAATCCACCAGGGATTGGCGGCATCATTTATGGAATCTGTTTCAGCGACCTGACATAAAAGGGGGAGGTATTTGATCCTAACGGCAATTGAACCGCCAAGACGCTAAGAAGATCAAAACTACCGTCTTACCAGAAGGTAGTTCTAGTGCGTATGTGGAACGTTACACTCTTGATCAAGTATATGGTTTGTCTTAAACCATGGAGAATGATTGACAACTGTCCAGCCCACGCCAACCATGCATCCGACAGTGTCCTTCATATACCCGCACTTCTTTAAATCATCATCCATCTGTTCCTCGCTTCTAAAAGTCCCCACAATCTGATAGCGGATTTTCCACCCACCGGCATCAATGCAACGTAAATAATCCGTGGCTATCGCATCCTCCATAGTTCCATCCATGGTTACAATCAAGTTCGCATCTTTGTAATTCGGGATTTTTAGCGTGGTATGCTTTACGGCTAAGGTTTCACAAATATGGCTATCCAGCTCGAACCGATCTTCCGCTTTTGTCGGGTGCCCCCATTTTGTAAATACTGTCGGAGTGCATGCTGTAAGCAGCATCAGCACCGCGACGAAACATAATAACCGCATATATCTTAATCCACCCTCTCTTCATCCCGGCAACCTGATAATTTCACGTTTTCTCATAACATATTTTCCGGAGGTTGAGAACAGGGATTTCACTTCGGCGCATTCCTGCGGGCGGGGTACTGCCGCCCCGGCACCCCTTCACGCTTGTCGCCAGCCATCTCAACATCGGTAATCGTGTCGAAATCGTCGCCTGATACGCGGTCTAACTCCACATCTTTTTCTCTGTGCTCTTTGATTATCCTGCCGGCCAGGAGTCCACCCTCCTCCCGGATGCTCTTGCAGGAGGAACTTCCCCCCATTTCGGGGAGGCGACGCTGGATTGCGAGTGCAGCAGTTATCCCGTGGCTGGCGTGCGTCTCTTCGTGCGCCAGTATAGTCGAGTAGTACAGATCCCACGCTTCCTTCATTCCAACACCTGCCGATGTGTAGTTGACCCAGCGGGGCATGGTGATCGAGACTGCCACGCGGGTGTCGACGAAAGCGATATCGCAGCGGTTATACTTTTCACGGGTATGTATGTTCCAATTAACCTGCCAACGGCACCAGGCAATTGCCAGCTTATTGTTAATCCGTGTGGGGCTGCGGCGGTTGATTTCCCGCCGGATGTCCATGAATGTACGACCGCCGATATCGTAGGACAGATTCTGCCGGTACACTTCCGGTGTTTCCCTCCGGGCAGGCAGCGGATTTGTCGTCGTCGCCTGGAAACTTGCATCTCTCGTCACAGGTTGGCTGTTCCCCGCTCCATCCGGTATTCGTCTCACGTTCCCACGTTTTAGAGGAACCTTTGCAGGGTTGTCGGTGAAGACCATGGTGCCGCCGGCATCCTCATAACTGTACATATCGGCGCAGGCTTCTGTAGCAAGGAAGGCTAAAAACACGAGGAGAAGAGGTTTCCAACACTTGTTTATTTAAAAAGAAGATTCTGAAGTCATGCTGATTACCTGTGTGTCATCCTCATTTATTCACCATAACGGCGTGGGTGCGCAGCGGCGAAGCGTAGCTAAGACCGTCTGCCGCCGCATGGTTGGACATCGTCTGATTTATCAGTCAAGTCGTTATGCCCCATAAAAAGAACCTCTAAGAATGATCCCACAACATTGAAACCTATCTTCAAATATCTGTAACCGTTATCATTGTTTGTTTCTGATTGTCTCTCCATATACTCTAAAATATATTTGCGCAACCCATATGATTACCAAGGCATTGGAAGTTACCTTCTTGAGTAATCTTTAAGTAATCTAGAGACCAAAAATGTAGGGCCTGACAAGGGCCCTGCGGCAGTAACTTGCGGTTACATCACGTTAATGGTAAACTTGACGCATGTCCTTACCCGCTATCACCCCGCATATTCTGGAGTCACTCCGGAATCCGGCCGCCTACCCGGTTCAGACCCGTGCGGTGGAACTGATCCAGACACATATTTCCTGGCTGCTTCTTACCGATACGCACGTTTTCAAACTTAAAAAGCCGGTTAACTTCGGCTTTCTCGATTTTTCAACACCCGAGCTCCGCCGCTTCTACTGCCACGAGGAACTGCGCCTAAACAGCAGGCTCTGTCCGGATATGTATGAGCAGGTTATCGAGCTTCGCGCAACAAAAGATGGTGCTGCGTTTGTCGGGGATGGGGCGGTGATTGATTACGCCGTCATGATGAAGCGGCTCCCTGTTGACAGGATGCTCGACCGGCTTGTTGACAACGGTGCTGTGTCTGTCGCAGAGATGCAGCACGTGGCGCGTAAAATAAGCAGATTCCATGCTGAGGCTGCCACTTCGCCGTACATTGCGGAGTTTGGCTCGCTGGAACATATTCTGTTCAACTGGCGGGAAAACTTCGAGCAGGCGCTGCCGTTTCAAACTTCGACGCTCCCGCCCGCTGTCCGTGAAAACATCAGCTCCTATGTCAAGACCTTTGCCGATACCAACCGTGCTCTGTTTGAGGAACGTATCGCGAACGGCTATATTCGTGACTGCGACGGCGATATTCACCTCGGCAATATCTGCCTAATCAATTCGACCGCATATATCTTCGACTGCATTGAATTCAACGAGCGCTTTCGCTATTCCGACACGGCGGCGGATATAGCATTTTTACTTATGGATCTTGACTTCCACCGCCGCCCGGATCTGGCTGAGGCCGTGTTATCCGCATATATAGCGGCTTCCGGTGACACGACCCTTGCTCAACTGGTTACATTTTATAAGGTGTATCGCGCGGTGGTGCGTGGTAAAGTGGAAAGCCTGCTGCTGCTTGATCCCGGCATTACCCCGGAAGCGCGCACCAGGGCCGAAACACGTGCCACCCGCTATTTCCGGCTGGCACAGGGGTACTGTTTGAGAAGCAGTCTCCCCCCTACCCTGTTCATCACCTGCGGTACTACTGGGTGCGGCAAAAGTACCCTAGCTGACGGGCTCTCATTTGAACTCGGCCTGGTCTCCTTCAACTCGGACATTGTACGCAAGCAGTTGGCAGGCCTGGCAACAGACACCTCGATCCAGGTGCCTTTTGGCGAAGGGCTGTATTCGAAAGAGATGAGCCAAAGAACCTATCGCGAACTGGGACGATTGGCCGCAGCCGAACTTGCTGTCGGGCATTCGGTGCTCATAGATGCCGGTTTCAGGACGACTTCTGAACGTACCGAATTTGCCGGACTTGCTGTTTCTCATCATGCAAAGTTCGTTATCCTGTCCGTACAGTGTTTTCCGGACGAGCAGCGGCAAAGATTGCGTGAACGTACTTCCCAAGGCAATTCTGTTTCCGATGGCAGAGAAGAGCTGCTGGATCAACAAACAGCTGTTTTTGAGCCACCTGATGGCTCTGAAGGTAATGTCATTTCAGTTTATACAAGCAGGTCATCAGAACATATTTTAGACGCTGTTTACGAAAGGCTGTTCCGGTCATGAAGCGAATTTTTTCACATATGATCCACCGCCTGCAGATGCGCGAATCATGGATTATTTTTTTCATACTTGGCATTATCATGATGACATTCCCGTTTCTGCACATTTTTAACAAGCCGACTCTCCTGTTCGGCTTTCCGTTGCTGTTTCTTTATTTGACAGTCGGCTGGATAATTTCGATTTTAGTGATTTACCTGTTCATGCTTGCCAGTCGCCATGAAGACAAGACGCCTGAGGAAAAGAACGATTTATGAACAACATTGTATCTTCAGTGGCCGCCATATCCATTATCTACACGGTACTGATCTTTCTGATCGCGTGGTACGCTCACCATCGCAAAGAAACCGGACGGAGTATCATCAGCAATCCGGTCATTTATTCCCTCTCGCTGGGAGTTTACTGCACCTCATGGACCTTTTTCGGCAGCGTCGGAAAGGCGTCCACAACCGGAATCGATTTCGTTCTGATCTACCTCGGCCCGTCCTTAACGGCATTTTCCTGGCTTTTCCTGCTGCGCCGTATTGTCAGGATAAGCAAAGAGCATAATATCACTTCGATCGCCGACTTTCTCAGTCAGCGCTACGGAAAGTCTCCATGGCTTGGCGCACTCGTTACACTCATCGCTTTCCTCGGAATCATGCCCTATATTGCACTTCAGTTAAAGGCGGTAACCACCAGTTTTTTTATGCTCAGCGGCTTTGAAACCGGCCCCGGAGCTTTTATAACAGTCGGAACCCACACTAATATTCCGATCGCACTGTTTCTGGCTTTGACACTGGCACTCTTCAGCACTATTTTCGGAGCCAGAAGACTGGTATCGTCAGAGCGTCATGAAGGCCTGATTGCGGCGGTAGCGTTTGAATCCCTGGTTAAGCTGATTGCCCTGCTGGCGGTCGGGTTGTTTGTCACCTACGGTCTTTTTGATGGTTTCATTGATATTTTTGAAAAGTTCAAGACCATCAACCCCGTAAAATTTTCACAGCTGTTCACGTTCAATATTTCAAAAAATGACCCTAATTACATATCATCCTTTACGCTCCTGTTTTTATCTATGGGGGCGATCATGCTGCTGCCACGGCAGTTTCATGTCATGGTCATCGAAAATTCCGATGAACGCCACATTGCTACTGCCATGTGGCTATTCCCTGCCTATCTGTTCCTGATCAATCTTTTCGTCATGCCGATCGCCATCGGCGGTATCCTCACTACCGGCAGCAGCAGCGGTGCGGACTTCTTTGTCCTCTCTCTGCCGCAACATGCCGGATATCGCGGCATAGCTCTGCTCGCATTCCTGGGTGGCTTATCAGCTGCGGCCGGAATGGTCATGGTTGAATCAATAGCCATATCAACCATGCTGCTGAACCATATCTTCATGCCGATCATCCTCAAGAGCACTCCCCGTGCATGGTTCCCAATTTTACTGATTAACCTTAAGCGGTTCGGAATATTTCTGGTCATACTGCTGGGATATTTTTATTACCGGGTCATTGGTGACTCGTACACGCTCGTAAACATGGGACTTATCTCCTTTTCTGCCGCCGCGCAATTTATGCCGGCCATGCTTGGCGGCCTTTACTGGAGCCGTGGCAACAAGGCGGGAGCAATCAGCGGCACCCTGTTCGGCTTTCTGATCTGGCTTTATACCTTGCTGCTCCCTTCTTTCGGAAAATCGGGATGGGTTTCGGAAATGCTCCTTTCAAACGGTCCATTTGGCATCACTCTGCTTAAACCAACCGAACTGTTCGGCCTGACCGGCATGGACCTCTGGAGTCACTCCCTTTTCTGGAGCATGCTGTTCAATGTCAGCTCCTATATAATTTGTTCGATTCTCATCAATCAAAATGAACAGGAACGTGATCAGGTTCATAAGTTTATCGGCATTTTTGGTCGAGAAGAGGCGCATCGCCGGATCGAGCGAAAACGGCTGTCAAAACCGGTAACAACGGATCAATTCGTCACCCTTATGAGCAAGTTTATTGGCGAAGCCGAATCCAGACGGGCGCTGGACCTATATTACAGTAACCGTGACATCACCGGAAATGGCACAATTTCGGAATTTGAGCTGCCGGACATGAAGCGTTTTACTGAAAAAACTCTGGCAGGTTCGGTCGGTGGTGCTGCGGCCAGGGCTATTGTAAACAATTTCCTCTCTGATATCGGTTCCAGCATGGAACCGGTTTACGACATTTTCAGCAGCGTCCGCACCAATCTTGATCAAAACCGTGAATCGCTCTTTGTACGATTGAAGGCTTCCGAAATTATCAACCGGACATTAGACCTGCAGGTAATCATGGATGACCTGCTCAGATTATTGGTTAAGGAGTTCAAGCTTGACGTTGCACTGATTCATGCCAAAAGCAGTGCGGGCGTATATTCAATAGCCAGCATACATGGAGAAGCTCTCCTGGACGCCAATCCGCCTCACTGGTATCTGGAAAACGTACCGTTTTATGATCTGGTCTACCGCGACCAGAAAGCACATTTTATAAATGATCTGCGTCTCGAGCGTGCTGCTCCGGTTCTTGATCTAACAGTAACCGAAGGTTTTATTTCCTGTGCTCACATCCCCATCTATAGAGAAGGCGAGCCGGTTATAGCCGTTCTTTCCCTGTTTTCAAAAACAATAGCCGGTCTCTTTACTAGGGAATTCATAGAGTTGCTGTCAAGCCTTGCCGGTCAGCTTGCCCAGGCGATTACGATTGTGCAGGAAATTGAGGCAAGACAGCTGGAACGGAGTCAGAAAGAAGCTGCTCTGCTGCAGACAGCCAGAATTACGCGGGATATGGAAATTGCCCAGCAGATTCAGAAATCTTTCCTGCCCGATTCAGCGCCCGTAATTGCCGGCATTGACATTGCCGGACGCTGTGTTTCTGCCGCTCATGTTGGAGGAGACTACTATGACTTTTTTCTCCGAAATGATCAGATCGTCGACATAGTCATTGCTGACGTTTCAGGCCATAGCGTCGGTGCAGCTCTTATTATGTCGGAAGTTCGCACGCTGCTGAGATCAGAGACCAATTCATTTCGCAGCCCGAGCAATATCCTCGAAACCCTTAACATCCAACTGTATGACGACTTGACCCGGTCCGAACTGTTTATCACCATGTTTTATGCAAAATATGATGCTGAGTCCGGCATATTGAGCTACTCGAACGCAGGCCACAACCACCCGGTTCTTCAAAGCACTGATGAATTCTTCTCCAGTGAACTGGATACGGAAGGTTTGATACTGGGGGTTAAAAAAGATGTCCTTTTTGAAGAGCGCAGTGTTAAACTTGTATCTGGTAATGTACTTCTTTTTTATACAGACGGCCTGACAGAGGCGTGCGACAGCGAAGGAAATATGTTTGGCACGGCAGGATTATATAACCATCTCAATACGTGCCTGCATCTTCCTGCGGAAAAAATTCTTGATTCGTTCTATGCCACGATTCACGATTTTACCGGCTCTCAAAACCTGCAGGACGACATATCGCTTGTGGTAGTAAAAATACTTTGAGTAAATGGAGACTGATATGGATATTAAGATGGAACTTACTGAAGGGATTACGGTGCTGTATGTCAGAGAGGACCGCCTTGATGCGAACAATTCAGAAGCGCTTAAGGTAGAATTACGGCGCCTTTTTGAGAGCGGCACAAAAGATCTTGTCATCGATCTTAAGGAAATACTTTTCATCGACAGTTCAGGGTTGGGGGTGTTGGTTTCCGGCTATAAAAACGCCTCCATCCTTCACGGGACACTCAAGCTGTCAAATTTGCAGTCACAGGTAAAGTCAATGTTTGAACTGACCCGACTTCACAGGGTTTTTGATATTTTCACATCCGTTGATGACGCACTGCAGAGTTATCGGTAGTTCCTTCATTGATCTATAAGACAGACGCCGTGACGGGAGGCGTATGAAAAACAATATTGACATTGACATCACAATTCCCAGCCATACCCGCTACTTGCGAATGGTCGGCACTATTGGCGAAAAAGTGGCCCAGGAGATCGACTGCCCGGATAATATTCGTGAGTCATTACCTGGTCAGCTTGCCGTAGTGCTGACGGAAGGGTTAGTCAACGCCATTAAACATGCAAACAGCGCTGACCCGGACGAGGAAATCCATGTTCGTATCAACGTCACAAACAAAAATCTGGTGGTCAGGATTTACGACAATGGCGTTGGCTTTGATCTGGATTCTGTACCGACTCCATGCTTTAATTCGAACGGATTGGAAGATAAAGGGCGAGGCATTTTTATTCTTAAATCACTTATGGATACGGTAAAATACATACGAACTGATGACGGGAATGTTCTGGAGATGAAGAAAAAACTGGCTTAACCATAACCGGATAATTGCGTTTATGAACTTGTTTCATTCTGTAGGAAAAAATTTTCTGAATTACTGAACAGGTGTTACTGCTATTCCCCAATTTACCAGCTCAGTCAGTACGTTGGAAACAAGAGTATCAAGCTGAGCTTCAACTTTTTGTGTCAGTCCAATGTCCAATCCTATTGATCCAGGCTGCACGCCGATCAACACCATCTCCTTCGGTGAATTCCCCATCAACCCGGACACAGCCAACAAATCCTTCAGCCCCATCTGATGCGGTGAAACTTTGGTCTGCAGAGCGATCGGCAACTCCTGACCGCACAACCGGACACAGGTTCCCGCTTTTTTACCGGTCTCAACAGCGTCAACAATAATAAGGTTGGTTATATTTTCAAGATCAGGGAGCAGATCAAGACCCAGCGTGCCGCCGTCCATGACCACGACATTACCCTCAAACCGGTATCCTTTTTGAAGCCGCTGTACGACTACAACCCCAACGCCGTCGTCGCCCATTAGAAGATTTCCGATACCGAGAACCAGAACAGATATTTGTTGCGGAACTGATGCCATGGAGATTTATCCGTATCTTATATAGTTGGTGACCTATAATGGCAAATTGACATCAAGTGTGCATATCTGTGCCCTTGATGTCAATTTGCCTAGTGAGCGATTCTATTCTCTGACGAAAGTATCAATATCCGTTTCGTGAACCATACCCATCAAACGTGCATATTCCGACTCAATAAGCTCATAATGATGGTGAGTTTCCTTGGCATTCAACTCATAGACCGCCTTGATCTCAGGATTAGTAATCAGTGAAGCTGTCTCCAGTAACGCCTCTTCAAGATTCTTCTCTCGTTCCATAGCCAGCTCTAGAGCCTTCTGCTCGTTGAAGTCGGCTGAAATCAAGCGGGAAATCGTGGAAATCCAGCTTGATTCGTTGTCCGGGGGGGAATCCAGAAAAGCGTCGATGGAGGGAATGTCTGTACCTTGGTAAATTTTGTAAAAATGAGCTGCATGCTCCCGCTCTTCTTTTGCAAGCAAATTAAAGGTGCGTATCGCATCAGGGTTGCTCATTTTCTTTGCGCCAAGCTGGTAAAAATTCATAGCATTTTTTTCAGTCTGGATAGAGCGCTTGATCGCCTCTTGGACATTTATACTCATAATATTTCCCCTTTCTATTTGGAATTTTATAAACAATACCACATCAGTCCTGTTTGTCAAGTTGCTGATAATAAGTATTTTATCCAAAGCAATTGACATCAGCAGCAGCCGGCGTGTAAAAGAAATCACTATATTGATGAATCAGTCGGAGGAAAACTATGGCAATTGATCCAAACAAAATTATCTATTCAATGATGAGAGTCAGCAAGTTCTATGACAAGAAACCGGTCATCAAGGACATTTCGTTATCCTACTTTTATGGCGCTAAAATTGGAGTTCTTGGCCTTAACGGCTCCGGTAAATCTTCGCTTCTGCGTATCATGGCCGGAGTTGATAAGGATTTTAACGGCCAGGCGGTTCTGTCGCAGGGGTATACCGTCGGCTATCTGGAGCAGGAGCCCCGACTTGATGAAACCAAAACGGTTCGCCAGATTGTCGAGGAAGGTGTCCAGGAAACAGTTGATCTGCTGGCCGAATTCAATGCCATCACCGACAAATTTTCCGAACCGGACGCAGATTTTGAAAAGTTGTGTGATCGTCAGGCGGTTCTTCAGGAAAAGCTGGATCATCTCGATGCCTGGGATCTTGATTCTCGACTGGAAATGGCAATGGATGCCCTGCGCTGTCCGGATGGCGCTGCATCGGTTAAGGTGCTTTCCGGTGGTGAGAAGCGCCGGGTTGCGCTCTGCCGCCTGTTGCTGAAAAAACCTGACATCCTGCTTCTGGATGAGCCGACCAACCACCTGGACGCTGAAACAGTTGCCTGGTTGGAGCATCACCTGCACAGTTATGCCGGTACGGTAATCGCGGTTACTCACGATCGTTATTTTCTGGATAACGTTGCCGGCTGGATATTAGAACTGGATCGAGGCGAAGGTATACCATGGAAAGGGAACTACTCCTCATGGCTGGAACAGAAACAAAATCGTTTGGCAACGCAGGAAAAACAGGAAACTGACCGCCAGAAAACACTGCAGCGAGAACTTGAATGGATCAGGATGTCGCCGAAAGGTAGACATACAAAATCGCAGGCACGAATCACCGCGTATGAGGATATGGTGGCACAAGAGAGCGAAAAACAGGCCCGGGAACTTGAAATATACCTGCCGCCAGGCCCTCGCCTGGGAGATATTGTCATTGAAGCAGATAACGTTGCCAAAGCCTACGGGGACAGACTTCTGGTTGAGGGAATGACATTCCGCCTGCCGCGTGGCGGGATCGTCGGCATCATCGGACCGAACGGCGCCGGCAAGACCACCCTCTTCCGCATGATTACCGGACAGGAGAAAGCCGACTCCGGCTCATTCCGTATCGGCGACACCGTACAGTTGGCGTATGTGGACCAGAGTCGCGATGCGCTCAATCCCGATAAAACTATCTGGGAAGAGATCTCGGAAGGACAGGAAGCCATCCAGCTCGGCAAGGTGTTAGTAAATTCGAGGGCATATGTTTCCCGCTTCAACTTCTCCGGCAGCGATCAGCAGAAAAAGGTCGGTACACTTTCTGGCGGCGAGCGGAACCGGGTACATTTAGCCAGGATGCTGAAGAGCGGCGCTAATGTTATACTGCTGGATGAGCCGACCAATGATCTGGATGTCAACACTATGCGGGCGCTTGAAGAGGCTCTTGAAAACTTTGCCGGCTGCGCCGTCGTCATCAGCCATGACCGCTGGTTTCTGGATCGTATAGCAACGCACATTCTGGCATTTGAGGGTGATTCGAAAGTGGTCTGGTTTGAAGGGAATTATTCAGAGTATGAAGAGGATCGTAAAAAACGATTGGGATCTGCAGCCGATATTCCGCATCGTATCAAGTATCGCCAGTTGACCAGATCCTAGCCCGGCCAATCAGGCCTTCTTATCGAGGGCGTTGCATGCTGGCTTGCATCAGTTCGATAAATGCCTGCCGGGTTTCCTGGTCTGTAATGGAGGCTGATTGTTCTTCGATTTGAGCCAACTGATGCGGAGTTAGTGGGAGGTCCGCAGTAATTTCTTCCGGTACTTCAGCAACCGGTTTATCAACCCGGCCCGCTTTAAGCACAATTTCGCGGACAACTTCTGCTCCTAGACAGCTGTTGAGTTTCTCTTTCATCATGCTGGTCATAAAACGAAGTTCCTGCATCCATGGAGCGCTGGAGACAGCCACAGTCAGCTTGCCGTTGATAATCCGTACCGGTTGAGCCCGGCTGGCAAGTGTCGCCCCGACAACATCCGGCCATATTCGCCAGATATCGGCCTCGCGCAAACGTTCAGCCAATCCGAGGCTGACCAGACTATCCTGTACCACACCAGACAACTGGCGTGGGAAAGGCATTCTAGGACGCTTTGCCATTCTGCTTTCTCCGGCGGCTTACCGCACCGCCAATTATCTGACCGGCGACTGATCCGGCTAGTGTCAGAGGGATAAAATGCCAACTAATTCCCGCCTTGATGCGCAACAGAACAATTAGCGGAATGGGCAGATGAATCAGCAAAAACCACATAAAGGAATATTTGGAATAGTTTTGTCGGATATAACCGCATGGAATACTAATAATAAAAGATAGTATAATCAGCCCGATAATTAGGATTGTGCCTTCCATTTAATGCTCCTTTCCGGGCATACTAGGAACTAGTAAAGGTTTTGTCAATTAGCTTTACTTTGAATCAGCATAACATACAGGAGAACGAAACAGTGATCCAAAATGGTCAGATACTTGCGGTATTCAATTCAGCACATCGAGTCATGAAAGCTGAAAACATCCTCAAAAAGTGTGGACTTGCGATTTTGCTAATACCAGCCCCCCGAGCAATTTCTACGGACTGTGGCCTGGCGATTCGCTATGATATTGAACTTAATGACAAAGTTATTCAGGCGCTCACCTCTGAAAATCTTTTACCGGTATCAATCTATCGAAAAGACAGTAATTCGCATTATGAACCTATCTGGAACGATTCGGACTTGAAATGAGTCTGGTAATTAAACGGGGTTAGTTTCGAATTGTTATTACGTAATACTTCACGAAATGCGCATTAAATAAGTTGGTAAAAGCTCCATCTTCAACCGGACTAATACAGACTTGAAATCAAATTGTTCTTGACAGTGTCGTTGGTACACCCTTATAGTGATCCCCTTTTGGAATAAATCAGCACTGGGGCAGCAAAAACTACAATGTTTGACAGCCTATCCGACAAACTGGAATCCGTCTTCAAGAAGCTTCGCGGCCAGGGAGTAATGAATGAAGATAACATCAAGGAAGCTTTGCGAGAGGTTCGCCTCGCTCTCCTTGAAGCGGATGTCAATTTCAAGGTAGTCAAGGATTTTGTAGAGAGCGTCAGGAGCAAGGCCGTTGGCACAGAAGTCCTGACCAGTCTGTCACCCGGCCAGCAGATAATAAAAATAGTTCATGACGAACTGATTGCGGTTATGGGCGGAGGCGAGGACAACTCACTCGATCTCGCTGCAAAACCACCTGTGGCTATTATGATGGTCGGCCTGCAGGGTGCCGGAAAAACAACAACATCCGGCAAGCTGGGAAATCTGCTTAAAAAGCAGAAACGCCGGCCATTGCTTGTACCAGCTGACGTGTATCGACCGGCTGCAATTGAACAGCTAAAAACTGTCGGCCGCCAGCTTGGGCTTGAAGTTTTTGCATCAAATACTGATCAGAAGCCGCTTGATATTTGTGTCGCTGCAATGAAGTTTGCTGAACTGAACGGCTACGACACCGTTATTATCGACACTGCCGGACGACATCAGATAGATGACTATCTGATGAATGAATTGACCGAAATAAAGGACACCGTTCAGCCACGCGAAATTCTTTTTGTGGCTGACGCAATGACCGGTCAGGAAGCGGTCACTATTGCCAGCGGTTTTAATGATCAACTTGAGATCAGTGGGGTTATTCTTTCCAAGTTGGACGGCGATGCAAAAGGTGGAGCAGCCCTTTCCATAAAAGCAGTTACAGGCAAACCTATAAAGTTTGTCGGACTTGGCGAAAAGCTGGATGCTTTAGAGGTATTTCATCCTGATCGCCTTGTTTCCCGTATTCTTGGCATGGGTGATGTACTTACTCTCGTTGAGAAAGCGCAATCGCTTTTTGATGAGAAAGAGACTACAATTCTTCAGCAAAAACTGAAGAAGAACCAGTTTGATTTGGAAGATTTTCTTGCCCAGATGCAGCAGATCAAGAAGCTTGGCTCTGTTGAATCTATTATGGGAATGATTCCCGGTATGGGTAAGATGATGAAGCAGATGAAGGGTGCCCAGCCAAGTGAAAATGAAATCAAGCGCATTGAAGCTATAATTCGCTCAATGACACCGGGTGAGCGAGCAAACCATGGCATAATAAATGGCAGTCGCCGCCTGCGGATATCCAAAGGGAGCGGCACAACGGTACAAGAAGTTAATCTGCTGCTTAAACGTTTTACTGAAGCCCAGAAAATGATGAAGATGATGCAGAAGCTTGGTCCAAAAGGTCTACTTAAAGGAATGGGCGGCCTTGGAAAAGGTATGATGCCGTTCCGTTAATAAAGCATAGTTCGTATCAACAAATTACAATCCAAGAAGTAAAAAATCAGGAGGAAACACCAATGGCTACAAAAATCAGGCTTGCCCGTGCAGGCGCTAAAAAAAGACCTTTTTACCAGATAGTTGTTGCCGATGAGCGTAGTCGCAGAGATGGCAGTTTCATCGAAAATGTTGGCACTTATGATCCGACCAAAAATCCTGCTGTTGTTAAACTGAAGACTGAGAGAGCAGCAGAATGGCTCAGCAAGGGGGCACAACCTACTGATACGGTTCGTCAGCTTCTGAAAAATGCCGGACTTCTTGACAAGGCACCGGTCGTGGCCGCATAACTTATCAAGTTCCTCCGGTCCGCCGGTCACTCTATATGAGCAGCAGAGGACACCGCCATGAAGACTCTTGTTGAAAGCATTGCAAAGGCACTGGTTGACGACCCGACTCAAGTAAATGTAACCGAGGGGACAGAAGAGGATACTCTGGTAATCAATTTGACCGTCGCAAAGGATGACATGGGACGAATCATTGGCAAAGAAGGACGTACCGCTAAGGCGATTCGCACTATTCTTAATGCTGTTTCTACGAAAGATAACAAGAAGGCAATTCTCAAGATTGTAGAATAAATGACTGATCAGAATGAATTGATCCCTGTAGGAAAAATCATCGGTACTCATGGAATAAAGGGACTTTTAAAGGTCTACTCCTATTCCGGTAATATCCAGAGCCTGGAATCGACTAAGACTGTTTTCCTGAAAGGGAAGAATGGTTCACTCAGTGAGTATAATATCAAGAGTGTATCAGCCCATGCAGGTGGTTTTATCCTGGCTCTTAATGACTATTCCGATATTAATCAGGTTTTGTCTTTGACCGGATCTGAACTCTGTCTGAAACAAAATCAGTTGCCGGTTCCTGATGAAGATGAATATTACTGGCGTGACCTGATTGGACTCGATGTATTTACCGATCAGGATATTAAACTGGGAACTCTGGTCGACATTTTTGAAACCGGCAGCAGTGACATCTATGTTGTACGTGGTAGCTCCAAAGAGTATTTGATTCCGGCTATTGCTGATGTAATTACAAACATTGACATACCGGGTAAGAAAATGATTATTACCCCACTTGAAGGCCTGCTGGATCTATGAAATTTGACATCCTGACTCTGTTTACCGGGATGTTTAGCGGCCCTTTTGATGAAAGCATAATCAAACGCGCCAAAGATAAACAGCTCATTGACATTTCGCTACATAATATTCGCGACTGGGCAACCGATCGACATCAGACTGTAGACGATGCACCGTACGGCGGCAGCGCAGGAATGGTTATGAAAGCCGAGCCACTTTCGGCTTGTATTGAGTCGATAAAAGCACAGCAACCAGAGTCAACTGTTGTGCTGACATCCCCCCATGGCCGGCGGCTTAATCATAGCGTAGCCTTGGAGCTGACTGAAAGATCCGGGTTGATAATCGTCTGCGGTCGTTATGAAGGGATAGATGAAAGAATTCGTTCACTCTATGCCGAGGATGACATTTCGCTTGGTGATTTTGTTCTTTCGGGAGGTGAAATTGCTGCAATGGCAATTGTTGACTCTGTAACCAGACTGATTCCAGGAGCGTTAGGCAGCAGTGAGTCGGCTGAATCGGATTCATTTGGTGACGGTCTGCTTGAATACCCTCACTACACTCGGCCGCCCGATTTTAAAGGCCTTACTGTTCCTGAAACTCTGCTTTCCGGAAATCATGAATTAATAAGAAAATGGCGCCGCAAGGAATCGCTGCGCAAAACCAGAACACTGCGACCCGATTTGCTCTCAAATGTCACGCTGACCCGAGAAGACCGGAAATTGCTGACTGAGATAGAGCAGGAGGAAGCTAGTGGAATGTAACAATTTGGGTATTGCCCTTGTTCATTATCCGGTTTTAAACAAGCACCACGAAGTAGTAACCTCTGCCTTGACGAACCTTGATCAGCATGACATTGCTCGTTCATCAAAAACTTTTGGGCTGGATCGCTTTTACATTGTGACCCCTTCCGAAGAGCAGCGAAAACTGGCTGAGCGAATTAGTGGTCACTGGCAGCAGGGGTGGGGAGCAGCCTACAACCCTGATCGCAGACAGGCACTTGATATTGTCAGAGTAACTCCGACGATTGCATCAGCGGTAGCGGATTTTCAAAGTGGATTCAGTAAACCGGTTAAAATAGCAATCACCGGAGCCGCTCATCGTTCCGGCTCCATCGCTCTTGCTACTTTTCGGAAACATCTGCAGGAAACTGATCAGCCCTATCTGCTTTTACTCGGCACCGGATGGGGATTAACTGAAGAATGTTTTGCAACCGCAGATTTTATACTTGAACCAATAGCTGGCAGCGGAACATACAACCACCTCTCGGTTCGTTCTGCAGCCGCAATCATGCTGGATCGACTCAAAGGAACTGAACGCTAAGATACACAAACTCACAAACAGAGCATCATACAGGAGGAAGTTAAACAATGAACACTATCGATTTTCTGGAATTTGAACAAATGAAAAAGAACGTAATTCCTTTTAAAGTCGGGGATACCGTAAAAGTACATGTAAGAATTATTGAGGGCGACAAACAGCGTATTCAGGCATATCAGGGCGTTTGCATTGCTCGCCAGAACGGCGGCGTACGCGAGACTTTTACAGTTCGTAAAATTTCCAATAACATCGGCGTTGAAAGAACATTTCCGCTCCATTCACCAAATATTGAAAACATTGAAGTCATGGTTCGCGGCCATGTTCGTCGTGCCAAACTCTACTACCTGCGTAAACTGCGCGGAAAAGCAGCCAGAATTCGCGAGAAAAAATACGTTCCGGTTGCCAAATAGCTTGTATAATCACAAAAAACCCCGCTTTTGCGGGGTTTTTTGTTTTAGTAGTTAGAGAGTTTTTCTGCACTTCCTAGTGTTCACACTTATCCTGTTTGTAGAGGGTCGGAACTGATTATGAAACTTCAAGGCGAGCTATTCCCGACTGTAGCCGATGACACGCTACTGTTTGAAAAAACAGCAAACAGCAACGGCTTTGTTTTTGTGGCAGGAATAGATGAGGCCGGGCGTGGCCCGCTGGCTGGTCCGGTAATGGCTGCCGCAGTAATATTGCCGATCGGCCTTTCGATCAAAGGTGTTGACGATTCAAAAAAACTATCTTCTGACAAACGTGAAAAGTTATTTAAAATCATAATGTTTGAAGCTCTGTCTGTGGGAGTTGGGCTGATTAGTCCAGCTGAAATTGACAAGATAAACATTCTTCAAGCAACCCGCCGTGCCATGCTTGCAGCTGTTAAGCAGCTTTCCCAACAGCCGGACTATCTGTTAATTGACGGTATCAGCACCATCGAAAGCACAGTCCCGCAGAAAACCATAAAAAAAGGTGATTCCTTAAGCCTTTCAATAGCGGCAGCCTCTATTATCGCCAAGGTGACCCGTGACCGTCTTATGATCGAAATGGATACAAAATATCCAGGGTACGGTTTTGCCGGCCATAAAGGTTATGGCAGCGCAGCACACCTTGACGCAATCAGAAGACTTGGCCCCTCCCCTATTCATCGACTGACTTTCGGTGGCGTAAAGGAGCATGTTGATTGTTCTATTTCCTGATAACATTCCTTACCCTGTATGGCGGTATGCATCTTTACGCCTTCCTCAAACTGCGCGATGCTTTTAACCTCCGACCTCTCCTGACCTGGGTCCTGGCTGCCTGGATGGTCGTCATGACATTCATTCCGCTTCTGGTTCATGCAGCAGAACAATTCGGAATGGAAGAAACTGCTCTTTTCATAGCATGGCCGGGTTATCTCTGGATGGGCTTCCTGTTTATCTTCGCGACTGACCTGTTTTTCACCGATCTGCTCCGTCTCGGAAATTTCCTTATAAGTCGCTATGTTTTGAAAAGATTACCTGTATTTTTATCATCAGGCAATGCCTGCAAAGTGGCGCTTGTAGTGGCTGTTGTCGCCAGCGTTTACGCCTTTACAGAAGCAGGCCGGATTCGTAGCGAACATGTTGTTATCACAACTTCCAAACTCCCATCTGCCATTTCCAGGCTCAGAATCGTACAGATATCAGATGTACATATAGGCCTGCTACTGCGAGAAGGGCGACTTAGGCAAATTCTCGAACAGATCAGGGAAGCCGGACCTGATATTCTCATATCAACGGGGGATTTGATTGACGGCAAACTAAACCGTGTTTACGGAATATCAGAACATGATCCAATGGCAGCATTACTCGCTTCGGTTCCAGCGCCGTCCGGCAAATTTGCCGTGACTGGCAACCATGAGGCTTATGCCGGTCTGCCCCAGGCGCTTGCCTTCAGCCGAGCAGCCGGATTTACGATGCTACGGAACCAGTCAATAACGCTTAAGAGCGGCATTACCATATCGGGCATTGATGATCGTGCCGTCAATCCAAAGGCTCTTGCAGACCCCGGCACTGAGACCGCTGTTATCAACTCGGTTTCCCACGATTCATTTCATCTGCTGTTGAAGCACCGACCAGAGATACTGCCAAAGAGCGGCGGGAACTTCGACTTGCAACTCTCGGGTCATGTTCATGGTGGACAGATTTTCCCGTTTAATTACCTGGTCAGACTCAAATTCCCGATCCCCTGCGGTACGACCACAACCGCAGCAGGATCACGCATACATGTGTCAAGAGGCACCGGAACGTGGGGGCCGCCGATGAGGCTGTTTGCACCACCTGAAATCACTGTTATTGATATCGTATCAACTCAAAAGAAATGACCGCCTCGAAAACGAAGCGAAATTTCATCATCTTAGATAGCGTCTTACAGCCCTGTTATGCTCTTCGAGAGTGCGTGAAAACTGGTGGGTGCCGTCCTGTCGGGCGACAAAGTAAAGGAAATCTGATTTTGCAGGGTTGATTGCCGCTTGAACAGCGTCTTTTCCCGGATTACCGATCGGACCGGGCGGCAATCCTTTGTTGAGATAAGTATTATACGGTGAAGGGCGCATGATGTCGGCTTTGCTGACTTTTCCGGAGAATGACCGAACTCCGTAAACCGCGGTAGGATCACTTTGCAGCGGCATACCGATACGCAGGCGATTGTGGAAGACCGACGAAATGATCGGTTTTTCATTTGCTGAAACAGCTTCTTTTTCAATCATTGACGCCAGCGTAACCACGTCATGGCGGGAAAAGCTTCCTGCCTCTTCCCACCCTTTTATGCCAGAATATGCCTTATTAAACTGCCCGATCATCTGTTCAAGCAGCTGTTCCTCCCCTCCCACGCGCGACAGATTGTAGGTGGCAGGATACAGATAACCCTCCGCAGAGGCTTCCTTGATGCCAAGATGCGCC
Organism: Geobacter sp.; assembly: GCA_025360785.1. Classification (GTDB taxonomy): domain Bacteria; phylum Desulfobacterota; class Desulfuromonadia; order Geobacterales; family Pseudopelobacteraceae; genus JACRCG01. The sequence goes on from JANYBN010000162.1 coordinate 22,433, forward strand.
AGCAGTACTTTGTCACAGCATTTATCCAGAAAGACATTCTTCTTGAAATACCCCTTCTGCTCCAGCAATTCAGCAGCCTGATAGATGGAATATCCTTCGGGTAGCGTGAATTTGCGGTAATCAACATCACCGGAAACTATTTTACTCAGAATATCATCGGGGGTCATAGCGTCACTGATGCGGTATTCACCGGCTTTCAAATGGTGGGAATCTCCCCGCAGCCGTGTCATAAGAACGAAATGCCATGAGCTGCGTATAACGCCGCCGTCCTTTAGTTTGTTGGCCAGTTTACGGATTCCGCTGCCTGCGGGAAACGAGATGTCGCGGATAACCGAGCCATGACCGGGAGAGCTGATAAGACAAAAAAGATACCAGGAGAGACATGCCAACAGGAATAAACGAATTGCAAATGTTGAAATGACTTTGGGGGATGGAGTAACAAATGACATGACGGCATTATGGTAATTTTTTCTGGAGGAGTCAAGCCTTGTCAATTATACTCCTCAGTGTATGCGGGTATGCTGTCCAGGAAACCGGGCTGCCGTGCTGCCAGTTCCAGAGCTGTTTCCACATCACTAATGAGTCTCACCCTATCCTTAGGGTAGCTGCCGGCAAGGTTGAGAAAATTAGACACATGGTTTGAACGCAGGATCGTACGGGTCGGGTTAAGGCTCATCAGCAGTTCCCGAGCCTCAAACATAAGTTCCCGGTGAGTGCATTGGTCAAGATTGCGGACAAACTCCTCGTTGTGGCGGTGAAACAGAGTCAGTAGAGAAAAATACTCCGGATTCACCCGGTTGACCCAGGCTGCTGTAGCCCTGGCGTGATCCAGGCTTCTACTACTGCCGGCCAGTCCCAGAATGGCGGTAACTGACAACTTCATTCCGGCCTCGCGGGCCTTAAGTGAATGCTTAGCCATTTCATCAGCAGTGAATCCTTTTCCTATTTGAAGCAGGGTTGCATCGTCACCAGATTCCAGGCCGAAGTAGAGGATTCGGAGGCGCTTCTCCCGCAATACAGCAAGCTGCTCTGGGCTTTTTGTGGTTAGACTGCTTGGAGAAGCATAGGAGCCAACTCTTGTCAGACGGGGGAATGCAGCGGACATGGCATCTAGAATCTCAACCAACCCTTCATGTGGATATACAAGAGCATCACCGTCGGCGAGAAAGATACGATCTATCCTCGACCGGTATATTTCCGGTATTCCGTTAATTTCAGCGATGATTTCGGATACAGGTCGAACACGGAATTTTTTTCCTTTGTACATACCGCAGAAGGTGCAGGTATTCTGAGAGCAGCCGACCGTTATCTGAAAGATCAGACTGTTTGCTTCACTGGGAGGACGGAAAAGTGGTTCGACATAGCGGGGCATCAATGATTGACTCCATCAGACATTGGTTGCTTATAGGCCGGGGCTGCCGTCTTAGCACTTCTCATGATGCCCGATTCCTCAGAGCCTACCTTCATATATTGTCCCCGTTTTCAATAAATTCTGATGAATAGTGTTGAGCAGCAACAATGAACCGCTCGAAATCGGCTTTAAGACCTTCATAATGCAGCGTCAGCTCGATTATCCCCTCTGCTAAAGGGTTTACCCTGCGCACCCGTCTGGACATTCGCAGTAACGTAGATTCTACTCCTGAGTAAAGTATGTAGGACGGTAACAGTTCGTTGAATATGACCGGAACAAATTCCTGGAGTCGCTTCGGCATGATTGTCAGATGTTTTTCGATAACACTTCGAGTCAGAGAGATGTAATCCGACAGCGGCACATCGGACCATGTACTCCAATCCTTTGCCAGGAGGTGATCGTAGAAGATGTCCACCAGCACTCCCCGGTAGAGACCAAAGTGCGGAGAGAGCCGCAATCTGCTGGCTTGGAAGCTATCGTTTCTCTGGGCAAATGAATCGATTTTTCTGTGTAGCAGCAGTCCCTGAATTATACGAGGAGGATAGGAATCTCCCAAAGGACCTTTGACAAAATCCCCCATGAAGTTGCCGACCAACAATTCAGGGTCGTTGCCTGAAAGATACATATGGAATAGAAAGTTCACTATAAGCTCATATTTCAATATTTCAGTTTTGACATCCAGCTTTTCTTACCCATGGTTTTGCATTATACCAATATTTCTGCTGCACCTTCCGCCCGCGATCCGATTCAGTTGTATGTTTGCAGAATCTACTGTTTACAGACCTTTCAGACGGCTGCCGCCAGCCGTAGCATTTAACCTGGCCACCAGATCCGATCGCTTGAACTCAATGTGGAGGTTGCCATTCAGGCAGCACCGGAACCGGAAATAATCCGTCTCCCCCACACCATCCTTGCTCTCTGAAATCCCGTCACAGAGCGGTCCTCTGTAGGTTTTGATCGTACCTTTGCCATCACAGACCGAAAACACATTATCCAATGCGGTCAGCTCGGGTTCATGCCGATAAGCCACCCTGAAAGTCCCCTTTATGTAGCCAGGAGATACAACATGATGAAGAATTACCCGTTTTCCCAGTTCAAATTCCGAATTGGTCTTCAATACGGACCCCACCGGCCGAAGGAAGTCGAATACCTCGCCAATAGCCTCTTTCACGTATAAGTCGATGCTGGCGAGGTTATCCTGCAACATGGCCACAATATTTTCTTCTGTAATATCTGGCAGCTTATCGCCCTTCATAAGCTGATCATCCAGCTCTTTCCGGCGTTTCACAGATAGCACCCGCCTCAGTTCCATGCGCTCGACCAGAACCCGCCAGGCTTCTGTCTTGATTGACTCCATGACCATATCAGCGGCCTGAGAGCCCACCTTGCAATAGTCACGTGGGTTGACGTTGAAACAATTGCATTCAAACTCCTGAAATCCAGTCTGTAACCGTTTCTCAGCACTCTCCAACAGGTCATAAGCTTGCCTGATTTCCTCTTCTGCCTGTCGGTAACAGGCAACAAGAGCCGGGAGAGTCTCGCGAATTGCCAGATCGGTGCTCATGGACGTATTCCATCCACAGAGAGCTTGAACTCGGTATCTTCGCAATCAAGTCGGTTCTTCAAGCGGGCCAACTGCACTGCATCTTCGAAATGGCAAGCAATAGCCGTTTGCAGATCGCAAGTCGTAATTGACCATGTTAGAGTTTTTGAGTCCATACCGACACTTTCCCTCCCCTTCACTTAAATTCCCCCACCATAGTTATCGTACTGAAATTGTAACATACCCGATAATATCGGTATATGTTGTATTTGAGTATCTCACTTCATCCATTTCCACCCGTCGCCGAACGAAATTGCGGCCAACGACCAGCTCAGTGAATAAAATTCATATATGTCTTGGTTTCTCTCTCCGGCTCCGCAACTGCAGCCTTACCGTTTTCAACCAGCTTCATCAGCCATGCCATGTTCTTGCCAAGCACTCGCATTATCTGTACACCCTCTTCGTCCTGGGTTGCCTCTCCCGGTCGCGTTCCATGAATAACATTCCAATAATTAGATGTAGGAATTAACATTTCAGAATAGTTGATAAAGTTGTTCAACTGATCAAATGCAGGCAGCCCACCGGAGCGCCGTACCGCAACCACCGCAGCGCCGACCTTGTGTCGCAGTAAACCGTTATTGACACCGGCTACATAAAATGCCCGATCCATAAAGGATTTCATGGTACCAGCCATGGCAGCATAATGGACAGGAGAACCAAAAATTATGCCATCGGCATGTTTCATCTTCCGGATCCACTCATTGACCTCATCACCGGGTAGTACACATTGCTCATTTTTGTTTTTCACACACTGGCCACATGCGGTACAGCCTCTTATCAATTTATTCCCGACGTGAATGATCTCGGTTTCAATGTTTTCTTTTTCCAGTTCAGCAGTAACCATGTTGATTGCATGCCAGGTATTGCCTTCCTTATTGGGACTTCCATTAAACGCCA
>JANYBN010000167.1 GCA_025360785.1 Geobacter sp.
AATCAAGGCATCGGGATCAACTACATTCCCTTTTGACTTGCTCATTTTGGCACCGTCTTTAATAACCATACCCTGCGTCAGAAGATTAACAAATGGTTCGTCAGCAGAAATATGCCCAAGATCACGCATCACCTTGGTAAAGAAGCGTGCATACAGCAAGTGTAACACCGCATGTTCTATGCCTCCAATATACTGATCTACCGACATCCAGTAGTCTACAGAGTCACGATCAAGGATGCCGTCCTTGAAGTCAGGACAGCAATAGCGAAGGAAGTACCAGGATGATTGAACGAAGGTGTCCATCGTATCAGTTTCGCGACGGGCGGATTTTCCACATACCGGGCAGGAGCAGTTTACGAAGGACTCCATCTTCGCCAGCGGACTCCCACCCTCTCCACTGAAAGCGACATCTTTAGGAAGTATTACCGGAAGATCCTTTTCCGGCACCGGTACGACTCCGCAGCAGTCGCAATAGATGACCGGTATCGGGTTGCCCCAATAGCGCTGGCGAGAAATCCCCCAGTCCCTGAGACGGAAATTGACTGTCTTGGTACCTTGTCCCTGTAATTGCAGAAAATCGGCGATTGCCTCTTTCGCATCACTGCTCGAAAGACCGTCAAACTGGCCGGAATTGGTCATAATCCCGGCTTCGGTATATGCTTCACTCATACTGACTGGATCTAGATTCGCTCCGGCAGGCTGGATAACAACTTTCAGCTGCAGGTCGTATCTTTTTGCGAACTCAAAATCGCGTTGATCATGGGTTGGTACAGCCATGACAGCACCAGTTCCATAATCCATCAGGACAAAGTTGGCAAGAAAGATCGGCATCCGCGCGCCGGTTACTGGATTATTGCAATATGAACCGGTAAATACTCCCTCTTTTTCAAAATCATCGGCGGTACGTTTGATGCGATCTGTCTTTCTGATTTTGTCAATAAATGCGATGACAGCATCTCTTTTGTCAGGGGTGGCAAGTCCAAGAGCACGTGGATGTTCGGGCGCCAGCGACATGAAAGTCGCACCGAAAACCGTATCCTGACGTGTGGTGAAAACCCGGATAAAATCTGTGCTGTTTTCAAGCGGAAAATCGATTTCACAACCGTAACTTTTGCCGATCCAGTTGCGCTGCATGACAAGTACACGCTCCGGCCAACCGGGAAGATTATTCGTATTTTCAAGAAGCTCTTCAGCATAATCGGTAATCCTGAAAAACCACTGATCAAGTTCTTTCTGATTAACGTCCGTGTCACAGCGCCAGCAACTGCCATCCTCAACCTGCTCATTGGCAAGAACGGTCTCACACTTCGGGCACCAGTTGACAAAGGATGTTTTTTTGTAGGCAATCCCTTTAGCAAACATTTCCAGAAACAGCTTCTGTTCCCAACGATAATAGTCCAGGTCACAGGTTGCAAGTTCGCGGTCCCAGTCGTACGAGAAACCCAGTTTTTTGATCTGGTTCCGCATGTAGTTTATATTCTCAATCGTCCAGGTCGCCGGATGACTCTTGTTTTGAATAGCTGCGTTTTCAGCCGGCATACCAAAAGCATCCCATCCCATTGGATGCATGACATTAAAACCGCGCATCCTTTTGAATCTGCCGATAACATCACCTATTGAATAATTACGGACATGACCCATATGAATACGGCCTGATGGATACGGGAACATCTCCAGGAGATAGTATTTTTGTTTATCCTTGTTTACAGTTGCTTTGAACGTTTTTTCACGTTCCCAGATCAACTGCCATTTTTGTTCTACGTCTTTAGGTGTGTACTTCTGCTCCACGGTAATTTCCTTTCGTGCCTCGAATATTATGAATGTACAAATTTACTGAATCTGTTGCGGCCGCCAATCAGATTCCTTCTGATGGCAACGTTCACAGGCTAAAGGATCCTTTACGCTGAACGCCATACTGAAACCGTGACAGCTGCCACAAAAACTGCCCTGATCCATTTCCTTCATTACCCATCGCTTGTCTGAAGTCCCAGAGGGCACAACTGTATAATGGCAATCAGTGCACTTATACCCTTTTAAAATGTGTGGTTTATGGCTAAACTCGACGTTTCCTGTACTGGGTGATAGTTCATAACGGACAGAACGCGGGTTTCCAGGATGACACTTCACACAGTTGGCCTTTACACCGAAGGCTGTTTTTTCATCATGACAACTTCCGCAGGATTTGCCCTGTTCCAACTGGGTCATTGAATAATGTTTATTACCAACACCTGGAATAAAAAGGTCCGGATGGCAATCTTTACAACTATATGCGGATATATGTACAGTATGGCTGAATACGGCACTTCCCGGACGGAAATTAATTTGCTTGACTGTATGACATTTTTGGCAGTCTGATTTTACACTAAAGCTGGTTTTGCCATCGTGGCAGGTACCACATGAACTACCTTTTTCCATATCAGCCATACTGTAACGTATGCTGCTTTTGCCGGCCTTGAAGATTTGATTGTGACACTCAACACATTTATACATGCTCTTGTGTGCAGAATGACTGAAGGTTGTGAAACCGGTTTCCTTGACCTTGAAAACAATATTTACGGTAGATTTGTGACATGAGTCACAATCACCTTTTACGCTAAACACTGTTGAACCGTCATGACAACTGCCGCAGGAATAACCTTTCTCCATTTGCGCCATGGAAACCCTTTTGTTACCAGGAACGTCACGATACAACTGATTATGACAATCCGTGCAGGTGTACACAGCGAGATGTTTATCATGGCTGAAACGGGCGTCATCGGAGAACAGCACCTCTTTGACGGGATGGCATTTACTACAGGACTTGACGCTGAAAGCCGTTTTGCTGTCATGACAAATTCCGCATGACTTGCCGTTGTCCATATCTTTCATTGTGAAGCGCTTGGAAGCTACTCCAGAAGCAACAATGCTATTATGACACTGACCACATGAAAAAATGTCACGATGTTTTAAGTGGCTGAACGTAACTATTCCAGCATCCTTGAGTGTAAAAGTGTGATCTGGAGGTTGAGATGTATGGCATTTTTCACAATTTCCGGTTACTCCGAAAGCAGTTTTATCATCATGACATGCTCCACACGATTTCCCCTTCTCCATCTGTGGCATCGTATAACGAACACTGCGAATCCCGCCGATAAAAATGGCGCTGTGACATTCTTCACACTTAAACATCTTGAGGTGGTCAACATGTCTGAATCTTGCATCAAAAGCCTTGAAGTTTATTTCCCTGACGTTCTTATGGCATTTTTGACAATCGCCTTTAACTGAAAAGGCTGCTTTTCCGTTGTGACAGTAACCGCAAGACTTACCGGATTCCATATCCAACATAGTGTGGCTTACCCTATTTGGTCCTGGTACAAAAACCTTGTTGTGACATTCCGAACAGTTATATGACATTTCAAGGTGGGCAACGTGACTGAACACGGACCCTCCCGCTAACTGAATGTCTCCGACCTGATGACATTTAACACAATCACCTTTAACGGAAAATCCTGTTTTCCCGTCGTGACAACTGCCGCAGGACTTTCCCTGCTGCATCTGTAACATGCTGAAGTGAGGATTGGTTTTGTTTGTTTTAAACAATTCATTATGGCAGTCATTACATGTATACATACCAAGATGTTTGCTGTGCTTGAAGGACACCATTCCAAAATCCGGAATTGTTATAGATACTGCATCAACCGCATGACAGATTGTACAACTTTTAAGTTGCGGGGTCCTTGGATTATCCTTGTTGTGGCAGGCCCCGCATGATTTCCCGTTTTCCATTTCAGCCATTGTAACAGTCGGGTTTTTTTTACTGGTAATATGAAAAATAGTATTATGGCAGGCAGAACAGTTACTATTCAGATTGTTGAGGTGCTTTTCATGGCTGAAGGGAATATTACCGGCATTCTGGGTTTTAATTTGCAACGTCTGCTTGAAATCAGCCGAAGCAGTTAAAGGAAGAGATAAAACAACTGTCAACAGCAAAAGAAAAATTAAAAATTTCATAAATTAATCACCTGTTAGTCATATACAAACTCGAGAACTATAACCAGTTAATAATAACAAACAATTACATTACACGCGCAACTTGAAGTCAGGTAAACCCACCCTGTTGAATAATTGTTGATACGACTTGATCCAACGGGATACAGTGATCAACAACACCTGTCGCTACTGCTTCTCGCGGCATTCCATATACTACGGCAGTTTCTTCAGATTCTGCGATCACACAACCACCGTGCTCCTTTATGACTCTTACCCCTTTGCTACCATCGTTGCCCATACCGGTCAGAATTACAGCCGCTACACGTTTGCAGTAAATGCCTGCACATGACTGGAGCATGACATCAACAGAAGGGACATATCGGTCAGACTCAGAGGGTGCCACGATGCGAGCAGTTACCTGGCCTCCGCATACTTCGAAAATCATATTTCTGCCACCAGGAGCAATCAGAGCTCTACCGGGAAGAACAAGGTCACCATCCTCAGCTTCCTTTACGTCAAAAAGTGATGAGCGATTGAGCCGATCGGCAAATGCCTTGGTAAAACCTGCCGGCATATGTTGGGACACTACGATTGCAAAAGGATATTTCTGCTCAAAAGTTGAGAATATCTGCTGTAGAGCAGGTGGCCCGCCAGTTGATGTGCCGATTGCCACAAGATCAATAGCGTGATGTATTCCAATCCCAGCCTTTCCCATCTGCAGCGATTGAACTGTTCTGTTCTCAGGTGGTGTAATACCTAAGCTTGAACGGACATACCCTCCTGGCTTGAGCGCAAGCACCTGCAACACCTTTTTCTGTAGATCGTCTTTAATAGAGAGTAGATCAATGGAAGCACTGCTTGAAGGTTTTGCCACAAAGTCAAGCGCCCCGAGTTCAAGTGCCCTAAAAACCTTATCTGCACCACTGAGGGCACTGATCACGATAACCGGCAACGAAAAACGGGTCATCAAGATGCGCAACAGCGTGAATCCATCCATCTTTGGCATTTCTAGATCCAGTGTTACCAGATCAGGTTTGAGTAAAATAACTTTTTGAATGCCCTCTTCTCCATTTGTTGCATAGCCCACAACTTCGACAGAATCGAGTCCTTCCAGCATACGTGTTATACTGCGGCGGCTGAAAGCTGAGTCATCAACAACAACGATCCGGATCTTTTTCACAGAGTGCCTCCCGCTGAAAAACGATCCGGTTTTTGATAGATCATGTCGTTCTTGAAGTGTCGTAGAGAAAAAAGCGTCGTGATATTCATGAGAGATTCGGAGTGTCCCAAAAGTAGAAAGCCCCCATCATACAGAGCGGAGTGAAATGATTCAATTACACGTTTTTTTGCTGCCTGATCAAAGTATATAATCACATTCCGACAAAATATAAGGTCAACTTTACCGAGCATCGTCAGGTGATGAGTGTCAAAAAGATTGAGATGACTGATGGTAACCAGTTCTCTGATAGAGTCATTAACTTTATAGCAGTCATCTTGCTGATGAAAGAAGCGACGCAGGTCGACATCTTCTGTCGCCCTAAAAGACGATTTTCCGTATACGGCACGTCGTGCATGCTGAAGTACTTTCTGGCTGATATCGGTTCCGATGATTTCTATTTTCCATCCTGAAAGTTCAGGTATGGTACTAAGCAGCATCGCAATAGTATAGGGTTCTTCGCCGGAAGAACATCCAGCACTCCATATCCGCAGGGTACGATTACCACGCGCCGATTTGATTTTTATTAACTCTGGTATTATCTCGTCGGAAAATGCTTTAAGCTGGAATGACTCGCGAAAAAAATATGTTTCATTTGTAGTAAGAACATCCATGATGTCCATGATTTCCTGCTCTTTGTTGCGATTATACTTTAAGAAATGATAATAATCATAAAAGGTATGTAAATTCAGATCTGTCAAACGGTGGGAAAGGCGCTTTTCAAGAATGTATTTTGAGTCCCGATCAAAATAAATTCCGCAATGCGCGTAGATGCAATCCCGCAAAAGATGAAATTCATCGTCAGACATTCTATGAACTGGAACAGGGAACGTCATGAACAACCAGGCCCTTACAAACGCATAAGTGTGTTTAATTTATTGTTAAGTTAAGTAATAGAATCAATACAACGTCTACTTACCGATTTGAATTAATAAAGATAACCCGCTCTAGAGATTTGGAAGCCTGTCGGGAAATATCCCGATCATTGCTTTTACAGGTTTGCCGGATGATTTCCTCTGCTTCAGTCCCTGCGATATTCTCGAGAATCTTTAAACTGGTAATCATCAAAAGACCTTCTGTGGAGGTATAATCATTTTTTATTATAGACAATGCCCGTGCCGGATTGATCTTTGAAATTGACTTCAATACGGAAGACTTTACCCAGACATCATTGTCATTAAGTGCATGTTCGAGGCTATCAAGCGTAGTTAAGTCACTTAAGTTTCCAAGTGCATCGGCAACGGCGATACGAACATCAGGATTCTCGTCTGAAAGCGCCAGCAACAGCGCTGAACCGATCGTATCAGAATAGCTGCCTCCAAGTGCAGTAACAGCAGCTTTACGAACATGCGGATCCGCATCTTTTATTAATTGCAGCAATCGATCCTGTTCTCCCAAGGATGAAAGCAAAAGTGCTGCAGCTTTTCGATGGTGAGACAACTTTGATGAACAGAATCGATCGACTTCAGCCAGAATTGCAGAACGGCTTATCATGACAAGCGACAGTAAGCTATTAACAGCAGCCTCGTATACGTGTGTTTCATTATCGTCTATAAGCGAAATAAGCTCGGGAATCAGTGTTACCAAGCCAAGCTTTCCGACCGCAGTCACAGCGGCTTTACGAACCTGCGCAGATGAATCACTCAGCGCTTCTTGAATTAAATCATTAAAACCGGTATATCCGCACTCGGCTATGAGGATACAGAGACCGCTTCTTCCATTTTCATCCAGGCACGAATATCGTGAAATAATTTCATATAACGCTTTACTACCGAAGCTTTTAAGAGCTGAAAGAGATATATTTGCGGTACGTTCGTCGGCATATGCTTCAATAAGCATCGGAATAAAACGGGTATCTCTAATCACAACTCCGGTCCAAATCAAAGCTTCTGCCAATACTCCATCCCGACTATCAAACAGTTCCAGTAAACCGGAAATTATGTCATTTTCTTTAAGTAACTGGAGCGATTCACGTATCTGAGTTTGCGATTCAGTCGAAGACCTTTTGTATATTTTATACAGAGCCTTAACTGCGGCGGCACGGCTGTTCTTCTGATGACTGGAAAATCCGTCCAGCAGCAGATTTATGGAACTTTCATCAGAAATGGCTCCCAAACATTCAAATACAGCTCTTTTAAGTAGTACCTGATCTGCGAGTTTTACCAGCGCTTCCGGTACCGGCGCCGGTTTAGCCAGAATCCCCAAAGCACCTAATGCACTGAAGCGGAACAGTACTTCATCTCTCGTCATAATTGCCTGCATCAGTTCCCCTGCGACGTTAGAATCACCGAGCGCGCCCAGCTGTTCTGCAGCGGCTGAGGCAACATTTACCTCCGGGTCATTCAGTGCCTGCAATAGTGTCGGAACAAAAACAGGGTCACCAATAGCTCCCATAACATCAATGACAAATTTGCGTACGTCGGCATCCTGATCCTGCACCATTTTAGTCAACGGAGAAACAGATGCAACTCCGAGACGAATAACTGCTTCAGCAGCTGAATTTCTCAAACCGGCATTATCTTCATTGCGAAGTAGATTCAATAACTGCTCAATCGAATTAATATCCGGGTTCAAGTGTACATAACATTCCACGGCCTCTTTTCGAACCCGCCAGCTATCGTCCTCCATGGCAGCGAATATAATCGTTTGGGCATCAGGGCACGGAATGTCTTTCAAAGAATGCAGTGCAGATCTGCGAATTTCCTCATCATTGGATTGAAGGGCCGCCCGAATATCATTTAAATCCATCAACTGTCTACTCCTGATATAAGTGCTAAAGAAGTGAATCGATATCCAGAATCATAAATACGCGGTTATTCGACAGGCACACACCCAATATATATTCCATACCTACCCCTGATGCCATATGGATCGGAGGTTTTATGTCGCCAACCGGCACAGAAATGACCTCCATGACATCATCCACGACAAGAGCCAATAATTGCCTGACGAGAGAAATAATCAATAGCTTGCTGGTTAGTGCATCGTCTAACAGGGGCATTCCGAGCCGTTTGCGCATATTCATAACCGGAATAACTGACCCACGAAGATTAATAACACCCTCCAGAAGATCTGAAGCGCAAGGCAGAGCCGAGAGACTCTGAGGAACAAGAATCTCTCGTATTCTCATGATATCAACAGCAAACAACTTGTCTCCGAGACTAAAACAGGCCAATTGGATATGAGTTGCCGTACCCTCCATGCTATTCACCGGCTCCGGAAATAGCCAGCTGTTTATTGATCTCATCAATAATCATGGCTGACTTGAAGGGCTTGACAAGGTAGGCATTGGCACCGCATAAAACTCCTTTATCGTGATCATTCTGGGTTTTTTTACCGGTTAACATAATAACCGGAATGGCAGCAGTACGCGGATCTTTGCGTATCTGTCGACACACCTCAAAACCATCAATATCGGGGAGCATTATGTCCAATAGTACAAGATCAAACGCTTCCACTCCTATTTTATCAATAGCCATTTTACCGGTAAAAGCACCAATCACTTCAAAGCCTTTGACGGTCAGGAGAATTGTCTCCAACTTGAGAAGGCTTTCTTCATCTTCTACGATTAAGACTCGTTTTTTTCTCGACACGCCGGCTCCTTTAGTACAGATTTATGTCAGCAATATTTTCCAGATTCAAAATAATTATTAATCGGCCGTCTGATCGACCAAGCCCACTTACAAAATCACGGTCAATTCCATCAAGGACAGTAGGAGCAGCTTCAACGGCATCCAACTGTACTTGCACAACCTGAATTACTTCATCAACCATAAGACCGCTAAAAGAATTATTGTTTTTGATTACAACAATACGCTCCTTACCAGTTGGCTCCTCACGAGTCAGACCCAGCCTGAAACGCATATCTATAATCGGAATTATTGTACCTCTTAATGAAATCACTCCTGAAACAAAGGCCGGAGCGCGAGGTACCTCGGTAACCTCTCTCGGCTTAATGATTTCTTTAATATCCATAATGTTTATACCATAGGTCTCATCTGAAACCCGAAAGCAGAGAAACTCCAGACATGACACAGTAAAAGTCTCACCGGCAACGTCATCGGCAATTATTGATTCATCGTCACACCCCGCAGCATTTCTGCCAGCCAGAATTGCCTCCATCGGTGAGCATACGGCAACACTTTCATGGGGCGTGGCAAAGATGGATGGCGGTGCAGACCCTATTGATTCGATCTGCTTGGGGCACAACTCTTTATGTAAATTATTCTCTAAAGAAGAATCCGGAACAGTGGGGATAGTATCCAGCGTTACCTTCACCAACTCAGAGGAAGTTACTGAAGAATAATGGCGTTCATCACCCTGTTGCTCAGCCTGCGCCAGTAAAGATTTTTTTCTGATTTTTGCAAGATCCATATCAAATACCGCCTACATCATCATTTCGTCTTTAATTTCGTTGATTATACTCGAATCAATCAATGCAGCGTCACTTCCGTACGCAACCAGCAGAGCATTGGTTGCCATGGAATTAATTTTGCGTGGGACACCGCCGCTCAATTCATGAATTCGCTGTACAGCATCCGGCGTAAACAAGCCGGGAGTCCCACCGGCCGCCTCGAGCCTGAAATCAAGGTATTCCATTATCTCATCCAGCGATAATGGTTTTAGGTGATAATGAAGCGAAATACGCTGCCGCAGGGGCTCAAAACGGCTGGATGCCATCATTGGACGTAATTCCGGCTGACCCATAATGACAACGCCAAGCAGATTACGGTCATCCAATTGAAAGTTGGTCAGAAGCCTGATCTCATCGAACACCTCAGCATCAGTAATCATCTGGGCTTCGTCAATAACCAGAACGGGGCATATATCACGTTGATTCAGCGAATATACTGCCGTATGTATCTGGTCAATCAATGTATCCTTGGCGTCGGCTGGCAACTCTACTTCAAGAATCCTTGCAATGGTTCGAAGAAATTCTATAGCATTCAAGCGTGGATTGATAATGTAGCAAAAACGGAAACGAGGGCCGAGACGATCCATTAGAGCCCGCGATAAAGTTGTTTTGCCGCATCCAATATCTCCAGTCAATACAGCAAGTTCTCGTTCTTCAACTACAAATTCAAGCCTGGCAAGAGCTTCCTCATGGCTGCGACTCAAAAACAGAAAACGGGGATCAGGCGTTTTACTAAACGGCTTTTCCTTAAACCCGAAATAGCGTTTATACATGACTGTCAGCTCCCGGAACGCATCGTTTCATTGATTATTCCACCGATGTCCAAAACAAGGATTGTGCGCTGGTCACCGAGGTCTGCGGCACCGGAAACACCACGGAACCTTTTGAATGTGTCACCCATCGGTTTTATTACGATATCCTGCTGGCAGATTAAATCGTCAACCGCAATTCCGAGACGCTTTTCTGCGACGCCGACTACAACAACATAAAATTCTTGCGGAGGTTCGTCACTGCGATGAATGTCAAAATAGTGGTCAAGTCTAAGTAAAGGCAAAGTTGATTCACGGAGTTGGACAACCTCTTTGCGCTCTACCGTCATAATATCCCTATCAGTCATTAACAGTGATTCAAGGACAGATGTAATCGGCAGGGCGTACGTCCTGCCGCTGCAACTTACAATCAGCGCCTTTATTATAGCAAGCGTGATCGGCAGGGTAATTATAAAACGGCTCCCCTCCCCTTTCCTTGTCTCAATATCCACCATTCCGGAAATTGCAGAGATGTTGTTTTTAACAACATCCATTCCGACACCACGCCCGGAAACCTCACTGACGGTTTCATTGGTTGAAAAGCCGGGCAGAAAAATAAAGTCAATTGCGTCACGTTCAGTCACTGAACTTATGTCGCTCACCAACCCTCTTTGCAACGCCTTTTTTTTCACCTTCTCGACATCAATTCCACCACCGTCATCTTCAATTTCAATAACGACGTGATTGCCTTTTTGATATGATGAAATCCGAATCGTACCTTTTTCATTTTTACCCTGCGCCACACGCTCTTCTCGTGACTCGATGCCGTGATCTATAGCATTGCGGATAATATGCATCATAGGATCTGAGATATCTTCGACGATCAATTTATCCAGTTCCGTATCAGCCCCAAAAAATTTGAGTTCAACACGCTTACCCTGTTCACGGGATATCTTCCTTACTATTCGCGACATTTTCTCATACAGTTGCCCAATCGGGATCATGCGGATCTCCATAACCCCTTTCTGGAGATCCGAAAGTTTGCGCTCCAGCCCTTTTGCCGCCTTACCCAGTTCAATAGACAACCGGGAATACCCTTCATTGCGCATCTTGGTGGTAACACCTGCAATGGTCGAGTTTGCAAGGACAAGTTCACCTACGATATTCATCAATTCGTCAAGTTTACCAATATCGACACGTACTGTTCTGCTCATGCTTTTGGCACTAAGAGAAGCGTCGTCAGACAATGTTTGCAAGGTGGGTGTCATGGCAACAGCTGTAACCGGCATTTTGATGGTTGAAGTAACTATCTGCAGTCCGCCCTCTTCACTGATATTAACCATGTCAGAGACAGGATGTTCAATAACCGGTTTTTCCGGTGCCACACTGGAACCGAACTGGGTAACAGTGACGCTATCGCGCTCAACAGCTGTTTTTAATTCAGCAAGAGATTTCTTAGAGCCAAAGAGAATCTCAAAATCAATATTGGTTTCAATATTTACTCCGACACTCGGCAAGGTGCTGATAACTTCTCCGCAACCCTTCAATATCTCCGTGACAACCAATAATTCAGTATCAAAAATAGTCAAATCGAACGATGTATGTACATTAAAGATTGATCGACCTTTGGCAAGATTGTCTTTCAGGCGATGCTCTTCATATTCCGTCAGAGCGCCGAGTACATGGTCAGGCAGACCAAGGGTTTCCAGAGTTGATATAGCATTCTGCTTTTCCGGTTCTGCAAGGCAGGTGTTTATTTTTACTATACACGCAGCAATTTCCGGCGCCATGCTTGTCCCCTCTCCTGAGGCAAGGGCGCGATTAAGGGCACTCAACAGTTCATGGGAATCAAACAACACTGCCATAAGGTTCTGCGTAAAATTTAACTTTCCGAGCCTCAGCCAGTCGAGCAAATTTTCCATGTTATGTGCTAGCTCGGCAATGCCGTTAAAGCTGAACATTCCTGCCAGCCCTTTAAGGGAGTGGGCACCTCTGAAAATCGAGTTCAGAACATCAGGATTCAATTCTCCGCTTTCAGCCATATCGGATAGATCAGCCAATTCAGAACCGAGTTGTTCAATAATTTCTTCAGCTTCGGCAAGAAAATCCTGAACTGCTTTAGTATGTGTTGTGTTCTGTTCACTCATTACAATTTACCTAAACCTGTTAAACTGGATAATATCGTTAACGAAGATATTGCTGCAAAAAAACGCAACGAAGTTCCTCTAACCTACTAAAACAAAGATCAGGGAGACTTATTCAAATACTTGTTAATCAATAGTTGGAGAGTAACCGGAGAAAAAGGTTTAACAACATATTCGTCGGCTCCAATCTGTTTACCTTTTTCAATATCCTTTTCACTTCCTTCAGTTGAAATGATAAAAACTGGAATGTCTTTATAATTCGGGTTAGCACGAAGATAACTTATCAACTCAAGTCCGTTTATATCAGGCATATTTATATCGGTTAAAATCAGATCTACATGGTCTCTAGGCAGAAGACGCAGCGCCTCAAAACCGCTGGAGGCCTCAACTATCTGATAGTCACCAAGGGATTCAACGATAGCAACCAACATGGCACGCATGGAAGCCGAGTCATCGGCAATCAAAATGGTCTTGATACTCACCGGTTACCTCTCTCATTAAGCTGACGTTCTAATAAAGACTTTTCCATTGAAATCCCCGCCTGCGCGAGGAAAATAGACAGCGACTCGACATCACCGATAGGCTTCTTGTCGGGTAGGTTGTCACCATAGAGAAACCCGATAACTCGAGACTGACTGATCAACGGACCGATAAAAACCTCGGATGGAGTACCACCACCCAATTGGTCATAAATATGTAAATCTACAGGCGTAAGGATTGGTGAAATCGTACATGGCTGGCGGGTTCGAAAAGGTTCATCGAACATTGAACCTGCTTCCAGTGGGAAATGTATCGACCGCACACTTTCGTCACCACTAACTGTGCCGCCAATGATGCCGAATTGCCCGAAACCGGAAATCACTTGATCATTAACAGTAAAAACGATGGCCCTGTTTACGAATTCGGAAGCGAAACGAAGTACCAGTAACAGCACACCACCTTGCAGCCCCGGATTGTTCAACTCTTCCAACATACCGCGCAACAATGGAAAACCGCCATTTTGCTGAGAAGATTCAACGGCACGAGGCATGTCATCATCTTCTCCCATTTCAATTCGCAGCTCATCACCTAAATTGAATCGGTTCTGCCACTCACCGGCTGTGTTAGCATCTGAGGAATTACGGACAAAATGCGAAACCTGAGTAAGAAAGCTGCCCATAATAGCAGGAGTGTTGATTTCGACCCGGCGGGGTTTGATTATAAAAGGATATCCAAGTTCATTGATTTTATTTTCAGCTTCAGCGTGATGATAGTCGGTCATGACAATCAACTGCAGATCTTTAAAATTGTTATGCAGAAGTTCCAG
>JANYBN010000053.1 GCA_025360785.1 Geobacter sp.
CCCAATATCTCCGTGGCTGGATGGGTTACTTCGGAATCTCGGAGTATTACCGTGAAATCCCGGAGATATTGGGCCAGCTTAAACAACCGGTATTCCATGGAGACCCGCCAGCTTCTTCCGGTGTACTGCTTGACGCGGCGTCTGAATTCCCGGTATGCCTTGTCAGACCGGATAATGCGGGTTCCGCTGAAGATGAAACCAAGAAAGTCGATGCGGGATGTTCGTGCTACCGAGCTTTTGGTTTCATTGACCGTGAGCTTGAGTTTGTGCGTCAGGAAGGTTTTCATTCCTTCCATCACCCGGTCTCCGGCACGCTGACTTTTGACCAGTATGACGAAGTCGTCAGCGTAGCGGACAAACTTGTGACCGCGTTGCTCAAGCTCTTTGTCCAGTGTGTCGAGCAGGATGTTGGCGAGGAGCGGTGAAATCAGCCGGTCTAGTACGGTGGGTATCCCCAGTGGACGGGTTCCGCCCGTTGCTTTGGGAATCTCCACCCGTTTATTGAAACCCACTTCAATCGAAGCGGGTTTCGCTGTTAAGGGACAACAAATTCTTGCATCGCTTTTAAGTGCTTTATTGTCTGGTACAATCTCCTGAGCGTAATATTATTTCAACTGAAGGAGAAAGCGCATGAGCATTATCGGGATGGGCATTATGTGGGCTTTAGCTATCATAGTCTTTCTAATCATTACCAGGTGGCCAATGGGCCAGGAATATGACAGGCGTAAAGCATATTGGGCAAAATACGAGGGGAAATGATAGGCTGCTATATTATGACCGAATAAAAAAAACCGCCTCAAATGGAAGCTGGTTTTAAAACGAAAAGGAAAAAACAGGGGTCTACCCTTGAAAATGGAAATTTGAAATAGATTTCCAAGGAGGCCGGTGACCCGGTCGCGATAAACCTGCGCCGGGTCACCGGCCGAGCCGTTAATAACCGGCATGAACGACAAATAAATTCATCGCAAGGAAGCATCGCTATGAAAAAACTGTCACTATTGTTGACATTGCTCCTCACCGGTTGTATGGGAATGCCAGAGAAGGTGAAACCGGTTGATAATTTCAATGTTCATAACTACTTGGGAAAGTGGTATGAAATTGCGCGTTTGGATCATTCATTTGAACGAGGCCTGACCCGTGTCACCGCAGAATATGCCTTGCGGGAAGATGGTGGACTGAAGGTGACAAATCGCGGCTATTCAGTAAAAGAAAACAGGTGGAAGGAAGCCGTTGGCAAAGCCTATTTTGTCGAAGAGCCTGACAAGGGATACCTGAAGGTTTCATTCTTCGGACCTTTTTACGGCTCCTATGTAATTATCGATCTAGACCAGGACTACTACCAATATTCACTTGTCTGCGGACCGGACAGGTCATATTTATGGATTCTGTCCAGAACCCCGGCTATGCAGTCAGAAGTAAAAAAACGACTAATCACAAAAGCCACAGCACTGGGGTTTGACACGAGCAGCTTGATAAATATTACCCATGACTGACCACTCCAGGGGATAACTGTTACGCATCGCAAACACCTGATCCCACACCGTCAGGTGGTGCTTATTTTGGTCGAAGAAAGCGAAGTGACACGGCCAAATTGTTTCAGACATCCGTAAAACAATCTCTAACAAACTCCCTTTATGCTGGAAACAGAGTATAATTCTGAAGTTGGGTGCCAACAGATGAGCGGCAAATCAACGTGGAGATAAACTGCATGGAAACGTCACCCGGCTCAATACTGATTACCGGCGCCACTGGCTTCATCGGCAGGCGTTTGGCTCAACGACTTGTTAATGACGGTTTTTTCGTGCGCTGCATGGTGCGTCAGACCGCCTCTGCCGTTCCGGATGGCACCGAGATCGTGCGGGGAGATCTGCTTGAGCCGGCTACACTCGACAAAGCCCTGGCGGGGATAGACATTGCTTATTATCTCGTTCATTCCATGTCCGGTGGCCGGGCCGGCTTTGAGAGGCGGGACCGGGAAGCTGCCCGGAATTTCGTTGCTGCCGCCAACAGGGCTAACGTCAGGCGTGTGATCTACCTGGGAGGGTTGGGTGAAACCGGAGATGACCTCTCAGAGCATCTCAAAAGCCGCCTCGAAGTGGCTGACATTCTCAAAACAGGCACATTTGCCACCACCTTTCTCCGGGCTGCCGTCATTATAGGAGCCGGCGGCGCTTCATTCGAGATGGTGCGAGCGCTTGTGGAACGTCTGCCGATCATGATTACCCCCCGCTGGGTGTCAACCCGCTGCCAACCTATCGCCGTTGATGATGTCATCGGCTATCTGGCTGCCTGTCCGGCCGATGAGCGGACCAGCGGGAGGACCTTCGATATCGGAGGCCCCGAAGTGCTGACCTATCGGGAGATGATGGAACGCTTGGCACGCATCGAGGGGAGAAAGCTTTATATTATTCCGGTACCGGTGTTGACTCCGAAGCTGTCATCATACTGGGTCGGTTTCATAACCCCGGTATCGCCATCGGTGTCAATGCCTTTGATTGAGGGCTTAAAAAACGAGGTGATATGCCGCGAAAACGCAATCCGTGATCTGATCCCCTTGCGGTTGACTCCGTACGATGAAGCAGTTAAAAAAGCCTTGCTGGGATCATGACATTTTCTGGCCAAGACGAGGAACGGGTATGCCCAGCCGGGAAACTACAATAGAATTTCATCAGGTACTCAAGAAGGATGGCTCAGTCCATTCCCATCAGTGGATGGTGCTGCCGGCCACGGGTGCACCGGATCTTGCCGTTGAGGATATCGTGGTGCGCTATCTTGCCTTCCTCCGCACCTGCACTCTTGGCCTTGTCAACCCGGAGTGGAACGCTGACGGCATAGCGCTGCGCTTCCTGAGACTACCACTGATATGTTTATGCCTTCCGGTTGTCACCCGGAACGAAACAGCCACTCATGCCGATCTCTTTATCAATGGCGGGCTCCTCGTACAGCGTGACTCCTGTTCCAGGGGACAACTCCGCTTCTCCATTATCAGCACCCCAGAGCAGCTTCGGATTGAAATACGCCTGTCAGACTACTGCCCGCTCTTCCTTGGCTCCCGCACCCCCTCACGTTTTCGAAAGTGGCTCTACCACATTACCCAGGCATCAATACACAAGTTGGTTACCATTCGTTTTCTGGCCACTCTCTGCAGTGACCTTACCGGGATCAAGCCACCATTTAACGTTGTCAAGAACCCGCTCGCTGATGCTGAAGACATTTGAGCAAAGCGGGCAAGACGGGATAGATACCAACCTTAGGGAAACTGATTATGGAAAGTATACGCATATGCGTCAGCGATTTGATGCAGACTGATTATGTTTATTTTTTGACGGAACCTGTGGGGGAAAACTTCCATCCGGACTTCAGACCCGAATTGACCCCAAAGGAGATGCTTGAACTTGGTGTTTTCGGCGGGAAATATATGACTGACTGCACAAACGAATTCCCGCAAGAGTGGTTTACTGATGCGAAACTCTGTCATGGGCGCCATGTTCCCGAGTTGAACTACTTCGGCGTTAACGCCTCTAAACCCTTGTCTTACTGGCGGGAAAAGGGATGGATCCATACCGATGACCCGCGGGGCTGGTTTCAGTGGTACTGCCGGTATTACATGGGAAGAAGGTGCACCGATGATCATCGGCAAATCAAAAGATGGAAGGCAATGACACGGCATATAGCCCAGCTGAGAAAGAATTGTCCGGAGGGGCACCTGCTTTGCAGGAGAAAACAGCGCCAGGCACTATTACACTGGGCCTACGACAGCAGAAAAATCTGAAGCGCCAACAATCGACGACAAAGTCAGTAGCACCCACCCTACTCCCGCTTCAACAAATACCGCCGCAGCCAGTCCAGCGCCGTCCACGCGGTCATCGCGCGAACCTCATCCCGATTACCATTGAACTGAAAGCGCTTGGTCCAGCAGCCGTCGGCTGCCGCGAGCGAAATAAAGACCGTCCCGACCGGTTTCTCCTCGCTGCCGCCGTCCGGGCCGGCTATGCCGGTAACCGCCAACCCCAGATCACTTCCTGAAGCCGCCCTGGCACCCTTGGCCATTGCCGAAGCACACTCGGAGCTGACGGCGCCGCAACTGTTGAGCAGATCGGCAGGAACCCCCAGCAGGCGCGTTTTTGCCTCATTAGAGTAGGTCACCACGCCTTCGCTGAAATATCCGGAGCTGCCGGGAATATCGGTTATCCGCTTGGCGATCAGGCCGCCGCTGCACGATTCAGCCAAAGAGAGCGTCAGACATTTATCACGAAAAAGCTCCGCCACGGTGTCATCCATACTGAGGTCGCCGGAGGAAAAGCAATACTCCTTCAAGCGATCCCGCACAGTGCTGACAGCCGGCACAAGAAGATCCGTAACCGCGTCATCATTATCAGCCTCAGCACGCAGGGTAACTTTCATCCAGGGAAAGTTGACGCAGATACCGAGCGTAAGCCCCAGTTCCGCCCTGGCGATTCCCGACAGCAACTCGTCAACCTCGGCCTCGCACGGCCCGAACAGGTTAAGACTGACCGTGCGGATAACCCGTTTGTGCGGCACCCGTTCCAGAATGAAGGGAATAACCGTATCACGCAGCATAATGGTCATCTCTGACGGAACGCCCGGCATAAAAAACATGAAACAGCCGTTGTGCATCAGGTGGAATCCGCAGGCGGTGCCGCTTGGATTGGGAATCAGCACGGATTTAGTCGGAATCATGGCCTGCTTGTCGCTCAAAGGGCAGACGATCAGATTATCCAGTTTGCCGGACATCTGGCGGACATGGCCGCGCGCCTCTTCATTTATCACCAGCCGCCGTCCGGTGGCTCGCGCCGCAGCCCGTGACGTCAGATCATCCGCCGTAGGCCCGAGCCCCCCTGTAACGATAATTGTATCGCTGATCCGCCCAAGGTCGCTCAGCGCCCCGATAATATCCGGTTCATTGTCGCCGACCGTAAGGTGCCGTTGAATCCGCAACCCCTCCAAAAGCAGCCTGGAAGCGATGGTGCCGGCATTCGTATCTATCAACTGGCCGCAGATCAATTCATCGCCGATGCTCAACGTTGAAATTCTCATTTTTCAGGCACTCCTATGCGCTGCAGTCGCTCCATGACCTCACGGCAGGGAATGTTCCTTTCGCGGGCAATCCGGCGGCAATCTTCGTATTCCGGGGTTGCCCGTAACAGCTTGCCGCTATTGTCAAAAACCTGTTTGAACCGCACTGTGCCGAATTCGGTCTGCTGTTCGATACTCCGCCGTTGCAGTATAATCCGCCCGGCTCGATACCAGCGCAGGCCGATGGCTGACGTTTCGATCAGCAGCAACTCTGCCAGCTGGTCCAACTGACCCGTGCGACAGAGAAACGACACCATGACGCCGGGGCGGTTCTTCTTCATCTGGATCGGCGTAAAGAACACATCAAGCGCCCCCGCTTCCAGGAGCCGCTCCATGGCGTACCCGAGCACTTCAGGCGTCGAGTCGTCAATGTTGGCCTCAACCACAATCACTTCATCGGCATGACCGGCTGTTTCGACGCTCCTCCCCAGAAAAACACGCAGGATATTGGGGCAATCCGGGAAATCTTTCCCACCGGCGCCGCACCCGGTTTTCTCCAGCAGCATGGCGGGCCGTTTCCCGAACCCGCTGGATAAAGTCGCCACAATGGCAGCGCCGGTCGGTGTTACCCGCTCACCCGGACCGCACTCGCCATGAACCGGCAATCCTTTCAGAAGTTCGGCCGTGGCCGGGGCCGGAACCGGCAGCCGACCGTGGGAAGTCTCGACAAAACCGCTCCCTAACGGCAACGCTCCCGAGTAGACCGCATCAACACCCAGGTACTCCAGGCAGATGGCGGTCCCGACAATATCCATGATGGAATCAACCGCACCCACTTCGTGAAAGTGGACCTCGTCGATGGCCACGCCGTGGACCAAAGCCTCGGCCTCGGCCAGCCGCCAGAATATAGCCCGCGCCCGTTCCTTGACGCCTTCGGACAGCCCGCTGGCGGCTATCATATCGTCAATACCGGTATAGTGCCGATGAGTATGGTGATCGTGTACCGCCACCTCAAATTTAAGGGCTGCCACGTGATGCCGTTCGGTGCGGCTGGTTGAGAGTTCGTACGAGCCTGGCGGGAGACCCAGCCTGGCCAGTTCGGCCCGCAGGTGCTCAAGCGGCACGCCAAGATCAAGCAGCGCACCCACCGTCATGTCGCCTGAGATACCGGCATGGCAATCGAGATATAAAATAGTCATAGTGGCAGATTCCCGTTATTCTCAATGAGTTTTCTGTCTTTAATCAATTCGTTCCGGAGTTCATCTTCCGTCGGCAGGTAGGTTGACCAGTTTAAGGCAGCGGATTCTATCTCGTAAAATGAGCGCTTTTGCTGTTCTTCAACCTTCAACAACAGACGGTAATGGGTCCATGACAATTCAGCGCGCAGTGCGTGCTGAATTGGAAACGTCAGATAAAAACGCCTCATCGTCAGGAGATTACTTGCGGCAAAGCCTTTTCCGTGCCGGTGAGTCAACTCATGGGAAAGGTTTTGAATAACCGCCTTGCCATATTCCGCCCGCTTCTCCCCTTTTTGCTCGTCCTCGACAATCTCCCGCCCGACCTCCCAGTAGGCGCGGACCATTTCGTGATCTACAACCGACTGAACGCGATTACGGGCCGATTCGATGATAGTGGTGATGCGACCGGCAAGTTCGGTTACCGGAGGGTGTGAAGATGCTGGTTGCTTAGATTGGGTCATAGGATCTTTCCTTCTGCCACTGCAATTTCTTCTTCTGTCAGATTACCGTTGCCATATTGCAGTGCGCGGACCGTAGCCCTGATTTGCTTGCCTGCTGAAAGCTGCTCCAAAAACCACTGCTGTCTTTCGTTTACATTTGCAGGGACATTCACTCGTAGGGGCGTACCCTTGGGTCGCCCGATTCTTGGTCAATGTTCTGCTTCAATTTTAATGTAAACATTCCAAGGTCGAACGGCCTAAATGCGGGCGGGCCAAGGCCGCGCCCCTACGTTCGGACTTGAAGAACTCTTCGCACCGTTTGTGCTTTCCCCTCTGATTATTGTCAATGTGTAGACGCCGATGGCTGCAAATATCCGCAGCCTTTGCTTCGACCAGCGGGAACCGCTCATTACAATAAGTCACTTGTTTTTATAACAAGTTACGATACCATAACTGAAAAATAGTCAGTTCATCTTCAGCAGCTTTCAGCTCAAACTCTTCTTCCCGTTCCCAATCATATTCAATGGCTATCTTGCCACGAAGAGCAAGCAAAGCCTCTATCTCATTTATTTTCATATCACACCCTATTAATCAGACTCGCCGCACAGGCGGCGCCGAAACCGTTATCGATATTGACGACCGTCACCCCGGCGGCGCAGGTGTTGAGCATCCCGAGCAGTGCCGCGATGCCGCCGAAGGAAGCGCCATAACCGACCGAGGTCGGTACCGCAATCACCGGTTTGTCCACCAACCCTCCGACGACCGAGGGAAGCGCCCCCTCCATGCCGGCCACCACGATGATGACTGCAGCGGCGGCCAATTGCTCGGTCCGGGCCAGCAGCCGGTGAATGCCTGCCACACCCACATCAAAGATCTGCTCGACCTGATTACCAAGGAATCTGGCCGTTACGATCGCCTCGGCCGCGACCGGAATATCGGACGTGCCTGCCGAGACGACCAGAACCGTCCCCTTCCCCCGTTGTTCCGGCGGCTGCAACTCAAGCGTCAGGCAGCGCGCCTCGGCATGATACACCGCCGCTGGGAAGACCTCTGTTATCTGCGCCGCTTTTTCCTTGTCAAGGCGGGTCACCAGAACGTTGCTCCCCCTGTCCGACATGGCGGTGGTGATTGCGATGATTTGCTCCGCAGTCTTGCCTTCGCCGAAGATCATTTCCGGCATCCCCTGACGCAAGTGGCGATGATGATCGACCTGGGCGCAGCCGATATCCTGAAACGGCAGCTGGCGCAACTGCTGCAAGGCCGCTTCTACTGACAGCCCACCCTGCTGAACCGAATTGAGCATTGTTTTTAGATATTCCTGATTCATAAACCTTCCCTGAAAGCGTCTTGATTGATGGTGGCTTTATACCATGCCTAAAACAGTTTTCCATGTAAAACCTGCATAAATATTTTAATGCATGCAAAAACAACTTGACAGTAACTTTATAGATATCATATAAGAACTATACGTTTTATATACAATTGACTGACTGGACAACCAGAGGTCAAGGGATAACTCCCTTGACCTCTTTTTTTATTGGTGCACGATGATTTCAAAAAAAACAAAATATGCTCTCAAAGCCATGGAGCATCTGGCTAAAAAATCAAACGGCAGACCTGTATTGATCGCCGAGCTTGCATCGGCAGAAAATATTCCTAGGAAATTTCTGGAATTCATACTTCTCTCGTTACGAAAAGGTGGCTTGTTAACAAGCCGAATCGGTAAAGGCGGGGGCTATCTTCTGGCATACGAACCATCGGAAATAACCCTCGGGAGCATTATACGAATACTGGAGGGTGGTTTTTCTCTCGTTCACTGCCTGGACGGTAACGGCACAAAACAGTGTGAAGACGGGAATGACCCTTCATGCTGCGGAATTCATCTTGTCATGGTCGATCTGAAAAAATCCATTACTGCGATTCTTGAGGCAACAACTCTGGCAGACATAATAAGGAAGAAAGAATCAGCTAACAGGATCAAATCAAATATTCTTGACTACAGCATCTGAGAAGAAAAAACAAAAAGGAAAAATGATTATGAGCAGGATTTACGCAGACAACTCGCAGTCGATCGGCAGCACCCCCCTGGTGAAATTAAATCACATTGTCGGTAACTCAAAAGCCATCATCCTGGCAAAGATAGAAGGTCGCAACCCGGCATATTCAGTGAAATGCCGCATCGGCGCCAACCTGATCTGGGACGCTGAAAAACGAGGTGTACTTAAAGCCGGCGTCGAGATTATCGAGCCGACCTCAGGCAACACCGGCATCGCACTGGCTTACGTCGCCGCTGCCCGTGGCTACAAACTGACTCTGACCATGCCGGAAACGATGAGTATTGAGCGACGACGCATTCTGGCGGCACTGGGAGCCAATCTGATCCTTACCCCCGGCGCCGAGGGGATGAAGGGCGCCATCAACCGGGCCGAAGAAATCGCCGCCGCCGAGCCGGAAAAATATTTCCTGCCGCAGCAGTTTAAAAACCCGGCCAACCCTGCAATACATGAATTAACAACAGGCCCGGAGATCTGGGACGACACCGACGGCGCCATCGACGTGCTGGTATCCGGAGTCGGGACCGGCGGCACCATCACCGGAATTTCGCGCTATATCAAAAACGGCAAAGGGAAGAAGATCATCTCGGTAGCGGTAGAGCCCAAAGAGAGCCCGGTCATCACCCAGAAACTGGCCGGCCAGGAGATCAAGCCCGCCCCGCACAAGATTCAGGGAATCGGCGCCGGATTCATTCCTGACACCCTCGACCTTTCGGTCGTAGACAGGGTTGAGCTGGTAACCAGCGACGATGCGATCGAATTTGCCAAACGCCTCGCAAAAGAGGAGGGACTGCTGGTCGGCATCTCCAGCGGCGCAGCGGTAGCCGCAGCGGTACGACTCGGCCAACTGGATGAATTCGCCGGCAAGACGATTGTCGTGGTACTGCCGGACGGCGCCGAACGCTACCTCTCCACGGCGCTGTTCGAAGGGATCTGATATGGCAATCATTCAACCGGACCCCTGGAATCGCGACCTGGAAAAAATCGTGAAGGATGCTCTCAAATCAGTGCGGTTTGGCACTGTGACCCTTGTGGTGCAGGATGGCAGGGTTATCCAGGTTGACAAAAACGAGAAAATCCGCATCGACAGAACCGGGCATATCAATGGTAGTGGTATTTAGAAAACAACTTTAGTTCGATAATACTGAAAACGAGTGCTGACCAGAAAACTGGAGGCCGAGGGGAAATTCCTTCGGCCTCTTTGTATTTAAAACACCACTAAAAGAAAGGAGTCGTAACTGTATGAAACATTCATGTTAATCGGGACAAAACCGAAACCGGATAGTGAGCGGAACTCCGCAGCTCAAATTAATTTTTTAACAACAAATTCCTTTCTGATCAGGCAACTGAAGGCAAGCATATTTCAGGAGGAAGTATTTATGAAGGTTCGCACTAATCTGAGTTTACTAGTCATGGCTGCGGCGCTGCTGGCGCCGGTCGCTTATGGGGCTGACTCTGCTACGGACATAGTGGCCCCGCAAGAAGAAGCGACACCACAGGATCAACTTCAGATCCCGGAAAAGGATGAACCATTTGATGTTGGCTTGCCACCGGCAACGCAGTCGGATATCAGCGGGGTCAGGGACGAAATCCAGCTACTGCGCGACCAGTGGCAAAAAGGTATCGACCGGACCGTAGTCTCGACCAAGCGGCTTCTCACCATAAGCGGCACCGGCACATTGAAGTACGCCAAACCCAATCCGTTTCTTAATGATAATCCTTCCGGGGTCGAAGGATTCAGCACCCCTTCCTTCGGGCTCTCATTCACAGGTAACCTGTACAGGGACTACGTTGAGGGGAAAAATCTTAGCTATTCACTCGGCATATTGACCACCGATAAAAATGCCATCAGCATTTCCAATGCGAATTTAACGTACGATATTTTAAATACGCTTGATAAGGAAACCGCCAAACTGAGTATCACCGGTGGGCAGCAGAAGAAATTCTTCGGTATAGAGGCCACCGCGTCAGAGGAATTTAAGCCGACCGTTGCGGGCGCCCAGTTTGCAACCAAGCTTGGGCTTGATTCCCGCGATATCGGTTTTGTGCTTGCGGGTGACTTTTTGCCGGAGAACGACTTCGGTTACAACTATCGTGTCCCCACGGTTCAGTACTGGCTGGGTCTCATCAACGGCACCGGCGCCAATGCCGCCGAGAACAACACCAGCAAGGATTTTTTCGCCCGTCTCCAGTTAAATGCACCGGTTAATTACGACCATATTCTGAGAGGTCTCTCCTTAGGTGTGTCAGGATTATGGGGAAAAACAGACTATACCGCCACCAATACCACAACGAATACGGCAACATTCGCTCCTACTGTTACACCACCGGCAACATACACTCTGACCACCTCAACCAAGGCGGATACGATTACCCAAAAAGGTAATAAAGAACGCTGGGGGGTAGACCTGGCCTATGTCAATACCCCGATTGGCTTTACCCTGGAGTATGCCCATGGCACGGACCTGATCCCGACCAACGGTACGGTTACCACCAAGAACGGTGCAACCACCAAAACAGTTCCCTATGGCTTCAAAAAAACAGACCAGGAAGGCTACACCTTTACCCTTTTCTACAGCTTCGGCGACCAGTTTGTAAACTCGATCAAGACCCAGGAACGCTGGGATGACTATTATCCGCTTACCTACCAGCCCTTCGTACGCTTTGACCGCTGGGTTCCAGACACTGGTAGCAAAAGTGTCAGAACCGACATATACACTGCCGGATTCAACTATTTCTTTGCTCAGACAACCAAGCTGCAGGTGAACTATAACGTTACGCGTGATTACAAAAGCGATGGCGGTGTCTATAACAATGATGCTTTTCTGGCGCAGTTTCAGTTTGGATTCTGACTCCATCCCGTGCTGATGCCGGATGACAACCGGGCTTAAGAGCCGAATCGATAAGCTCTGCTCTGATAACAACAGCCCCTGACGGGAGCATAGGAAAAGGAGATTAATAAACATGAAAAAAATAATAAACATTTTATTGGTAATGGCGGTGGGCATGGCGCTATTCGGCATCACTCCCGGATTTGCGGCAGAAAAGGTAATCAGAATCGGTTATCCGGGCGGTTCCGGCAGGCCGGTAAGTGCCGGCGGCTGGGGCTATGTTCAGGCCAAAAACCTGTTTGAGGAGGAATTCAAAAAAGACGGCTATAGAATTGAATATAACTATATCAAGTCTCAAGGTCCGGGATGCAATGAAGCGCTGGCCAATAACTCGCTCGATTTCAGCTTTCACGGCGATCTTCCCGTCCTTGCGGGCCGTTCAGGGGGGCTAAAGATTAAGGCGCTTACCGCTTCTCGTGGAGGGAATGCGCATCTTCTGGTGCCGACAAATTCTTCCATTAAAACGATCAAGGATTTAAAGGGGAAAAGGGTCGGTGTCGGCGTGGGAACCTGGACCCATACGCTGCTTGCCAGAGTTTTGAATGATAACGGCATGACCCTTAAAGATATCAAGGTTATCAACATAACTGGTTCGGACTTTGAAACGGCAATTGCCACCAATGATATCGATGCTGGCTTTGGTAGCCGGGCTCTGGTCCGCAGAGGCGTGGCAAAAATAATCTGGACCACCGTTGGAAAACCGGTCAAGTACCAGAGTATCTTCTCCCTGGTTGTCAGGGAGGCATTTCTGAAGCAACACCCGGACATCGTCAAGCGCTTCGTCAAGATGTATGTCAAAGGGCTTTATCTGGCCAGCCTGAACAAGAATGAGACGCTGAAATTCAATACCAGGACCGGGTCGGCGCTGCAGGATAACATTGATGACAATGCGGGACAGTCGATCAAGTATATAACCGCACCAAGAATCGACGGGCAGGTAACTCAGCTATACAAAGAAGTACAGTTAGTGGCCAAAAACAATGGGTTGATTCGTAAGCCTTTTGATGTTGATAAGGATTTTATCGATTCGAGCTTTCTTGAAGCAGCCCTGAAGGAGTTGAATCTGGAAAACCATTGGCCAAACTACGATTATAACGGCAACCCGATAAAGAAATAGGCCTTGTGCGCCGGGCCAGCGGCCCGGCGCATCATTCAAGTTCAGGTCAACAAAAAGGTGCATGCTATGAAGTTTCAAATTATCAAGAACAAACTGCTGGGGCTGATAATTCCGCTCATTCTTTACGTAGCCTGGGACTTTCTGACCAGCCGGGAGATTATCCCACCGGAATTGCTTCCAGCTCCCAAAGTGATTTTTGACACCTGGTGGGATTTGCAGAGCAGCGGAGAGCTGGCGCTCAACATGAAGATGAGTTTGCTGCGGGTTGGTTTCGGCTTCTTGCTGGGGGCTATAAGCGGCTTTCTGCTCGGCACAGCCATGGGATTGTGGAAACCGGTCGAGCTGTATCTGAACCCGCTGTTCAATTTTTTTCGCCAGATCCCCGTTGTTGCCTGGATACCATTTCTCATCCTCTGGCTCGGCATTGATGAGTGGTTCAAGATAGTGTTCATTTCGTTTGGAGCATTCATCCCCATGGCACTCAAGACCCTTGAGGGGATCAAGGGGGTGCCGGCCTCGTATCTGGAAGTGGTCAGGGTTTTCGAATATGGCTGGTTCAGGGTCCTCCGCACGGTAATAGTGCCGTCGGCACTTCCTTCAATCAGCACAGGTCTGCGGCTCTGTTTGAGCGAGGCGTGGATGTTGGTGATCGGTGCGGAACTGGTGGCTGCCGGTGAGGGGATTGGCAACGTAATGGTAATCGCTCGCCGGCTTTTTCAGACGGATGTCGTTCTCGTCGGAGTTATTGTGATCGCCATTACCGGCTTTGCGATGGACAAGGTGTTGGGGTTGCTCGAAACCCGGTTTCTTGGCTTGCACCGCAGCCAGAATGCGCAATGATTGAACTTTGCAATAGTTATTTACTCTGGAACTACGGACTAAACAAACAAGGAAGCGAACATGAGTATTGCAGCTAAAATTACTATATTTATCCGCGAAAAGTATCATGGTTTTATATCCTTTCTGGTGCTTTTTCTTATCTGGAGCGGTGTATGCCATTACAAGCTGATTTCGCCCGATTTTTTGCCGACACCGGCAACAGTTGGCACAGCCTTTGTCAAAGTTGTCTCTTCGGGGATACTTGGCAAGAGTCTGGGTGGCAGCCTGATACGAATTGCCGAAGGGTTTATGATCGGTACCACGCTCGGATTTCTGCTCGGGGCTGTCATGGGTGTGTCACGCACCTTGGAAAGGCTGTTTGCTCCGCTTATCAACGCGCTCAGGCAGGTACCGATCATAGGCTGGATACCGCTCATCATAATCTGGTGCGGCATTGCCGAAACATCCAAGGTTACTTTCATTGCCATCGGCGCCTTTTTTCCCATTCTTATTAATACATTTGAAGGGATTCGCTCGGTTTCCCACTCCTATGTGGAAGTCGCCCAGGTCTTTGAATACAGCAGAGTAAAACTTCTCCGTAAAATTGTAATTCCGGGCGCACTCCCCAGCATAGTGTCAGGTATTCGCCTCAGCATGGGGACCTCCTGGCTGCTGGTTGTCTGGGCGGAGATAAATACCCGCTCCGCCTACGGTATTGGTGATCTGCTCTCAAGCTCAAGAGAAGAGCACAATCCGGGTCTCATCATTGTCTGTATCCTGGTGATCGGCTTTGTAGCTTTTCTCATCAACGAACTGTTCGGGCATCTTGAAGCACGTCTGAACACCTGGAAAAAGTCGTACCGCTAAGGACTCAGTCCAACAGAAAGGGGAAATACATGGAACGTTTGGGAACTCTGGAAGTCAAAAATCTGAATAAAAAGTATCGCAGTCAGAACGACGATCTGTTGGTACTTGACGATATAAATCTGACGGTACAGCCGGGTGAATTTATCAGCATTATCGGTTCGAGCGGCTGCGGCAAAACCACCTTTCTGCGTCTGGTGGTCGGCCTTGAAAAGGGGTATGAGGGTGAAATCCTGCTGGACGGCCAGCGCCTCAACGGTCCTAGCCTGAAACGCGGGGTTGTGTTTCAGGATCATCGTCTTCTGCCCTGGCTCTCCATCGAAAAAAACGTAGGTATGGGGTTGAAAAATCCGAAAAGCGGCGAGTCAAGGAAGACGATCCAAGAGCATCTGGAACTGGTGGGATTGAAAGGGTTTGAAAAACATTATCCGCATCAGCTCTCGGGCGGCATGTCCCAGCGGGCGGCCATTGCCCGTGCTCTGGTGAACCGTCCGGAGATCCTGCTTCTCGACGAACCGCTGGGGGCGCTCGATGCTTTGACCCGCATGTATATGCATCAGGAGCTGGAGCGGATTTGGATGAAAGAAGACATAACCATGATCATGATTACTCATGACGTTGATGAGGCCATTGTTCTCTCCGACAAGATAGTGGTCATGTCCAGCCGTCCCGGTACGATCAAGAAGATCATCCCGGTACCGCTTGCCCGTCCCCGTGATCGTGCCGGTTATGATTTCGCAAATATCAAAGAAGAGGTGTTGGCGGAGTTTCAACTGCATACCGATCATCCGTTCACCTATTCGATTTAATAACCTCTGGAGTCTATCTCGATGAGTATGCTCAATGACACACCGTACAAAAACATAAAAAACAGACCTGCACACCCTTCAGTGCGGGTGGTGCCGATCAATAAGGGAAACAGGCAGTTCAGCGCCATGTTCAAGCCGGTCGGGTCGCGCTGCAATCTCGCTTGTTCCTACTGCTACTACCAGGGGAAGGAACGTTTGCTGAGTGGGGAGCGGGACGCCATCGACGATCCGACGCTGGAAAAGTATATCCGTGACTATATCGACGGCAATGACGGCTCGGAGGTCTTTTTCGAGTGGCAGGGTGGTGAGCCGACACTTCTGGGGATCGACTTCTTCCGTAAGGTGCTCCAACTTCAGCAGCAGTTCTGTCCGCCCCATAAGCAGGTATTCAACAGCCTCCAAACCAACGGAACCCTGCTGGACGAGCGCTGGTGCAGTTTCCTGGCCGACAACGGTTTTCTGGTTGGCCTGAGCCTGGATGGCCCTCGGGAGCTGCATGATGCCTACCGCATAACCAAAGGGGGCGAGCCGACCTTTGATCGGGTAGTGGCAGCAGCAAGGCTGCTGAAGCAACACGGCGTGGAGTTCACGACCCTGACCGTTGTGAACAACTTGAATGCCAAACAGCCGCTGGAGGTGTACCGCTTCCTGACCCGCGAGATAGGGCCGCGCATGCTGCAGTTCATCCCCTGCGTCGAACCGAGGGGATTCGAAGACGTGGCGCCCTGGCGATGGACTGAGAACAATGTCCTGACAGGATCTTCCGCCGCCCGGCCAGGAACACCAGACTCTCTAGTGACAGACTGGTCGGTGGACCCCGATGACTTCGGCTCATTTCTTTGTGAGGTGTTCGACGAGTGGCACCATTTTGACATTGGCCGGTATCACGTCAACCTGTTCGAATCTTCTCTGGCCACCTGGGCCGGACTGCCGCCACAGGTCTGTGTCTTCAACGATTTCTGCGGTAAGTCGGTGATGGTTGAACAAGACGGAAGCGTTTACAGCTGCGATCATTTTGCCTATCCCGAGTACCGCCTGGGCAATATCAAAAACAAACCGCTGGCCGACTTGGTCTTTTCCTCGCAACAGGTCGGCTTCGGCTTTGGCAAACTGGACAATCTTCCGGAATACTGCCGACAGTGCAGCTACCTGTCAGCCTGTTACGGGGAATGCCCCAGAAACCGTTTTGTACGGACTCCGGACGGTGAAACGGGCCTGAATTATCTCTGCCCCGGACTGAAGAGGTTCTTTGCACATGCGGATGAACGGCTCAAAGTCCTGGCGCAGGAAATAAGTGCAACCAAAAATGGGCAATTACAATGAAAGGCCTTGGCGTGGAGGATCAGGGACCGTGGATTGATAGTGAAAACTATAATGTTACCAACGAAAAGGAGACAAACAAATGAAAAATACAATAAAAAAAACCGCCCTGCTGGCCGGAGGGGCGCTGGCCTACCTGGGGTGGCAGAATGCCGCTTCTGCCGAGTCGTTCCCCAAGCCGGATCTGCCGTTCAAGGGCAAGACCGACGTCTCGCGGGACAAATCGACGCCCGCTTGGCCGGAAGTGGTAAAGGCGCCCAAAGGCGCACCCAACGTTGTCCTGATCCTGCTTGACGACGTTGGTTTCGGTGCCAGCAGCGCGATGGGCGGTGCCATTGAGACGCCCAACCTGGAAAAGCTGGCCGCCAGCGGTCTGCGCTACAACAGCTTTCACGTCAATGCGATGTGCTCACCCACCCGCGGCGCCCTGCTGTCGGGACGCAACAACCATCAAATGGGCTTCGGTCCGATCACCGAACAGGCCAGCGGCTATCCAGGCTACAACTCGATCTGGCCCAAGAGTTCGGCAGGGATCGCCGAAGTGCTCAAGGAGAATGGCTACAGCACCGCGGCCTTCGGCAAGTGGCACAATACGCCGGTGTGGGAAGTCAGTCCGGCCGGACCGTTCGATCGTTGGCCGACCGGCCTGGGCTTCGAGTATTTCTACGGCTTCCTGGGCGCGTCCACCAGCCAGTGGGAGCCTAACCTGTACCGCGGCACGACGGCGGT
The DNA here is from genome assembly GCA_025360785.1 of Geobacter sp. Classification (GTDB taxonomy): domain Bacteria; phylum Desulfobacterota; class Desulfuromonadia; order Geobacterales; family Pseudopelobacteraceae; genus JACRCG01. The sequence continues at coordinate 17,319 of JANYBN010000053.1, forward strand.
GGAAGTGGCCACCAAGCCGGGCCAGGGCTACAACCTGACCACCGACCTGGCCAACGACGCTATCGGCTGGTTGAACCAGCATGACGCCGTGGCGCCGGACAAACCGTTCTTCCTGTATTTCGCCACACCCGGCACCCACTCGCCGCATCACGTGCCGCAGGAATGGGTCGACAAGTTCAAGGGCAAGTTTGACCAGGGTTGGGACGAGTTGCGCGCACAGACCTACGAGCGTGAGAAACAGCTGGGCGTGATCCCGGCCGACGCCGGCAATGCAGCGCGTCCGGCAGAAATCCCGGCGTGGGATAGCCTGACCGATGATCAGCGCAAACTGGTGACCCGCCAGCAGGAGGTCTATGCCGGCTTCCTGGCGCAAACCGACTACGAAGTGGGGCGAGTCCTGGATGCGATCAAGGCACAGGGCAAGTCCGACAACACCCTGGTGCTGTATATCGCCGGCGATAATGGCGCGACCATGGAAGGCAACATCTACGGCACCGATGCCCGCACACCGAAAGGCACGCCGGAAGATGTGTCCGTCCAGCTGGCGCGTGCCGACAAGCTGGGCAGCCCGGCTCTCAGTAACAACTATGCGGCCGGCTGGGCCTATGCGCTCAACGCACCGTTCCCATGGGCCAAGCAGCGTGCGTCGCACCTGGGGGGCATCACCGATCCGCTGATCGTTTCCTGGCCGGCCAAGGTCAAGGACCAAGGGGGGATACGCAGCCAGTTCAGCCATATCATCGATATCGCGCCGACCATCTACGAGGCGGCGGGCATCAAGGCGCCGGACACGGTCAACGGCATCAAGCAAACAAAACTGGAGGGGAGCAGTTTGGTCCGCACCTTTGGCAACGCCAAGGCGAAGAGCAAGCACAACCTGCAGTACTTCGAGCTGGTCGGCAATCGCGGCATCTACAAGGACGGCTGGTTTGCCGGCCGACCGTTCCTGCTGCCATGGGAATCTTCCAAGTGGGAGGCGGAGAGCCCGGAC
>JANYBN010000063.1 GCA_025360785.1 Geobacter sp.
TCAACGGCGGCAAACGAGCTGCAGCAGGCGCCGCCGCATTCCCGGCAACTATCGTCGCCATCGCGGGGTGCCTCGAGCAGGATTCCGTGGTATATTTTCTTTCTGAGGGAGGGGAAGAGCATCTGTTCGTCTCTCCTTCTCGCCGCAGCCGGATGGATCATTGCCGCGGTCACTGCGGGTGGCGAAGCGGCTGAAGTATACTACCTGCGCCCAACGATGCAACTACTTAATTTAACAAAGGAGGTCTCATGCCGGCTACCATTGAAATTATTCAGGCTGATATTACGACGCTGGCGGTGGATGCTATTGTCAACGCCGCTAACAATACTCTGCTGGGCGGAGGTGGTGTGGATGGCGCTATCCACCGGGCTGCCGGGCCAAACCTGCTTCAGGAGTGCGCCGGGTTGGGAGGATGCGAGACCGGCGATGCCAGGATCACGGGTGGATACAAGCTGCCCGCAAGGCATGTTATTCACACGGTCGGGCCGGTCTGGCACGGCGGCGCAAAAGGGGAACCGGAGCTGCTTGAATCCGCCTACCGCCGTTGTTTCGAGGTGGCGCATCAGCACGGACTGAAAAGTATCGCCTTTCCCGCCATCAGTGCCGGGGTTTACGGCTATCCGATGCGCGAGGCGGCGGTCATCGCCCTGTCGGCGGCTCAGGCCGCTATCGGGCAGTATCCCGAGCTGGAGCGGGTCGTCTTCGTCCAGTTCAGCGCGGGGGCACAGCAGGCCTACCGGGAGGCGGCCTCACAGCTGGGGATAGTGTCCACGACCTGACGTCGCAGTTCCCTAATCCAGTGTTTTCCGGTAGCGTTTGACGCCGATGGTCAGGACGACCACGGCGAACAGTACGATTTGCCATAGCTGCAGGATCACCTCTTCAAAGCCGTTACCTTTCAGTAAAATTCCCCGGATGATCCGCAGGAAATGGGTAAGCGGCAATAGTTCGCCTATGACCTGCGCCCAATCGGGCATGCCGCGGAACGGGAACATGAACCCGGAGAGCAGCAGTGACGGGAGGAAGAAAAAGAAGGTCATCTGCACAGCCTGAAGCTGGTTTTTGGCCAGGGTTGAAAAGGTGATGCCCATCGCCAGGTTTGCTGCGATGAATACCGAAGCGACCAGTAACAGCAGCGGGATACTGCCGGCCATAGGCACGTGAAAGAGAAACCGTGCCGCAGTAAGGATCAGCCCTGCCTGGATGTAGCCGACGAAAATATAGGGAATGATCTTGCCAAGCAGCACCTCCAGCGGACGTGTCGGCATGGAGAGAAGGTTTTCCATGGTACCTCGTTCACGCTCACGGGTTATGGCCAGGCCTGTGATCATGACCATCGTCATTGTCAGTACGACCCCCATCAGCCCCGGAACAATATTGTATTGAGAGATCCCCTCAGGATTGTAGCGGGCGTGGACGCGCAGATTTATCGGGCCGTCGCTTCCAGCCAGAAACCCCAGTGGGCCTTTCAGGTCGTGTTGCAGGGCGCTGGCCAGCAGGGTACGCAAAGAGGCGATGGCGTTGCCGGTGGCTGAAGGATCGGTCGCATCTGCTTCGATGAGAATGGTGGGCTTGTCACCGCGCAGCAGGCTGCGGCTGAAATTTTCCGGAATGGTAACGATAAACTGGACTTCCCCGCGCGCCAGTGCGGTCTCTGCCTCTGCTTCGTTATGCAGCTTACGGACAAAGTGGAAATAATCGCTGTTTTTAAGCGCTGACAGCATGGAACGCCCGTACTGGCTGCTGTCGGCCAGCAGCACGGCGGTGGGGAGGTGCTTTGGGTCACCGTTTATGGCGTATCCAAAGAGCATGAGCTGAACAACCGGGATGCCGATGATCATGCCGAAGGTAAGGCGATCCCGGCGCATCTGGATAAACTCCTTGATGACAATCGCCCAGAATCGCGCAAAAGATAATGGTGTACGCTTCTTCATGCCGAACCATTTAACTGCATATTGTTCCCGCATTCAGTATGGTTGCCACATCTAACACCTATTCTAGCCTCAAGATTCCAGCTTTTAACGTTTGGCAATCTTGAGGTAATCATGAGGTTAACTAAATTTGTTAATTTAGCTTTGCTCGAATCAGGCTTGGTAGTTATCCTTCGAGTTTCCCATCAGATGGATGAAAACATCCTCAAGTCCGGGGTTGATCTGCTGCCATGAGTAAGGTTCCGTGCGAAATGGGGCAATCGCCTGTTCGAGTCTGAGTGCCTCTGTGCCGCTGACATGGAGCCTGGCGCCGAACGCTACCGCCTGACCCACGCCGGGTTTGGTGCGCAATTGCCGGGCAATCACCTGCAGGTTCGGACCGCTGGCCAACCAGGTGGTCAACTGTGCGCCGGCAATCACCTCGGCCGCCGTGCCGCTGGTCAGCAGGTTTCCGTATGAAAGGTACGCCAGTCGATCGCACCGTTCCGCTTCGTCCATGTAGTGTGTGGAGATAAGAAAGGTTAAGCCCTGGCCGGCCAGTTCGTGGATCTGCTCCCAGAAGTCCCGGCGTGCCTTCGGGTCAACTCCTGCAGTCGGTTCGTCGAGAAGCAGCAGTCTCGGGTTATGAATCAGGCAGGCCGCCAGGGCGAGGCGCTGTTTCCATCCTCCGGAAAGTTCGCCGGCAAGCTGTTTCTGGCGCCCGGCAAGCCCCAACCGTTCAATGCTCTCATGCACAGCTGCACGCCGGTTGCTGACGCCATACATGCGTGCCACGAAATCCAGATTTTCAATGATGCTCAGGTCTTCATAAAAACTGAAGCGCTGGGTCATGTAGCCGACCTGGCGCTTTATGGACTCACTCTCTCTGATGACATCGAAGTCTAGGCAGGTGCCTTCTCCAGCGTCAGCCGCCAGCAGACCGCAGAGCATGCGGATAAAGGTGGTTTTGCCGCTGCCGTTCGGTCCGAGAAAGCCGTATACCTCCCCTTGTCGCACTTGCAGATCGATGCCGTTGACGGCGGTGAGAGCACCGAAACGCTTGGTCATGCCCCGCACATCTATTACGACATTATCAGTCATAACTTTGAGCCGAACCGAACATCCACCGGCTGACCAGGGTGCAGCCGGACAGCCGTCGCCTGATCAAAGACCAGTTCAACCATGTATACCAGTTTTTGACGACTCTCCCGGCTGTATATGACCGGTGGCGTATATTCAGCTTGAGGCGAAAGGAAATTGACAGTGCCGTAAAGCGGAGAGCCTATACCGTCAACGGTTACCCGCGCCTTGTCACCCTGATGGATTGCTGCTATGAGCGGTTGCGGAACAAAAGCTCGGACCTTGATGTTTTGAGGCGGCAACAGGACAACGGCCGGCCGACCCGCTGCGACCCATTCCCCCTTGCGGTACAAAGTATCAAAAACCAGTGCTGACTGTGACGCAATCTGTCGCTTTTGAGAAAGCTCCCATTCGCTCCTGGTCAGTGCAGCTTCCAGTGCGCGCATGCTTGCCTCGGTTGCGGCTATCTGGTCGCTACGCAAGCCCAACCGCGCCGTGCCCAGCTCTGCTTCAAGCTGGGCCACTCGCTGCCGGTCCTGATCGCGCAGAGATCTGTGCCGATCAACCTCCTGAACCGGAACCACTTTTGCGGCCAGCATTCTTTCCTGGCGGGTGAGTTCTTTTTCCGAAAACTGCAGCGCTGTCCGCGCCAGGTTTAATTGCGCGGTACTCGATTCAATTTCTGTCGGCCGCTTCCCTTTCCTGGCATCGGTCACCTGTGCTCTGATTTGGGCGAGTCGCAGCTTTGTTTCATCACGGGCTGCTTTTTCCTGGATATTCTCCAGTTCAAAAAGTGGTTCGCCGGCCTTGACCTGCATACCCTTCTGAACGAATAGCGTTTCCAACCTGCCCGGCAGAGGGGCGGCAATATAGACAAACTCACCTTCGACATACCCTTGAACCGTACCTGTAGCCGTTGGAGTCCGATTGCAGCCGACCCCACTGGAAAGCAATACCAGTGCGGCGCCAATAAAAAAGAATATCCTGCGCTTGATCCACGTCATCGTATGCTCTTCCTATGCTGTCTGTGCCGACGGTATCCTGCCGTGCGATTCAATTGCGTTAACAAAATGAACTATGAAGAATCTCGTAGATCCTCTCCTGGAGCTCCTGCATCTGAAACGGTTTCTGGATGAAGCCGTCCGGTTTGTCATCGATGAAACTCTTTGCGGCGGTTTGTGTGGCATGGCCGCTGCTGATGATGACCTTGACATCGGATTGCAGCAGTCTCAGTTCATGCAGTGCCGCCACTCCATCCATATGCGGCATGGTCAGGTCAAGTATGACAAATGAAATGTCATGCATATGTCGCCTGAATATATCCACCGCTTCTCTTCCGTCTGCGGCGCACAGAGTCTGCAGTCCCATGTTTTTTAGATAATCACTGCATACTTCCCGTACGAATTCTTCATCATCTACAATCAGCACCATTCCGGCTGAGTCGTGGTGCGGTACTGGTAATTCGCTGTCTGCCGGTCCGGATGGATTGTCACCGCGCTGCCCGGTGAATATCGGCAGCAGTATCTTGAAGGTGGAGCCGAGTCCCGGTTCGCTGTACACGAGAATCGCACCTTTGTGAGACTTGGTTATGCCCATCACAGAAGACATGCCCAAGCCTCGCCCGGTAAATTTGGTCGTGTAAAATGGTTCGAAAATACGCTGCTGGGTCTCTTCATCCATGCCGCACCCCGAGTCGGTAACATCGATATAGACATAGAGCCCCGGCTGCGGCTTTGTCTCCAGTCTGCTGTGCTGGAGCAGAATCCGGTCGCAATCCTGCAGGCCGGTCGCAATCATAATGTTACCCGGTTCTCCGCCAATGGCTTCTGCAGCGTTTGTGATCAGGTTCATAATGACCTGCTGCAGTTGCCCCGAATCGCCTAATACCGGCGGGAGGGAGGCAGGCGTCTCGGTTGTCATGGTAATAGATTTGGGAACGGTTGTGCGGAACAGGTCGCAGTTCTCCTGCACCAGCTGATTAAGGTCAAGCTGCTTAAGTTCGAATATCCCCCTTCCTGCATAATCCAGCATGTGCCGGGTGAGATCCGCTGCGCGCAGGCTGGCTTGCATGGCCTGATCTATACGGACTGCCGTTTGAGATGTTTTGTCAAGCTGCATGCCCGTCAATTCGAGGTTGCCGATGATGACAGTCAGCAGATTGTTGAAGTCGTGGGCGATGCCACCAGCCATGATGCCGAGGCTTTCCAGCTTTTGCGCATGAAGAAACTGTCGCTCAAGATTCAGCCGCTCTTCCTCAAGTCGCTTTTCATCGGAAATATCACGGCCGATCCCGATATAGAGAGCAGTTCCTGTGGAGTCGGTATATTTGGTGCCATTAGCAATAAAAAGTCTCCAGGAACCGTTTGCGTGTTTAACGCGATACGGGGGGCAGGTTGCGGCGTGCCCGATTGTCATGACCTGCGTGAGATAGGTAAAACAGAGGGGAATATCATCGGGATGCACAAAATTTTGAAAATTCATACCGATAACGTTGCTGGCCGGATAGCCGAAATGCGTTTCCCAGGAAGGTGAGACAAACTGGAATACTCCAGCGGAATCAAGAACAAAGATAACATCAAAAGAGTTGTCCACCAGGGTGCGAAACTTTTCCTCACTGGCTTTGAGAGATTTTTCGGCTCGCCTGCGCTCGGCTAACTCCTGCTGCAGCTCTCTATTTGCTGTTTCCAGCTCCTGAGTCTTTTCTTTAACCTGGTTCGACATCTGGTTCAGCGATTCAGAGAGCAACCCTACCTCATCATTGGTAGTTATGGGAAGCTGGGCACCGTACTCACCGTTGGCGATCCTCTTGGCGAGTTGTGACAGGTCGATCACCGGCCTGGATATGTAGCGGACCATCAGGTAATAGATGATAATTGTGGCAAGGAAGAAGAAAAAGGATGCGATGTGGATCAAACGCCTGATTTGAGACACGGCAGCGTTGACATCGTCTACGTAGATGCCGCTTCCGATGACCCAACCCCAGGGTTCGTACTTTTTGACGAATGAAATCTTCGGATACAACTCTTTGGTAACGCCGCCATCCGCCTTAGGTTTGGGCCAGGCATAAGTGACGAAGCCTTCCCCGGCGGATTCAACTATTTCATTCATCGTAACGAAGAGGTTTCTGTTATTCAGCTTTACTATCGCCGGATCCGACAGAGTACGTTTTCCGGATGCTTTATTGAACTGAGGGTCATCCATTACTTTGCCGTCCAGGGACGGCACAGTGGGATGCATTATCATCCTGGGGACGGGGCGGCTCAGGTCGTGAATCCAGAAATACTCCTGTCCCCTGAAGCGGAGTGACTTGATCAGCGCAATGGCTTTGGTCTTGGCCTCTTCTGGCGTTTCCAGGCCCGTCTGAGTCTTCTGTGCGTGTTCTTTTAGTATGCCATAGGCTACTTCTACCACCTGTTGCGCGTCGTTTTGTCGCTCGCTCATTAAATAACGCAACAGTTGCGGCACGAAAATGGTCTCAACCGAAAGAGTGAACATGCAGATACTGACGAGCAGGATCGACATGATCTTTACCTTGATGCTCCAGTTCCGGAATGGCGTCAACATTACCGCACCTCCCATGAAGCGATAAAACCGATGTGGTCGTCAGGCGGAGAGAGTAAGCACTCGCACATAAGGTCCATTTCGTTCTCCGGTTTCAAATAGGTCTATGAATCCCGACTGTAATTCTGTTATGTCGCTTGGCTATGAGATTAGTATGGGGTGTTACTATAACATAAAGTTAAAGTAAAACAAGTAGAACGCCGATATTCCTGATCTGCGGAGATTGCGAATCGCTTAGTGGCTTAATTAAAAAAGGGCAGGGGGTCACCCCTGCCCTTCATCCGTTTATTTTGTTTGTTATGCCAAGCGATTACTCGCCGAGGATGGTAACCCTGCCTTCGTCCAGATCATACCTGGCGCGAACGATTTTGGTCTCACCCTTTTCAACCAGTTCCTTGATGATGTCTGACTTGGATTCAAGAGATTCGGAAACAATCTTGATATTCTCGAGAATGCATTCTTCTACCTGAGCGGCCTGTTCAACAGCGCCGGTTGGTTTCGAGCCTGCAACAACTTTGTCAACAGCCGGGTAGATGGATTCCGTCAGGCTGCCGATGTTGCCTTCAACGTGGTTCGGATATGCGCCATAGGTGGACCCGACAGCGCCGCACTTTTCGTGGCCGAGGACAACGATAAGGTTTGCGCCGAGGTGCTCAAGAGCGTATTCGATTGAGCCGAGTTCATGGGGAGCAACGATGTTGCCGGCTACGCGGACGACAAAGATCTCGCCGAGACCTTTGTCAAAAATAAGTTCAGGCGGAACGCGACTGTCGGAGCAGGTCAGAACGATTGCAAAAGGCTTCTGTCCGAGAGCTACTTCCTTGCGTACAGTCGGGCTTGCATATTTTTTGAGAAGATCCAGGTCGCCCTTGATATATTTGGCATTACCTTTAAGCAGCAGCTCCAGCCCCTGCTCCGGGGTCGGCTTGACGCAGACTTCGTTAATTCTGTATGTGCCGGTTGCACAGCGTGCATCCTCATCTGCCATTGCCGGTACTGCAAACATCAGAAACGCTGCTGCTAACAAAACTTTTTTCATTCTTTACTTCTCCTTGTTGGGTGCCCAAAGGCAGGATGTCGGTCGGAACCGATTAAAATATAAATATTTAATTAGAAATAAGCAGTGATAAAAAATCAAACGCTGTCTTTTACCATGCAGCTTTAGAATCTGTCAAATAAAATAAATAAATAAATAATAAAATTGATATGGTTTGTTTGGCCTTATCAAGTTAAGCATTTCACGTGAGTATAAATCCTCACACTTGCCCATTTAAGCTCCCATATGCTACAACAGCACCATGCTCCAACTCATAAACCTATCCAAAAACTTCGCCGGTAATCCGCTCTTCAGCAACATCTCCTGGCATCTCAAAAAGGGTGAGCGGGTGGCGCTGGTCGGTGAGAACGGCGCCGGTAAATCGACGCTGATGAAGATCATCGCCGGCTTGACCGAACCATCATCGGGCGAGATTCAGTTTGCAAGGGGGGCCAAGGCTTCCTATCTGCCGCAGGACGGTATTGTCACGGCCGGTCAGTCGCTGTTCCATGAAGCCCGTGCCGCACTGGGAGAACTGCTGGCGATGGAGGAGGAACTGCACCGGATCGGGCTCGATCTGGAACACCTCCTCCACGATTCACCTGAACACGATCAAATACTGACACGGTACGGCGAGCTGCAGGAACAGTTTCGCCATGGCGGCGGCTATACGATGGAGTCTGAAATCGGCACCGTACTCAAGGGGCTTGGCTTTGCGCAGTCCGACTGGCACCGTGACTGCGGCGAATTTTCCGGCGGCTGGCAGATGCGGATCGCACTTGCCCGTCTGCTGCTGCAGAAACCGGATGTCCTGCTGCTGGACGAGCCGACCAATCATCTGGATATCGAAGCCCGCAACTGGCTGGAGGAGTACCTCTGCGCCTACCCCGGTTCGGTCATCCTCGTTTCTCACGACCGCTTCTTTATGGACAGTGTCTGCAGCCGCATTGCCGAAGTATGGAATCACACGATGGCGGATTATCACTGCAACTACTCACGCTATCTGCTGCAGCGGGAAGAACGGGTCACCGCTCTGCGTAATGCCAAGCGTATTCAGGATGAGGAGATCGAAAAGACAGAGGATTTCATCCGACGTTTCCGCTACCAGGCCAACAAGGCGTCGCAGGTGCAGTCACGCGTCAAACAGCTGGAAAAGGTGGAGCGGATTGTTCTTCCTCCCGAACGGAAAAGAATCCGTTTCCAATTCCCTGAGGCGCCCAAAAGCGGAAAGAATGTCATCGAGTTGAAGGGGCTGACCCGTTCGTTCGGCGACCACACAGTGCTGAACCGGATCGATCTGATGATCGAAAAAGGTGAGCGGGTCGCCCTGGTTGGTCACAACGGTGCCGGTAAATCGACACTGATGGCGGTATTAGCCGGAGGAGAATCCCAGGGGGGCGAGCGGATTATTGGTCACAATGTCAGCATGGACTATTTTGCCCAGGATCAGGCCAATGCCCTGGATCAGAGCCGTACGGCCTATGATGAACTGTACGCGGAGGCTCCATACGATATGGTTCCCCGCCTGCGCGATATTCTCGGTGCTTTCCTTTTTTCGGGAGATGACATTCACAAAAAGGTCAGCGTCCTTTCCGGTGGTGAGCGCAATCGCCTGGCTCTGGCCAAGATGCTGCTGCGCCCTTCCAACCTATTATTGATGGACGAGCCGACTAATCATCTGGATCTGAACAGCAAGGAAGTCTTACTGGACGCCCTCAAGAGTTTCGATGGGACGGTGGTGTTTGTCTCGCATGACCGCTATTTTGTCAATGCCCTGGCAACAAGGGTGGTCGAAGTTGACGGCGGCGGCGTGGAAAATTATTTCGGGGATTACGAATACTATCTGGAGAAGAAGGCTGGTGCACCGTTTGCGGCCGCTGTGACGTCTGTCGCCGGTGTTGCCGCGTCGGCCGTGGTTATCGATGACTCACCGGCACCGTTGCCTCCCTTGACAAAGGATGTACGTCTCAAGGATCGGGAAGAGGAAAAATGCCGCAAGCGCGAGGATCAAACGCGCCAGAAGCGAATGGGCGAGATTGAGTCGCAGATTGCAGCCGTCGAAAAGGAGCTGGCGCAGCTGGAGAGTGATATGAACGCTCCCGGCTTCTTCGACGATCCGGAGAGGGGGCTGCAGGGTGGTGAGCGCCATGCAGCAGTGAATGCACGGCTGGAGGAGTTGTATGGAGAGTGGGAAAATCTATCCGGCTGACATTCTTATCGGCCTGGTCGCTTTCCGTTGATGGAAACTAGATGTTATTGTACAGAATATCCGGAGGCAGCTCCGGAAAGTAGATGTAGAGACTCCGCTCGACAAACTCTTCAATAACAATATCCGGGTTTTCCCGCTTGATTTCATCAGTTTCGAAGCGCATCGCATATTTTGACGCTGTCTTCAAAAGACAGACCGTTCTATTGAAATGTTCAGAAAGAAACGGTTGCAATGAAATGCCAAAAGAGTCGTGCATAAATACAGCACTTGGGAGCAAATTGTTATTTGTTTCGAACACACTTGGTTTCCAGGTTTTAGTTACGGAATATCCGATATCTACAGGTCTTGCCAGGCGCGGCTTTACTGGCAGAAATGTGGGGTTTTTCTCTGTAATCAGATTCGATAACGAAAGCATTCCGGCCAGATCTCCTCCCGGTTGGACTCGATTGGTAATAGTAAAGCCGGAACGAGGCATAGGTTGCATCCGGGGAAACCGTTCTCCCAGCTTCTTGACGATTTCGCAATAGACCCGATATGCTCCTTCCTCATTCCAGTGTGTGTCGGTGCGGTGATAGACTTGGGTTTCTTTTTTAGCGGTTCGCAAAATCTCCCTTAAATCCAGGACATGATCTCTGGTCTCCTTTGGCATTGATTGCAGCAATTGGTCCAGAAGTGGCATGTTCCCCTTCGGGTTGAATAAACTTGGCAGATATTCAGGATAGATGGTCCCCTTATCCGGGGTAATGATCAGGAGATAATAGATGCCTCTCTTGGCAAGCCACCGTTGTTTTGCTTCAAGAGAGTAATTCCAGTAGCTCAATTCCTGCGCCGTAAAATTTTTACTTTCCAGATTATAGTAGACATTGGCGTCTTCGGTATAATAAAGCCAATCATTATTCCCGATAACGACCATATTGCTGGAAGATGTCTTTAGTGCCTGAGCTTTTATGGCATTGTTCAAAAAAACCAATATGCCGCGCAATCCGAAATTGTCATTGTAATATTTGATTATACCGGACATGAACGATTGAAGACGATCGGGAAGTGACACGGGCTTGCCGGGATTTTCCTGTTTAAATAATCCTTTAAAGTCCGGGAATTTTTCGGGAGTCCTTTTTTCGGATAAGAAATTCAGCCCGGGAAAATGAAACACGGTATCAAGTACCGAGGTGGCGACAATTACTATGCAGATTGCAATCAGCACAATATGGGATATCTTTGTTTTGTTTGTGAATTTCATAGGTTAGAATTTGCCATATAAAAATGGATTGTAGGTCATGCTCGACAAATAGGCTAATGACAGGAAAAGCAGGGTCAGGTAGCCGGCGCATGAAATGCCGCCTGCCAGGCCAGATGTCCAAGACATCCCTGCAGCAGGTTCCGGATTTCCGCTTCGAATTTTAAAAGTGCATATAATATCGTGTACCGGTAACACAAATATGATCGCAAGACCTAGAGTGATTGCAACCTCTCTTGGCGCTGCATATGGTGACAGGGCGTTGAAAGTTGTCTTGCCGGAAGACAAAAAAACCATCGATTTCAGGCAGCTGATTGCATAATCCAATGACGGCGACCTGAAAAGCGCCCAGGTAACCATTATGATGCCAAGCGTGTAGATGTGTTGCAGCGGTCGCCACCATGCCTTGATCGCTTTTGAAAGTCCGAGGCTCTCCAGTGCCAGAATCAGGCCATGAAGCACACCCCATGCCACGAACGTCCAGGCGGCACCATGCCAGAGTCCGCACACGGTAAACACGATCAATATGCTGATCGCCGTTATATACTTTATTTTAAAGCTTCCGGCAGCGATTTTTTTACGAACCATTTCAGTCGTGAGGGTATAGCTCAAAGGAATAAAAAGATAATCTCTCAGCCATGTGGAAAGCGAAATGTGCCAGCGGCGCCAGAAATCGGTCAGGGAGCGGGCACGATATGGGTTGTCAAAGTTTTCCTGGAAGGTGAATCCGAGCATTCTGCCAATTCCGATAGCCATATCGGAGTAACCTGAAAAATCATAATAAATTTGAAGGGAATAACTCAGAATTACCAACCAGGTGGCACCCGCAGTCAATTCGTCCTGTGGTAGCGAAAACGCCGGATTGACAGTTTTTGCAAGCACATCCGCAATCAGGACTTTTTTGCTCAAGCCGATAATGAAACGTTTTAATCCGTACACAAAATCATCCAGCGTAACGGCGCGGGAAACTAATGAGTCGGAAACCTCATTATGTCTTATAATGGGTCCTGCGGTTATTTTGGAAAAAAACAGTACAAAAAGAGCAAACCTGGTAAGGTTTCGTTGCGGTTCTGTGATTTCATTATAGCTGTCGTTCAAATATGCGATGATTTGGAAAATAATAAAAGAAAGCCCCAATGGAGCACTTATTTTCTGAATGGTAATAGCAGACAATCCAAGCCAGCCGGCAACAACATTCACGTTATCTACAATAAACATCGAATATTTGAAATAAATCAGTACAAGAATATTGCATACAACTGCAATGGCAAGATATAGACGTTGTTTGCCGGGATTTTGCGAGCTGCTTAACATCAAGCCGCATTGATAATTAATGGCAATGAGGACGATGATTGGCAGGAGGTGCGGAATGTCCGTAAAGAGATAAAACACAATGCTAGATAACAGCAGAAACATATTTTGAAATTTGGCGGGAATAATATTATGACCCGCGATGACGGCGGGTAAAAAAACAAAAATAAACAGCGGCGAGCTGAACGTCATGAGAAAATTTCTCCGTAGATATTGCTAAATGATGCTGCGAACGCGCTCCGAAAGATCTTATCGTACCACCCAAAGTTTGAAATTACAGGTTTATTGACATAGGATCACACATAGAGCCATCGCAGACCTCACTAATGATGTAATTGGTCACGCTTCTCTTTTTGTCCAAGCCAAAATTCAAGAGAATATCTGGCGTCGCTATCTTTCGGATTTATTGAAAGAGATTTTTTAAATTCTGTAATTGCTCCATCAAGATCCCCCATTTCAGCAAGAGTAGAGCCAAGCAGGTTACGCACTTTGGATTCACTTGGTTTTATCATTATCGCAGTTTGAAACTCTTTAATCGCAGCATCCCTGTCTCCTGCTCTGCCATATGCAATCCCCAGGTTATAATTGATAATGTAATTGCCAGTCGTTACTTTCAGCGTATGTTGATAAAGTGAGAAATTATTCTTCCAATAGCCGATCTGGTGCCATGTTACGGCAATTGCTGTGAGTATTGTCACAGCTGCGAGAAGTGCAGGAATAAATTCCCGGTATGTCTTTAGCCGCTGAGTGTTGCATTGCCGCGCACAATCAATGCGCTCCATACTTCGCTTCGTTCTGAAAAGTGCAGGCACCCCCCATGCAATCATGATAAAAAGCCCGACAGAAGGAATGTAAGCATAGCGGTCTGCCATGGACTGGAAGCCCACCTGAATAATACCGATAACAGGCAAAAGTGTGACAAGAAACCAGAACCATCCGACCGGAAGATATGGATAGCGTCGCCCTGCCCAAATGGCTGCCGCAGATATGAGAAATAAAACAACAACGGAAGAGATTACCTGCCAGAGCGGGATTGACAAGGTGTAAGGATATAAGACGGCAAGATCGTGCGGCCAAAGGGTGTTAAGAAGGTAACTCAGATAGGATACGAGAGAATTTTGCAAGCGAATTGCAAATGGTACCACCTCTAGCGTTGCCATCGCCCCGCCTTTGCGCTGGGCGTAAATAGTTATGGCAGAAGAGAGGATAGAGAAGGTGAAAAAAGGGATTTTTTCTTTTACAAGTGAATATATAGAGGTTCTGCTGCTGTTCTGTCCGATTCCAAAACGATGTAAAGGCCAAAAGTCCAAAAGCAGCATAACAACGGGCAATGTAACAAGCATAGGCTTGGACATGAGCCCGAGCACAAATGAAAAGAGTGTGAGAAGATATATAGTGCCGCAAGATTTTGCGTTGCTGCGCTGCTTTTCCACATAATGTGAATATAAAAAAAGTGTCAAAAACCCAAAACAAGCACTTAACACATCTTTGCGTTCTGCCGCCCATGCTACGGATTCAACGTGCAACGGATGAAGTGCAAACATTGCGGCTACAAAGGAACTTTGCCAAAGACCGCCAGTCAGGCGAACTAAAAGGAAAAACAGGAATATTGTTGAACAGCAATGAATAACAACATTAGTGAGATGATGCCCGCGAGGGTTCATGCCATAGATTTGAGTATCCAGCATATGTGACAGCCAGGTCACGGGATGCCAGTTGCATTGATCAACGGAAGTGAATGCCCAGATAATGTTATCGTAGGTCATTCCTTTTGAAACATGAGCATTTTCAGCAATATATGAATTGTCATCATAAGTCAGGAACTCATGATTGCCAACTTGCCAATAGACCGCAAAAGTAACCATAATTAGCACAATGCAGACAAGGATAGTTGTGCGCATTTTGACTGCATTTTCAAATTCCTGGTCCATTTTGGCTTGATTGTCCTTTTGGTGTTTTTAACGATAAGATTATTTTGAAAGCAGCTTTTTCAATTTTCCAACCATTATGCAGATTAGAAGATAGATAAAAACATAGTTTAATGCATTCCATTCATAGAGGTGTGATCCGATTTTTACCTGGTCGTAAAAGTCAGCTGTTATTTTTGCAAATATAAGTTCAAGCACACATAATATGCCCATATATACACCAGCGTACCACGTTACTATGCATAAACAGAGGATGTACAAGATGTCTATAGAGATCTCACCGGTTTTGTAGTCAACATATCCTAATGCTGAAACTACTATTGAGGTGAATATAATAGCCTTAATCAACTGTATAATTCCTTGCTTTTGCGCTGAATCAGTCATTTTGACTCCATGCGGTTGAATTTAAATCAGCATCTGCCTTGATAGCTTCTGTTTGCCTTAGTACCTTGTCTCCAGCACAGAAATCCTGATCTTACCAATTATGGATATGATCGGAGCGGTATCTTCCGGTAAATGTCCCTCAAAGAGTTTGATATGGGTCGGGTCAGCCGGCAGTTGGTTATACATGGGGTCAATTGCGACCCAGTGTCCTCCCAGCAGACTTTCGGCCCAGCTGTGATAGAGGAAGTTTTTACCTTCAAGGCAAACCAGACCGGAGACAAAACGGGTCGGAATCCCGGCTGCCCGGGCCAGGGCAGTATAAAGGCGTGCATGGGTCTGACTGTTGCCTTTGCGTGACTTGAAGCTTGCCAAGGCGCCGCCTGTATCTTCAATGGTATCATTTAGCCAATTGGCTGTCCATGCAGTCAAGGTTCGGGCGACCTCTTCCTGGCTCTTCTTGCCGGCGGCCAGCTCCTTCGCCTTTGACATGATTTCAGGCGCGTCAACTTCAATTTTATCGTCAGGTTTAAGAAAAGCGCCGCTGGTCTTGGCCAACGGATCAGTTTTAGTCAGAGGAACTGTCAGCCCTGTCCGGATGGTAAGGCGTCCCGGGCCGGTTTTTTTCACTACCTGTCCGCCACCTTGAAATAGTGGCAGGGAATCGTTCCAGCCGTCGATCGTCACGGCCATCCCTTTGAGCTTTTGCTGCTCCTTGATAGGAGGTTCGATCCGTACCATGCTGAAGTCATAGATCAAATCTTTTTTGCCCAGAGCAAGATTGCTCACGTATGCCCCCAAAGATTTAGGGTCTTCTTCTTTGGTTATTACCAGTCCTTCACGCACCGATTCGCTGATAATATTACCAAGTTTGTCCATCCAGACATCATTGTTGACAAACGGGTACAGATTGTTACGCAACTTAAGAGCGAGGCGACCGTTGTAAGCTTTTTCATCCCCGATAATTCTGACGATGACCTCCTTGATCCGGATCTCCTCCGGGTCGAAAGTCAGCATTTTGTAAGATTTTCCGGTGGCAATATCACGCATCATCGGGTAGAGGTTAAGTGCTGGTCCGGGGTAAAGATCACCGTTGAATTTAAGCTGTTTCTCCGTGGTCCTGCCGTTGTTGTTGCTCTTGATCCTCATGATGCCATCGCCGGCCTTGCCGTAGACGCGTGAAGAGATGCCGTTAATGGTCTGTTCAACATCAAGGGAGCGGAGGGAAAGGTTTCTACCAACCAGATAGATTTCATGCGTGGCAGAAATTTTGGAAAAGCCCATCACCGAGATGCGCAGGTTGCCGTTGCCTTCCATCCGGTAACCGTCGGGGGTTTCCTCAATCTTCTGATGATAGAATCCTACCCGATTGTTCTCAACATAAATTCCGAACCAATGTTCAGAAAGCGGCGGCTTGTCAATCTTCTTGAATACTTCAGCCGCTGCCGGGAGTATTCCTGCCAGGCCCAGAATTATGGTGAAAACCAGAAAATAAAGATGTTTCATGCATACTCCGAAAACCGATCTAATCTGCAGAACCAATGAATATATTAACACTTAAATTACCGGTGGAACACTCATAATCTGAATATACAAAAAACCCCTGTTGCCAGGAGGTCTTTATATTCGGTATTTGCGGGAGCTAGGAGGTAGTGTCTTACTAAGAAAAGGATGATATGAAAAGTTGAAAACCTTCCGGGACTTCCCTATAGTGTTGCAACGATAAATTTGCATCGAGGTGAGCCATGACCATACGTATAGAAAAAGATTCCATGGGAGAGATGCCGGTACCGTCCGAGGCGTACTACGGAGCTCAGACCGCCCGGGCCGTGCATAATTTCCCGATTTCGGGCTTGAAGCCGCACCCGGCCTTTGTCTGGGCAACGGTGATAATCAAAAAGTGTGCGGCCAAGGCCAATATGACCACCGGCAGGCTGTCTTCCGAAATCGGCGCCGCGATCGTGATCGCTGCCGATGAGGTGCTGGCCGGCGAGCTTGCTGACCAGTTCGTCGTCGATCCGTTTCAGGCCGGCGCCGGAACATCGCACAATATGAACGCCAACGAGGTGCTGGCCAATCGCGCGCTGGAGCTTCTGGGGCGGCAAAGGGGCGACTTCTCGACTCTCCACCCTAACGACCACGTCAACATGGCCCAATCGACCAACGATGTCATCCCGACCGCCATCCGCCTGGCCTCGCTGGAGATGCTCGATCCTCTTCTGGAGCAGCTTGAAGGTCTGGAGTCGGCCCTGGCCGCCAAGGCGAAGGAGTTCGACCATATCCTCAAGTCGGGGCGCACCCACCTGCAGGATGCTGTGCCGATCCGGATGGGGCAGGAGTTCGGGGCGTACTCTGCAGCGATCCGCAAGAACCGCGAGGGGCTGGAGGCCTGCATTCCGGCCCTGTTGGAGCTGGGAATCGGCGGCACCGCCGTCGGCACCGGCCTGAACGCCGAGCCGGCGTATATCACAGCCATAATTGACGAGCTGACCGTTGCCACCGGCTTCCCGCTGATCGCCTCCCCGGATCTGTTCGAGGCGATGCAGAACATGGATCCTTTTCTGGCGATATCATCGGCACTGCGGCGTGCCGCAGTCACCCTGGGGCGGATCGCCAACGACCTGCGCCTGCTCGCTTCCGGTCCCCGCACCGGTCTGGACGAAATTCGTCTCCCGGCGATTCAACCCGGCTCATCGATCATGCCGGGCAAGATCAACCCCTCCATGGCCGAGATGACCAACATGGTCTGTTTTCAGGTAATGGGGTGCGATCAGGCGGTCATGCTGGCGGCCCAGGCGGGGCAGCTGGAGCTGAACGTGATGATGCCGCTTATCTCTTGGAACCTGACATTTTCCATGGAAATACTCAAGAATTGCGTGCAGAAATTCACCGAATCCTGTATAAATGGTATAGAAGCTAACGAAAAGCGCTGTCGCCGTTACCTGGAGGATTCGCTCGGGTTAGTGACGGTGCTGGCTCCTTATATCGGTTACAACGCCTCGGCTGCCATCGCCAAGGAATCGGTCGCCAGCGGCCGGAGCATCCGGGAAATCGTGCTGGAACAGAAGTTGATGGCTGTAGAGGAGTTGGATAAGATCATGCAGCCGGAACATCTGACTGAGCCGGGGCTGCCGAAATAGCGTAATTGTTGAGCAACACCACATACAAAGGAGAATGAACAGATGAAAGAAGAAGTGCTGAAGGTTCTTGAGCAGGTACGTCCGGGTCTGCAGGCTGATGGTGGCGATGTCGAACTGGTGGAGATCACTGAAGACGGTATTGTAAAAGTGCGACTGAAAGGCGCCTGCGGCAGCTGCCCGATGTCCACCATGACCCTGAAGATGGGCATCGAGCGCGCCATGAAGGCACAAATTCCGGGAGTCAAGGAAGTCGTCCAGGTCTGATCCGCGCAATGGATAATGAATTAAAACGCTCCTTCGGCTGATGCCGGCAGGAGCGTTTGTTTTGGAGCTGAAATATGACTGCTGTCAGGATTGGCCGCTACCGGCACGAGGAAGCAAACTTCAAAGAAACATCAGAAATAACAATCGAAGAATCCATATTTTCAACTTATTACACACTCCTATCGAATCTCGCATTTTTGTTTGGGACGTGGTGGTATTGGATTAGAGCAGCTTTCAAAACAAAATGAAAATGCGGGTACCTAACTAGGCCCTTGGACGAAGCATGAAACCGAACACTTGCATTGGTCGCTTTATTGGTCTATATTTTGACCACAAAGAGATTTGTATCAAGGAGGTAATTCAATGAGAGCTATTTCAATCAGTAATGACATTGTTCCAATTGCAGAATTTAAAACCAACATTTCCAAGTGGTTCAAAACACTTCAGACATCCAGGCATCCACTTATCATTACCCAAAATAGCAAACCAGCTGGTGTACTGTTGTCCGCTTCGGATTACGATGAATTGGTTTACCGAAAATCTTTTCTTGATTCTGTTGAGAAGGGGATTGCAGACGTTGAAAGCGGGCGTACCCAAACTACAGACGAACTACGAAAAGCCCTGCGAGCCCGAAGAAGTGCGGGTAATCCATGAGTGTAACATGGTCACAGGAAGCTGGTGAAAATCTGGTTGATATAGAGGAGTTTATTGCACGTGACAGTGTAGAGCGCGCTGTTCGGTTTGTTGATGCCCTAATTGACCATGCTGAAGCAATTTTGGCTGACAACCCAAGAAGCGGAAGAACTGTGCCAGAAATAGGCAATCCTGATATTCGAGAGCTTATTTACCGAGGATATCGCATTGTCTACCGATTGAATGGTGATCGAATTGAAATACTTACTGTTTTTGAAGGGCATCGGCTATTGCGACTGAACGAATCTGATGATTAGGAAATTATGAATCCAGACACTAAAAGAAGAGAGGCTATTTTTCAGTAACGAATTTGTGAAGTAGCCTTTCTCCTTTTTCAAGACCGAGGGATATACCCAACCACTCGGCAAGACCCGCCGAGGGCGGGTCAGCCTCACAACCGTTTCAAGACAAAAAAATTATCCCATGAGGTATCCGTGGCACTTATTTCCCTTCGCACCATATCCCTGGCCTTCGGTGGTCCCCCTATTTTTGATGGTATAAACCTGCAGATCGAACTGGGCGACCGGCTCTGCCTGATGGGGCGTAACGGCAGCGGCAAATCGACGCTGCTGAAACTGATCGACGGTGAACTGCCGCCGGAGGGGGGCGAGCTACAGCGCCAGCAGGGGCTCAAAGTGGCCGCGCTTACTCAGGACGTGCCGCAGGGATTGACCGGGAATGTCTTTGACGTGGTTGCATCCGGAATGGGTAACGCTGCCGCAGTATTGGCGGAATACCACCATGTCAGCCACGAACTGGCACATGACTGTAGTGATAAAATGCTGGCACGGCTGGAGTCACTTCAAAAAGAGCTGGAGGAGAATGACGGCTGGAATCTGCATCAGGAGGTGGAGCGGGTGCTGAACCGGCTGGATCTGGATGCCGATGCCGAATTCACCGAGCTCTCGGGGGGTACCAAGCGCCGCGTACTGCTGGCCCGTGCCCTCGTGTCCAATCCCGACATCCTGATTCTGGACGAGCCGACCAACCACCTGGATATCGACACGATCCTCTGGCTGGAGGAATTTCTCGCCAAGAATGTCAGGACGGTGCTCTTTGTGACCCATGACCGCGCCTTTGCCCGGCGGTTGGCCAACCGGGTGGCCGAGCTTGATCGGGGGCGGATCTATGCTTTTTCATGCGGTTATGATGAATTCGTCGAGCGGCGTGAGGCACTGCTGGAGGCTGAAATCTCCCGCCAGGCGCTGTTTGACAAGAAGCTGGCCCAGGAGGAAGTTTGGGTCAGGCAGGGGATCAAGGCCCGCCGTACCCGTAATGAGGGAAGGGTAAGGGCGCTGAAAAAGCTGCGTGAAGAATCGCGCCAGCGGCAGGAACGGCAGGGAACAGCCAAGATTCAGCTGCAGGTGGCGGATCGCTCCGGAGCGCTGGTTGCCGAGGCGACCGGTGTGACCTTTGCCTATGACGGGCGTCCGATTGTGCAGAACCTTACGACCACAATCATGCGCGGCGACCGGATCGGGATCATCGGGCCGAACGGCTCCGGTAAAACCACGCTGTTGCGTTTGCTGCTGGGAGAGCTGAAACCGCAGCAGGGGGAGATCAAGCTGGGCACGCGCCGCGAGGTGATCTATTTCGATCAGTTGCGCGAGCAGCTTGATATGGATAAAAGTGTGCAGGAGAATGTGGGGGAGGGGAACGATACCCTGATCATCAACGGCCAGCCGCGCCATATCATCGGCTATCTGCAGGATTTCCTCTTTTCACCGGAGCGAGCCCGCTCTCCGGTCAGCATCCTCTCCGGAGGTGAGCGCAACCGGCTGCTGCTGGCCAAGCTCTTCACCAAACCGTCCAATATTCTGGTCATGGATGAACCGACCAACGATCTCGATGCCGAAACGCTCGATCTGCTGGAAGATCTGCTGATGGAATATCCCGGCACGCTGCTGCTGGTCAGCCATGATCGCGAATTCCTCAACAACGTCGTGTCAAGTACGCTGGTGCTGACCGGCGATGGTTCGGTACGCGAGTTTGTTGGCGGGTATGACGACTGGCTGAATCAGGCCGCGGCGGAGGCCTCTGCCGCAGTACTGGAAACGCAGAAAGCAATCACGGAAAAGGGGAAGCCGCAGAAGGAAAAGGTTCGCAAACTGTCATTCAATGACCAACGAGAGCTGGAGGCGCTGCCGGAGCGGATCGCCGCCATAGAGAAGGAGCAGGCAGAGCTGCATGCCCGCCTGGCCGATCCTGAATTCTACAAGAGTGCCGGAGGAGAGGTGGCGGTTGTTAATGCCCGTCTGGCCGTATTGGAGCAGGAGCTGGAGGCGGTCTTTCTGCGATGGGATGAGCTGGATAGTCAGAAAGGGTAGTCCCCGTATGCAACACCTCACGAGTGAACATCTGATCTGCATTTGCGGCGGCTAAGCAGTTCCCTTGTATGAGGGAGAGGGCTAGGGTGAGGGGACAGGGTTGGATCATGCAGCACTGTTGCCCCCTCATCCGGCCGTCGGCCACCTTCTCCCTCAGGGAGAAGGAACTTGCGGGAGATTAGTGCTAATCAGGAAATAAGATACTCTATTGACAATGACGCGTATTTGCACGATTGTCTGCTCAGATAGGCAAAACTGAGTCGCGCAGGGTCGGAACGACATGTTTGGAACTGTCTGATTTTCCCCAGGGGGCGGATGTGGAAATATTACTGAAAATCTGCAGGCAGACCGCATCTATTGTGATGTTTATTGCTATGGCCGGCTGTGCCGGGACCTCAACTTTTACCGCTTATCCCACCAAAATCCAGCCTCTTATCACCTCCATGGTAAACCGTACCCCGATAGATTTATCGCAGTGCCTGCAGAGTGAGTGTAAAAGCAATGATTTGATTCTCTACAACATGGAGCATGGGCGTTACGCTCAGGTTGTCGGGAATAGTGACGTTAGCATGTCCGACTTCAAGGCTTCGATGGAAAAAATCAGGGAAAACGACGAAAAAGCCCTGATCAGCGCCTCTGCCATAGGCGCCAATGTGGCGGCAACACTGGTCAACGACAACGCGATTCCTTATGAGGGAGAGGGGTACGAACGGGTTCTGCTGCATCAGTATCAGGCGCTCAATTATCTGAAGAAGAAGGATGTTGAGGGGGCCGGAGTCGAGGTGCGTCGTGCCAATGCCGAGCAGAACGAATCTCTGAAACACTTTGAAAAGGAGCTGGAGAAGAGTAAGGAGGAAGCTGCGGAGAAAAGGGTCGATACTAATGGAGTATCCAGGATAGATACCCAATACGCTCAGATGGATGAGGTTGCAGGCAAGGTAAAGAACTCGTTCCAGAATGCCTACACTTTTTACGTTTCCGGATTTATCTATGAATTGCTCCAGCAGCCGAATGACGCCTATATCGATTATAAAAAGGCGCTGGAGATCTATCCTGAGAACAGATACCTGCAGAAAGATGTGTTACGTCTGGCAGCAAAACTTGAGATGAACGATGAGCTTGATGAACTGAGAAAACGGTTCCCTGTCGAAAAAAAGCGGTTTATCGATGAAGGTGTCGGAACCGGTGAGCTACTGGTGCTTTTCGAAGATGGTTTTGTGCCAAAAAAGCACGAAGTCAAAATTTCGATTCCTATCGGTAGAGCCGGGCTCGTCTCTATCGCGTTTCCGATTTATCAGGAAAAGTGGTCGGATCAGGTGCCGCTGCGAATTTTGAGCGGAAATGAACTCATCGGCAGCACCGAGCCTATCTGTGATGTTAGGGCATTGGCGGTCAAGGCGCTTAAGGAAAAGGCTGCGGTGATCGCCACCCGCCAGATTATCAGGGCCATAGCAAAAGGGGTGACGTCAGCGGAGGCACGGAAGAGGGGGGGAGATCTGGGCCTGTTAGCATCCACGATCTGGAATCTGGTCAGCGAGAGCGCCGATCTGCGCAGCTGGCTTACTCTGCCGTCTAACGCCCAGATTTTGCGTACAACACTGCCTGTTGGGCATCACAAACTGGCTCTGGAGCATCCGATGGCGTTCGGCCCGACTTTTGTGGACGTTGAAATTGCAGCAGGTGGCAAAACGGTTTTGCAGATTATTCAGGCCGGTCAGCAGATCTACAGCTCGGTTACGCTGTTTTAGCAGATAGAAATTATTCAATCTAAGTAAGCATCGGTAAGCTATCTAACAAGCGAAAGGAGATTGAGTGATGAACAGGTATTTACGAGCGCTGTTTATAGTAACTTTTGTGATTCTGATGTCGCCGCTTCTGACTATCGCCGCCGAGTTGAGCAAGGGAGAGAAGGATACCATCTATATCGGTGTTCTTAAGGTCCAGCCTTCTGTGATGGAAGTAGCTAAAAAGAGGCATCGGCAGTCTGAGCTTAAGCGGGTGTCTGATTCCCTTGAGAGCCAGCTGATTTCAGCACTTAACGCGACCCGCGTTTTTCAGCTGGTGGAGCAGAGCCGCAATGCTGATGTTGTGGCGGAGCAGGAATCGGTAGCAGAGACCGCTGATTCCGATGACAAAAATACCGCGCAGACAGGCAGGACGGCTGGTGCAAAATTTGCTTTCCTGCCGCAAATCGACGGGTTCGAGGACAAGACTGATACGACGGAATATCAAGCGATTGGCCGGGTGTCGCAGAGCCGGAAGCTGTTCCTGTCTGCGGTAGTGCAGGTTGTCGATACGACTACCGGCAAACTGCTCCCAGACTCGCCCAGTGTTCAGCTTACCAAAACCGAAGTGATTGAGTACGCCATGACAGGGCAGCTGTCAGGAGGTGATGAGATCATCGTCGCTCTGGCCAAAGAAATGGCAAAAAGACTGTCGCAAGAGGTTGTTGCCCTTCTGCGCCCAGCGAAGGTTCTGACGGTGAACGGCAGGCAGGTGCTGTTCAATCGGGGTAGTGAGGCTGGGTTTGCAAAAGGGGATCTGGTTGAGATTTACACCGTTCAGGATGTTAAGGATGAAGACACCGGCGAACTGTTCCGCAACGAGGTGTCGGTGGGGCAGGCGGTGATCAGCCGCATTGACAAGAATCAGAGTTATGCCACAATAAACGGGGAAGACATGGGAATTACCAAAGGATGCGTGGTCCGTTTTGTGAAAACGGCGGCCAGACGCGCTGCCGAGGGGGAACCGCCCCCTGATGTGACACAGCCGGACTTTGGGACTAAAGGTGATGCGGGGACAACCCCGGGCTCAAGTGAAAAACCACTTAAGTGGAAATAGGGAGGGTACTTATGAAACAGGAGAGAAACTTCGTTGTTGGCTGTATAGCGGCAGCGGCTGCTATTGCGGCACTGGGTCTGGTCGGATGCAGCACTACGGCCGGTGTGGAGACGACCGGCAAGACGACCTGGGATGAACAAGGTGCCAGGTCGCTGGAAAAGAAAGTGATATTCAACAACAGCGGTCTGGCGGGAGATATTCAGATTGTCGATGTGAAAAGCGCTATGGCGGGCGACATTCTGAGGGTTCAGGCTACGCTTCGCTCCAAAGACAAGGACACCCTTCCGTTTCAGTACCGGTTCGAATGGTATGATGCCGGCGGCTTTGAAATCAATTCCGGCTCCGGTTCCTGGAAACCGCTGATGCTGAATGGGCGTGAAACCAAGACGATACAGGCCGTTGCGCCGGATCCACGAGCCAAAGAATTCAAACTAAAAATCCGGGAACCGGATTAGAAATTCAATAGTTGATCTATACGAACCAATCTAATATCAAGTGAGGACAAGCGCATGAAAAATGGCATTAAGGCACTTTTGGCAGTAGCGGCAATCGGCGCGTTATCTCTTTCCGGTTGCGCATCAACGATGCAGTACGGCGATGCCGGTTCGGCCAAACCTATTTCAACTGAATTCGGCTCATCCGATCTTCAGCAGATCGCCGAATCGATGGTCGATTCTATGATTGTTTTCCCGCCGATTGTTGAAATGACCTCTTCGCGGCGACCGGTAGTCAGCGTTGACAAGGTCAAGAATAAAACGATGCAGCATATCGACACCGAATCGATTACTGACTCGATCCGGGCCAAACTACTCCGTTCCGGTAAATTCCGCTTTATTGACCGCACCACCGATGCGCAGACCATCGAGGAGCTCAAGATCCAGCAGGACAGCGGTTTGGTCGATAAGAAGAGTGCTGTGCAGTTCGGGCAGCAGCTTGGCGCAGAATTTCTGCTGACCTCCAACTTCTCCGAGATCAGACAGAAGGCCGGTAGCACCACCGATGTATATTACAAGTTTACGATGTCGCTCAAAAACCTTAAAACCGGCATTTTGGAGTGGTCAGATGAAAAAGAAATCCGCAAAGTATTTACCCGCGGCACTTTTGGAGGTTAAGCAGATGAAAAAACTGTTTTTGTTGTTTCCTGCCGCTCTGCTCCTGTTCGCCTGCTCCGCAGCGAAACCGAATTTTGCCTTTATGGAAAAAACGGCTGTAGATCAGAATACCGGGCTTACCTGGACCAGAAATGCCAATATGGCCGGTCGTCAGCTTATCTGGCGCGGTGATGACAATGTCTACGAATATATGAAACGGCTGAACGAAACCAGCTATGCCGGATACTCCGATTGGCGGGTTCCCACCAAGGATGAAATGGCCAAGCTGGTTGAGTATGCCAAGGCAATGGGGTATGACCAGGCCAAAATGGATACCTGGCCCTATCAGAAGCTGCGTCAGCTCGGTTTTATCGACGTGCGGGACTATGAATACTGGACCTCTACCCGCCAGTCACCAACCGAAATATGGACTGCCGACCTGACCAACGGCAAACTGGCTCCGAAGCCGGAAGGTAAGCCGTATCAGCTTTGGCCGGTACGGGGAAGCGGTTCGCACTGATCACTTTGAAAGCAAGACAATGATTCCGTAAATTAAACGCCCCTGCCGGAGAACCGACAGGGGCGTTGCTGTAACATGATTATTCGGGATTTATTGTAATTGCTGTCTACTCCGCTGTTTTAAACCGTCATTAAGAGGGATATGTCCATCCCATAAACCTGATAAATTTATATAACTCAGCAGCATGACCGGAATTGAGCTGAATCAGGGCGTTGTATTCTCCTATTGTTTCCTCTTTCAGGCCAAAACCTAAATATATCATGCCAAGATTGTAATGTGCTTCGGCATACTGCGGGTTAATGCTGATGGCGTAATTGAGGAATGTTATAGCGTATTTGAAATCATTTATCTTTGTATATGCTATTCCGATATTTGTGCAGGTGGTTGCATTTTCCTGTGTAACTGCCCGTGCATGTTCAAACAGAGTTAAACTGTTTTGCCAGTAGCGAACCTGTTGCGCTGTTACTGCCATGAGAGACACAAGAACAATGCAGAATGTCAGTGGAATTAGCACTTTTCCATTGCGAAATGATGTCGACAGCTCTTCGGCGCCCCAGGCAATGATAATAAAAATACCAATCAGCGGCAGGTAAGTATATCGATCGGCCATGGAGTGTACTCCGATACGCACAAAACCGATAACCGGCGCCATGGTGACTACATACCAAAACCAGCCAAATGCAAGCCAGGGCCGCCGTGAGCGCTCCCTTGCGGCAATTGTGGTAATAACAATCATCAATAATGCGGATAAAGCAGCTTTTAAGGCTGTTACAGTGTCGGCAGTAAATGGATATATTATGGCCAAATCTGAAGGCCAAACCGTTTTTACGAGATAGGCGCCATATGAGATTAGTGCATTGCCAGCATTTAGAGCAACTTCGGAGATAGACAAAGATCCCACGGCCCCGCCACTTTTCTGTGCATAAAATGTGACAATGCACGACGCGATTGACAGTAGAAAAAACGGTGCCTTTTCCAGCAATATGTGGCGAGGCAAAGGACCATTTTGTCGATTGAGAGGCCAAAAATCCAACAGAAGCAGTGCAAATGGAAGCGTCACCGCCATGGGTTTTGACAATAGCGCAAGGATAAACAGCAGCACTACGGTCAGATACCGACTCCAGTTGGGCACTCGCCTGTAATATGCATAAGCCCACATGGTCAAAATCCAGAATAAGGCGCAAAGCACATCTTTTCGTTCGGCGACCCAGGCAACTGACTCGACATGAAATGGATGCACGGCAAAAAGCAGGGCAACTATGCTGCTGCGCTAGATCGTACCGGTAATTTTAACGAGAAAACAGGAAAGCAGAAGAGTGTTGGCTATATGGATAATAAGACTTGTAACATGATGACCTGCGGGGTTCAGCCCAAAAAACTGGACATCAAGCATGTGTGAAAGCCAGGCAAGAGGGTGCCAGTTGCTGAAATTGAAGCTGTTGAAGGACCATAAAAATCCATCCAAGGTCAATCCATTGGCTATGTGGCTATTATGGACTACATATGCATCATCATCAAAGGTTATAAAATCATTGAAATATACCTGGTAAAAAACAATTATTGTAAACAACACAATTGCAAGATTAATCAGCGGCAGTTTTCTTTTTATCATATTTTCCCTTTGTCAGCAGGCTCCGCAAGGTTTGAATTCAGCGGATAACAAAGAATATACAGCCGAGCCGACAAACAGCTGCAATACGACGTGCAATATCCTTCTTTGCTGAATGCTTGCTGAAGCCCATAATTTGCAAATGCCGGACAAAATGTTCATAATTGATTCTTCAATACAATTCCATTCCAGATCATCATGTGAGAAGGTAACATAAGTAAACTATTAGTAATATATCGGGTTGACTCTGCCAGACCAATGGGTTACACGCATATCCAAATATGTCGTACGGGAATTCCTTGAGACCTTCAGACAAACTTAAAAATTTATTTCATAGTCATCCGGCCCGGCTGCACGTCGCAATTCTTTTTATCCTGGGAATTACGTCGTATGCCAACTCATTTGCGGTCCCCCTGCATTACGATGATTTCAGCACCTTGCGCAAGACCGTCAGCGGCCCGCTGAAGCTGGGATTCAGCGGTGGTATGCGCTGGGTGACGGATCTTACTTTTTCACTGAACCGTCTTGTCCATAGCGAGGCTGTGGCTGGGTTTCATGCCGTGAATCTGGCGATTCACCTTGCGTCTGCTGTTTGTATCTATTATCTCGTACTCTTGTCAATCACCGCCATCAAGTCTTCGTTCAAGCTGTCCGGCAATGATGAACAACACTCTTTCCTGCAAAGCTTCATCCCCTTTGCCACAGCGGCGCTCTTTGTCTGCCATCCTGTCCAGACCCAGGCGGTCACCTATATCGCCCAGCGCTACACCTCTCTGGCCACCTGTTTCTATCTGGCTTCGATGCTCTCATATCTCCAGGCCCGGCTTCGTCGGACAGGAACAGGAGCCTGGTTCTGGGGCGGGACTTCCCTCGTAATGGCCCTTATGGCGATGATGAGCAAGGAGATCGCTTTCACGCTGCCGCTGATGCTTGTCGTGCTTGAATTGGCGCTTTTCAGGGGGCGTCTGCTGAAGAACCCGATTTTTCTCTTGCTGGGAGCGGGGCTGCTGCTGATCATACCGCTGCAATTGCTGCGTCTGTCCGAAATGAACGGGCTGGGCGACATGCTGCAGGGTCTCCAGCGGGCTTCTGCCGAAGTCCAGTATATTTCGCGAAGTGACTATTCCCTGACGCAGTTGCGGGTGATTGCCACCTATCTGCGCTTGATGATTCTGCCGGTCAGCCAGAATCTGGATTACGACTACCCTATCTATCATTCTATCGCCGCACCGCAGGTACTGGCTTCGCTATTTCTGCACCTTTCTTTGGCTGGAGCGGCACTGTTTCTGGCCATTCGTTCGCAGCGCCGCCTGAGAGATGGCGATTTGACATCGGGAACGACGATGCGGTTGGCCGCGCTTGGCATCGTCTGGTTCTATCTGGCCCTGGCGGTAGAATCGAGCGTGATCCCTATCCGGGATGTGATCAACGAACACCGGCTCTACCTTCCTTCGGGCGGTTTTCTGTTGTTTTTGACTTCCCTTCTTGGTTATCCGGCCGCGCTAAGGGCAGGATATCGTAAGGCGGTCTGGACCTTTGTCGTGCTGTGCTGTCTGGTGTTGACGGCCGGCACCATCGCCCGCAATTGGGTTTGGAAAAGTGAAATAAGTTTGTGGCAGGATGTTCAGGCTAAATCTCCCAACAAGGCCAGGGCTCATTATAATGCCGGCTTCCACTATGCCAAATGGTCGATGCTGGACAAAGGGCTCCCGCACCTGATAAGGGCCATTGAGCTGGCTCCCGAGGAAGATATCTGCTGGATCGCCTTAAACTCGGCCATAATTCAGCTCAATACCTTTGATGGACGACACACCAGCGGAATGGAATATCAAACTATGATAGATTCGGATGATTCCCGCTTAAGGAAACCCTGGCAGGCGCTGAACTATATTAACCTGGGGCTGGCGTATGAATATAGTGGCAACCTGCACCTCGCTCGAAAAAACTACGAATTAGCAGCATCTCTCAATCCGGATCTTGACTTCGCCTGGCTCAACCTTGTCGTGGTGGCCGCCAGGCAACAGAACAAACCCCGCTTCAGTACGGCACTCGCCAGACTGCAGACGATCAATCCGGCCTTGGCCCGGGCGGCATCGACAATCAGGTTTATTCCGCGAACCCGGCGCCCCTGAATTTATCCGAATCTATGGTAACATAAGGATACCAAAATAATTCTATCGATGCGGCTGTATCTGCTGCACCGCGTTTCAGGGAGTCCTGATGAAATGCCTTGTCAGAACCATACTCGTCCTTGTCATGTTTCTGATTTGTGCTTCTCAGGGCTTTGCCGCGGCCAAGCTCAAGTCGCTCTGCGGGATTAGCTTTCCCAGCGACTCCCCAATCGAGTGGGATTGTGTGAAGCTGACGGCGAAAGATACTCCGGAAAAACTTTTCGGGACCAAATGGCAGGATGTTCTGCGCTTCAACCGCATGGACCGGCGTCACTTTTACGGGGGGATGTCCATCAAGGTGCCCAGACGGCTGGAGGATATCAAGGAGTTTTCGCCACTCTCCGGCTACTATCCGGAGGCGGCGGAAGACGCCAAGTTCATTCTGGTGGACCAGTCCGAGATGTTCCTGGGAGCCTACGAATATGGAAAGCTTGTGCTCTCGTTCCCCGCAACAGTGGGAATCGAGGGGCACCGTGTTCCCAATGGTGAGTTCCGGGTCGATGCTATTGACCGGCGGCATACCTCCAATATGTACACGGTTGAGGAAGTCAACCGCCTCTATCCGATGCATTACGGGCTCAGGTTCTTCATGGACAAGTCCCAGCCGACCACGCCTTCCTACTATATCCACGGTCGCGACGTTCCCGGATACCCCGCATCTCACGGCTGCATCGGTCTATATGACGAAGAGATGCAGAATGAATATTACAGTGCCTATGATCGAAAAGTCTACGGCCGGGACTACCACGAACTGAAACCGCCACTGTTGGAGGGGGCAAAAAAGCTCTACCAGTGGGTTGTTGATAATCATGTTGACCCCGGCCGGTTCCACAAGATTGACTACGGTCCCAGGGTGAAGATCCTTGGCGAACCGCCGTTTTGATCCCGGTCCGGGCATTAGCGGAAGAAAGAGTGGAAAGAAGAACGTCGCCGCGACAAGGAGAGTTGAAAGATGAGCGGTCGTGACAAGGAAGAGCGCAAAGAAGAAAAACGGGACGAGAAACAGCGTGGTCGTGGCAGGGAATGAATAAACATTAAACCGGAGGGGGGCAAAAAGCCCTCCTCTTTTTTTGTAGACTTCACGTAAAGCTCATTATCTCACTGGCTTCATGGTCAAGTCTATCTACCTGTTCCAGCAGGTCCTCCACGCTGATCTGGCTTAATTCGAGGCTTGTAAAAGTCATATCCATGATTTCTTCCGGTTGGCTGTTGAGATCAGCCATGGCATTAGAAAGGTTGATCACCTCCGCTAGACTTGTGTGTTCAATAGCTTGCTCCGGTGAATGATGATAGCGGATGACCTCTTTGATGTCACTCCCGAAATTCCACTTTTCTGCCAGCAAGTAACCAACCTCGGCGTGGTTCTCTTCAATCAGCTGATCCCTCGCCTCCGGCAGCAGCATGTAGTCGCCCAGCATGTCCAGCAGGATGGTCTTGCCGATGTCGTGCAAAAGGCCACAGATGAAGGCCAATTCGAAGTTGCCGCCCATATCACGGGTGATCTGCCGAGCTATCATGCCGCATACCAGGCAGTGCTGAAGTACCTTCTTTATTTCCTTGGAGTTGCGCGGGCTGAAACTGCTCATCGCGTGAACCGTGATAATGCTCATCAGTGATTTGAGGCCGATGAAGACAACTGCAGCTTTCAAATTGGAAATATGGCCGAGATGGCCGTAGTAAGGAGAATTGCAAATTCTGAGAATTTTAGAGACCAGAATCTGGTCTGTTATGCATTCTATGATCTCATCGATTGAGATTGTCGGATTATCAATCTTTTGCGCAATCTGCAGCATGACATCAGGGATAGGCGGCAGTTCGAAATTTCCTTGTTGAATATGTTCCCGAACCTCCTTCAGAACCAAATCGGCGTCAACCTGACTGCCCACCCTGTTCTCGTCGAAGCGTCGCACCGATTCCAACAGAACCTGAATCGAGTTAAGCCGGACCGGACTGTTCATTACGAATCTCGGGAGATCGTCTACAAACTCGAATATACCCGTGTCCCACTTGAGGGCATTGGTCAGGACTACCTCGGCGGCCTTTCTGAGTATCTCCTCAAGCTGCTCCTGGGAGAAAATCTGTTCCGACAGCAGGTATCCAATAAAAGGTAGTCCAAGGGATTCTGAATCAGTAAAAGCCTTGTCAAGTTCATCCTGGTTTATCTGTGACTGATCTTTCAGGAAGTTGCCAAAATGCTCCCCCTCACAGTTGGACCAGATAAAGATGATCTTGCCATCCTGTATGTAGAATTTTTTCTGCCTGCCATGTTGATTAAGGATGAGTGTTCCGGAACGCTTGCTGTTATCTGCCCACTGGATAAGATCCACGAGCGGCATAAGGCTGAGATTACCGTTGAATTTTCGCATAAGGCAATCCTGATTCTGCTGAAGCCAAAGTGTATGTATTTTACCAAGTATAATTAAAGATAATAAAAAAACAATGTTAAATGTGCGCCGGTTCTGAATACAGACTTCTGTGCCAAAAATATGCGGGCGTTAATCGAAGTGACGCGCCCTTTGTTCTTCAGCACAGTAGCAAATTATTTTTGCAGCATTAGTGCCTAAAAAATAACCACATGTTAGGCTTAGTATCGCCTGTGATTGGCGATATTAAATGCCAATAAGCGCAACTAGCTGTAAAAACAGCCTTATTGTTGTTGGCACGTTCTCTGCTAAACTAATTACGTAAAGAGATACACCTGGCAATTAATGCAATTTGTTGTGGCCAACAACAGTCAACTTCAACAGAACGTGCAGCGATGGAACCAACGGAGCTTTCATTTGACCACCGTTCAAAATCGGCGATGTAAACCGCAAAGTGCCCAAAACACCTAGGTAAGCTGTTGAAATATAAAGGAACGTATGCATTGCGTCTTTTCATCTTTGATTTTCATCGTTGAAAAGTGTACCGGAATTTTGTACCAGTTTGTACCAGTACTAAATAATACGAATATAA
>JANYBN010000134.1 GCA_025360785.1 Geobacter sp.
AATCAAACAGATGATTCCAGGAAGAGGTAAATGCAGTAACGTGCGGGCAGACAATAAATCTTCGCCTGCCATACGGTCTGCTTTGTTCAATCGGGATTGAAGGTACAGGGGGGGCAGAATGCGATGATCAAAAGAGAAACAACGGACACCATACCGCTGTTTCGTGTGGTACAACAATTGAACACCATAGATGCTTTGTTTTCGAAAAGCAAGCCTTTAATTTAGCAGCCAGCATACCGATTGCGTATACACCTGATTCTGCTCTTGTACTTAGATCCTGCATCGTGATAACGTCGCCAGTAATTATTATCAAACAGCATCAAGAGGGAGTTCCGCGTGTCCAAACAGTTTGTCAGTGAGATAAAAGATCGTGATCCGGTCAATGCCGTATTTCTGGTCAAAGACAAGATTCTGGCTATGGCCAAGAACGGCAAGCCTTATATGAACCTGCGCCTGATGGACAAGAGCGGCGATATCGAAGCCAAGGTCTGGGATAATACCGAGTTGCTGGACAAGCAGTTTGACAAGGACGATTTTGTCAAGGTCCGCGGTAAGGCCTCAGTCTATATGAATAAAATGCAGGTCGTTATTGCCGAGATCGGCAAGGTGCCCGAGGAAGATGTCGTACTGGCCGATTTTCTTCCGGAATCACCGCGCAATGGCGCCGAGATGCGCCAGGAGTTGGCCGACACGGTTGCAGCACTTGGCAGCCCCCACCTTAAAGGGCTGATGGATGCCTTTCTGGCTGATGAACCGTTTCTGGAGCTGTACTGCCAGGCTCCGGCCGCCAAGGGGATGCATCACGTCTATCTGGGTGGACTGCTGGAGCACTCACTGTCATTGGTCAAGCTGGCCAAGACCATTGTACCGCTGTATGGTGGCATCAATGAGGATCTGCTGGTGGTCGGAGCGCTGCTGCATGATGTCGGCAAGATCTACGAAATGAGTTTCGGGCGGGCTTTTGATTACACCGACGCAGGCAAGCTGCTGGGGCATATCACTATCGGAGTGGAACTGGTCGATGAAAAGATCCGTACGGTGAACGGCTTCCCGCGTGAACTGGCTCTGTTGCTCAAGCACATGCTGCTATCGCACCACGGCCAGTACGAATACGGTTCGCCCAAGCGCCCCAAGACGATTGAGGCGACAATTCTCAACTACCTGGATGATATGGACTCGAAAATTAACGGCATCCAGACTCACATCGCCAAAGAGACCGCTTCGACATCACGCTGGACCGCACATCACCGCCTGTATGACCGTTATTTTTTCAAGTGCAACGGGATGGAGGAGGAGATCAACGGGGAGCAGGAAGTAGTATGTGTACCGGACGAAACCAGCCAGCCCGCGCTTCAAGAGCCGGTTGTGGAGCGGAGTGAGCGCCAGTCATTCAATAACCCGGCGCTGAAGGGGCTGGAAAATCTGAAACTTTTTTAGTAAATTAGAAGTTATGTTTTGCATAAAATAACTTCGTCAACACACCTACCCTGTTTTATAAGGGCTAGTAAATTCAGGGGGCTGTCTTCAGCCCCTTTTCATTTCAATCTGCAACTCCGAAATCTTTTTCCTCAACGTATTCCGGTTGATTCCCAGAACATCGGCTGCTTTTACCTGATTCCAGCGGCATTTCTCCAGAACGAGGCGAATCAGGGGGCGTTCAACCTGCTCCAGCACCATGGCATAGATGTCACCCTTATCAAGCCCCTCAATCCCGTTCATACTGGAGCGCAGCTTCATATCAATCAAGTCCTCCAGCGAGGTTTCCTGAGATCCGGTCTGCGCAAGCTCCCGCGTCGGCAGCAGCCCCCCGAAATCAAGCGATGTCAGTAACGGATCGTTTGAAAGTATAACTGCCCTTTTGAGAGCATTTTCAAGCTCACGCACGTTGCCGGGCCAGGAATACGCTTTCAGGAGCGCCAGCGCATCATCAGTCAGCCGTTTTGGGGCAACTGACATCTCCGCGCAGGAGCGTGTCAAAAAGTAGTTGGCAAGATCGGGGATATCGTCACGGCGTTCCCGGAGCGGCGCGAGCATGATCGGCACGACATTCAGGCGATAGTAGAGGTCTTCGCGAAACTCCTTCTGACGCACTTTTTCGACCAGCGACTGGTTTGTCGCGGCGACAATTCTGACATCGACCGGAATAGTCTGGTTTCCACCGACCCGGGTAACCTCCTGCTCTTGGAGCACCCTCAGGATCTTGGCCTGCAGGTCCAGCGGCATATCGCCGATCTCATCCAGAAAAAGTGTGCCGTGATTGGCCTGTTCGAACTTGCCCTGTTTCCTTTCCCCGGCGCCGGTGAACGCCCCTTTTTCAGAACCGAACAGTTCGCTCTCCAGCAGGTCGCGAGGTATTGCGGCACAGTTGATTGCAATGAACGGCTTTCCCAGACGCCCGGAATTGAAATGGACGGCTCGTGCCACCAGTTCTTTGCCGGTGCCGGACTCCCCCTGGATCAGAATGGTGACGTCGCTTACCGCAACCTTGCCGATGGTTTTGTAGACCTCCTGCATGGCCGATGAATTGCCCACGATGTTTTTTTCGACCTGATAACGGTCTTTCAGCTCCTGCTTGAGGGTGGTTACCTGTCCGGCTATATCGCGTGCCTTGGCAACCTTTTCTATGATGGCATCGATGACGTCAAGATCGAACGGCTTGGTGATGTAGTCGTATGCACCCCGCTTCATCGCCTCTACCGCATTTTTCATGCTGGCTTCGGCCGTCATGATAACCATAAGCAGATCGCTGTTAAGTTCACGGACTTTGTCAAGGAGTTCAAGTCCGGTGATACCTGGCATCTTGATATCGAGGATTGCCAGATCGTAGCAATTGTCTTTGATCAGCTCCAGCGCCTGACGACCGTCATGCGCCAGATCCACGCTGAAGCCTTTTTGCTTGAGCGCCTTTGAAAGCACCCAGCGGATACTCTCTTCATCATCGGCAACCAGAATTCTGTTTAGCGGCATATTGTACCTCGTTTATTTGTAGGGGCGGCACTTGCTTCGCCCGATTCCGTTGTTGTAGGCGTAAAGGGCGCGGCAAGCAGCGTCCCTGCATCTGTTTTCACCGCACCAGCGGCAATAACACCGTAAACTTTGTTCCGTGACCCGGATCTGATTCGGCTTTGATCATGCCGCGATGCTCCGAAACTATCTTGTGACAGATGGTCAATCCCAGGCCAGTGCCACCGGACTTTGTGCTAAAAAACGGCGTCCATATATTTTCCAGATCTTCCTGAGGTATGCCGGGACCATCGTCACCCACCTCTATTACAACCATCCGGGAATGGCGTTGATTCTGCGTCATCCGATAGTCGGAAAGCACCCTGCTTGATACCGTCAGGCGACCGTCAACACCCATTGCATCGATCGCATTGCAAATCAGGTTCAGAAACAGCCTGGTCAGCATCTCCTCATCAGCCATAATATCCGGGATGCTGGGATCGAAATGCTGGATGAAGGCGATCTCCCGGTCGGCCACGGCCTGCTTCTGCAGCAACAGAATATCCCCGAGGATCTTATGCAGATTGACTGGTGCCAGCTTGAGCGCCCGTGGAGAAGCCAGTTCCAGCAACTCGCGGATTATATGATCGATCCGTTCGGTTTCACGGATTACGACCCTGGTATAATCCAGCATCTCGCTCTCAGGCTCAAATTCCCGCTCCAGAAGCTGGGCGGCGCCTTTTATCCCCCCCAGCGGGTTTTTAACCTCGTGGGCCAGTCCGGCAGCCAGTGTACCTAATGTGGAAAGACGATCCGCCTGGCGTACAGCAGCCTCCAGTTCCCGAATATAGGTGATGTCTTTAAGTGTCAGAATGGCGCCGATGTTTTCGCCGCTCCCTTCAACGAGCGGGTAACAGGTAACTGCGACCGGCGTAATCCTGCCTGTTGAGCGGACCACGACATTTTCGTGGTCCGAAATGGTAATGCCGGTGCGGATGGTTTTGGTAAGCATCTCGATCAGGGTCGTCTCAAGCGTAAACAGTTTTTCGAACTCTGCTCCTAAAGCCTGCTTTTGCGAGAACCCGGTAATCTCCTCGGCTGCGGGGTTGCACAGCGTAATGAGGCCGTTGCTGCCGACAACGATAACGCCGTCGCCTACACTGTCGATCACAGTGGCGTAATAATCATCGCGTTTTTTCTGGTGTTGTTCACTCTGCATATCTGTCTGGGGCACAGACCGGGTTATCGGTCACGCTCCGCATCCTTTCCGTAAGCCTATGTATATCCTGAATCGATTGAGCTGAATTGGCAGCCCGGCGGATCTCTGAAGCACCGGCAAAACCTTTGGCATACCAGCCGATATGTTTCTTGATCTCCCGGACGGCAACCGCTTCGCCCTGCTCTTCAGCAAACATGCAGAGATGTTTTTCAATGATATCGGCGCGCTCAAAGATAGTGATCGGCGTGAAGCGGCCGGACTGTCCAAGTTCCCGTACCTGCCTGAAAATCCAGGGGTTGCCGAGTGCCCCACGAGCGATCATGATGCCGTCACATCCGGTTTCCAGCAGCATCCGGTGACAATCATCAGGTGTAAACAGGTCTCCGCTTCCCAGGACCGGGATCGAAAGCGCCTCCTTCATCTCCTTCAGATGCGTCCAATCGGCCTGACCGGAAAACATCAGGCTGCGGCTGCGGGGATGGAGAGTGATGGCATCGCACCCTTCAGCCTCGGCGATGCGTCCAACTTCCTGAAAAACGTTGTCGCCACAGTGCCAGCCGGAACGAATCTTGATTGTCAGCGGCAGAGTCGTTGCAGCGCGAACGGCGCGAACTATGGAGGCGATTTTGACCGGATCCTGCAGCAGCGCGCTGCCGGCACCGGTGCCGACAACCTTGCGTACCGGGCAACCCATGTTGATATCAAGAAGATCGCCGTATCCCTCTACCATGCGCGCCGCTTCGGCCAAATCATAAGGTTTATCGCCGAACAGCTGAATTCCGAGCGGCCGGTCCTCGGGAGAACTCTTAAGGAGAGCCAGTGTTTTAGCCCCTTCACGCACTAATCCGTTGACACTGACCATTTCGGTGTAGGCGAGCGAAGCTCCGGCCTGACGACATATCAGGCGAAACGGCAAATTTGTAATTCCCGCCAGGGGTGCAAGCACGACGTTGTGCGCGAGGGCGAGAGAGCCAATTGTTAATGGTTTTAACATGATACACACTGACGATACGAACCGGAAGGGAGGAAAACGGCCTTTATCTGCCTAATTTTTGTGCATAATAGCACAGCAGGGATAAATGGCAAGGGCAAAAAGTAGATATTACAATTAAATGTGGGTTGATGCTTTTTAAGTATGGTGTTGCTAAACAAATCTCTGCTTGATATACACTACGGGTAATTATTTACAAAAAGAGCATGGCGGGAGGATTGATATGAAAAATGTGAAGCGCCTGATTGGGCTGCTTGTCTTGACAGGAGCACTATCTGGGTGTGCGACGCCGGTTATTGTGACTGATGACGCACACCTTAGAGCTTTTATTCCATGCGCAAATGATGAATTCTGTTTCAGAAACACCTACGGGATAGCTCGTGATAATTACTGTAGCGATTTTCCGGTTGCATACCGAAATAACGACAGAGAATTTAATACAACTAATAATGAATTGATATATCAGCCCGGATTTTTTCGCAGATAAAACATTTTCATATCTATAAAGGAGTATTTAATATGATGAACATGGCTCGTTATTTAGTATTGCTTACATTGATATGCAGTTTATTAGCTGCCTGCTCATCGTACACCGCTAAGTCACAAAGCAATCTTAATGTTTCTGATCAACCAAACCCTGCAACACTTAGACCTGGTCAGCGTTACATCGCCAGTGATCCTCTTCTTGTACAACAAAGTCGTACTCCTGCCGGTCGATTTAACGGCCTTATTGTTTTTTTGGCGGATCAACTGGAGCGTAATGCGGATAGAAAAACTCTTGGCAATACATTCATCGTGACCAGTTTTGGAAATCTAAACAAACTCTCTGAAACATCCGGATTTGGAAGACTTATCGCTGAAAATCTTATCCACGAGCTTCAGATAAGAAAATGGCAGGTGTACGATGTACGGTTGACAAAGGATATCGTCATCAATGAATCCGGGGAATTTTCGTTGAGTCGCGACATCAGTAAAGTTAGAGAGGCCTACAAGGTTGGCGGCATTGTAACAGGTACGTATGTTGTTGCAGACAATAGCATAATCGTTAATGCCAGATCTCTGGATATAACGACCGGAATGGTTGCATCATCCGGACAGGTTCGTGTGCCGGTTGATGGCTTTACCGAGGCACTTCTTTACAATGAGGACAACTTGAAAACTATGAAAATCATTGGGGATGGCTTTGCTAATCATGGGAAATAAAATGAATTCATTAGTAATTACGTTTGTACTGACAGGTTTTTTGTCACTCTTGACAGGCTGCTTTGCTCTTAACAGCACCTCTGGTTATCGTAGTGGCGGTTGTTATCAGCAAAACTTTAATAACCTTCTTGAACATACGGAACTAAAGAAAATTTTTGCTGATATTGCCAATGAACTCTGCGTTGATACATGCAACGACTGTGGCTCGCAGGCAGGCCAGCACGCAAAAACCGCGTGTGGGCAGAATGACCGGAATGAATCACCCGATGAAATAATCAAACACACCGTAATCGTAACTGATTTTGTAGATATCCAATCGTTTATACCAAAACAACAGGGGATTTTGATGGGTGAGCTAATGCGCGGCAGCCTGAATAGCAGCTGCTGCTATCGCATAGTTCAAGCAGAATTCGGCAAATATTTCAAGCTGTCTGAAAGCGGACTAGTGGTTCTATCCCGCAATGTTGGTGTCATCAAGAATGATGGCTATAAGCAGCCAGAGTGTATTGTCGGAACCTACAGTATCATGAATAACAAGCTGATTATTTTTGTGAGAAGAATCAATACGGAAACCGGTAAGATTTCAAAAATGGTAACACGGGAAATCACTTATCATTGTTTGGGCAATCAGGTCACGTACACCATCAACTGATGACAAGCAGCTTCTTTACAACAGCTGTCCCTTTCCCTCAGAAGTTTAATAATTATTGTTATCCCTCCAGATTGTATTCATTTCATGATTATAAGGAGTCTTTTAAATGAAACTACGTAAGTTTTCACTCCTGGTTCTTGTATTTCTCATATCACTTGCAGCAACTACACAAGCCCAACCTTATATGGGTCTGAATGTTGGCGCGACAATCACCTCCGACAGCAATTTATCTGACAATATTTCATCTGGAAATATGTCTTATAACACAGGAGTTGCACTATTCGGTTCCTGCGGCGCTGATTTCGGTATTTCCCGAATTGAGTTAGAAATCGGATATCGCGATTATGATGTTGATAGACATTCTGCAAATGGACTCAGCGAAATCCTGAGCGGTACAATCAATATCGTGAATTATATGGCAAACGGTTATCTGGTCGCACCGTTTTTCTATCCGGTCAAACCGTTTGTTATGGCAGGCGCCGGACTCGCCACAATGCATTCAGAAGTATTAAAACGGTTAACTTTGAACGGCACACAACTTATTGATTCCGCGACCAATACCCAGTTTGCCTACCAGACAGGGCTAGGAGTCATATATGACGTGTCGAGCAGGATTGCCGTGGATGCAGGCTATCGCTATATGGGAGCGGCTGATTTTGATCTGAACGGAACAAAAGTCAGCTATGGTAGCCACAACCTGTTCCTTGGGTGCAGATATTTTTTCTAATCGGATGATGTTTTGCGTTTCTATTACAAAGGATGCCGCTATGAAAAAACCAATCGTTTTTTTTGCTTGTTGTCTTACCCTGTTATTATTTCAAGCCTGCGGGAGTAACGGTGGCAATGGATGGATACCAGACGATGTAACGGTAACCGGCAAGGTCGCCGGCACCACCTTTGTTGCGGTTGATGCTGCAAGCGGCTCAGTTGTCGCCCGCCATGTTGCCGAAGTACAGAGCGACGGCAGCAAGGTTTTTTCCGTAAAGATCCGGAGCGGCAGACAGTACAAGTTTTATCTTGTTGAGAATGAAGGGACCTCCGATGAGCGAGTATTCCCGCTCTATATCGGCAGCGGCAATAAAGTCAGAGTGGCCGCCGGGACCTGTGATCTCGGCTTTGTAACAACATCTGGCAACGGCATTGCGACACCTGCCATTACACCGGTACAATTCACCGGAGCAGTTGAAGACAAAACAGTGCCAGTCGGCGTTGTTGCGAATCAATCTTCCATTTTCACCCAGGCTGACCTGACAGGGACGTGGTATCTTTTTCAGTTTGTTTCCGGAGCAAACCCTGGCTGGCTAAGAGCAACCTATACCCTTGATGAAGCGGGGTCGGGAACACCGACGGATGGCCTGGGAAGTCGCATTTCTGCTGAAATGTCGCCAATCAGCAACGAGCTGGACTTGATTATACAGGGAGACGGTTTCTTTCCGATTACTCTGCCGGACGGCACTATCGGCTATTCCAGATCCGGTACTTTCAAGCGCGACAGTACTGGGCAGATTGTTAATGCTAATGGTAATCCGCTATTTCCCTACATCACAATACCAAACAATGCCGCCAAGTTAAAGATTGGCAGTGACGGCACTGTTTCCGTACAGGTCACCGGACAGAGTGCAACTACTACTATAGGAAACATTCAACTGGCATCTTTTTCCAACCCGGCTGGTCTCACAAGCCAAGGTAAAAATATATTTATGCCTACTGATGCATCTGGAGCCCCAATTACAAACACTCCAGGTTTGAATGGCCTCGGTACGACTGGCCTGAATGCGAACGGTGGGACAAGTCAATTTGGCGCTATGACTCTCAATATCACACCAAGTGGTTTTGTATCTAATTCAGCGAATAGATCTTCTGCATCACGACTTGTCATGAATATGTCGCGAGACAAAAGTTTTATGGCTGGCGTCGGCGGCGATAACGGTGACGAAAGAATGTCTATAGCCGTAAAAGGTGGCGGAACATTTCAACAGAGTGACCTGGCTGGGAGTTGGAAACTTCATGCCTTGACAGCTGGAACTGCAAGGCATTCCTGGGAGCGGGGAGATGTCTCTGTAAGTGTCAGCGGCGCTATATCAACTTCAAATATTGTGAATGCGGAAGGAGCAGCAGCTTTCAATATTCACAGCGAGCCTCTAATCGTCCCTACAAATGGAGATTTCTCCGGAATGGGCGTAGTCATGAGTCTTGATAAAAACTTCATGGTCTTAGTGGATAGTAATCAGGATGGCTCCTCATCTTTGGGATTGCTTGTTAAAACAGCTAGCAGTGGGTTATCCACCAGCGACCTGGCTGGGAACTGGCGTAATAATTCCCTTTCAATAAGCGCAACATCAAATTACTGGTATAGGTCTCTATTAGTGTTTGACGCCACCGGTAATTCGAACTCATTTGCAAGAGTCATGAATGGCGTAGTTCAACCTGATGCCATAAGCAATACTATTACGGTAGGCCCATCTGGCCTTATCAACACTGAATCTGCACCGCAATTTGAAGGTGTCTTATCAAGAAACAGGAAACTGGTAATATATACTCAATTAAAGGGTACGACTCCAGACCAGTTTCAGATTGGCATTTTAATGAAGTGAGATTGCATAGCATCTCGAACATGATAAATAGCTGGCGAAAAAAGAAGATTTTTATTGCCAACAGTCGGATTTACGTTTTTAATACATGTTACTACATGTTGTCTTTACAAGGAGTGAGCAGATGTTTGGAATCGGCATGCCGGAAATGATAATTATTCTCGTGATTGCCTTGATCGTAATCGGGCCGCACAAACTGCCGGAGCTGGCCAAGTCGCTCGGTAAAGGTCTGGCTGAATTCAAGAAAGCCTCGGAGGACTTCCAGAAGAATGTTCAGGAAGAATCCCGCAAAAGCGACGAGAAGGAAGCTGATCCGCAACAAGTGGCAGCTGCCGCCACGCCGCACACCGAGACACCTGCACCGTTACCGCATGCTGTGCCGGCGGAAAAGAAGGATAATGTGCCGTCATAACTGCGGCTGATGGTATCAAACAAAAGAGGGGATGCTTGCGAGCATCCCCTCTTTTGTTTGGAATTAAGTACAATCTTACGCGGCTGCTTTCAATGCACCGCTGCGGCGCTGGTGGAATTTACGGGACAACTCGTCCCACTCGATCACCAAGCTGCCGTTGCTTGCCTCGTGCTGTTTCTCCCAGTTGGAGAGCAGGTCCAGACAGGCGTGATCGATATAATCCAGATTTTCGAAATGCACATGCACCTCGACACCGGCACGTACCTGCTCCAGCGCCGACGCCAGCATCGGGAGCCGTATCAGGGTGGCGGATCCGGAAAGACGCAGATGCACACAATTGGTGGCTGCATCCTCCTCGATTTTGATGTCAAGTTGCGAAAACACATAGAGCAGTTTGAACAGCGACAGCAGCAGCCCGAGAACGACACCCTTGAGCAGATCCGCGCCTACGATAACCGCAATGGTTACCGCGTAAATGGCAACTTCGCTCTTGCCGAATTCAAGCAGTTTTGGCACGGCTTTCGGGTAGGCCAGTTTGTAACCGGTGAACACCAGCACGGCGGCAAGGCTGGCTACCGGAATGTAGCGCAGCGTGAACGGCAGCACCGCGGCGAACAACAGCAGCCACAATCCGTGAAAAATTGCGGAGGCGCGGGTTTTTGCGCCGGCTTCTATATTGGCGCTGGAACGGACGATAACGCCGGTCATCGGGAGTACGCCGAACAGTCCGCAGATGGTGTTTCCGATGCCCTGCGCCGTCAGTTCCCTATCATATTTGGTGCGCTGTCCCTGATGCATCT
Organism: Geobacter sp.; assembly: GCA_025360785.1. GTDB lineage: Bacteria > Desulfobacterota > Desulfuromonadia > Geobacterales > Pseudopelobacteraceae > JACRCG01. The sequence continues at coordinate 10,812 of JANYBN010000134.1, forward strand.
GGTCAACTGCGCTGGCGCATAGCAGCGTCTCCGCACTGGCAATGAAAGCAACGGATACTGCGGCAATCAAAATCGGAGTTTCAAATCCATGTTTGAGATTTTCGAGAGTCGGGTATTGGATCACCGACCAGATGTTGTCCGGCACAATGACATAATTGATCTTGAGTTTGAAATATGCCGCTGCAATCACGGCAATGACAACCGCAATCAACGGAGCGGGCAGCACTTTAAGTTTTTTAGGCGCATATGCGCCCCACAAGGCCATGACAGCAATACTCATTATACCGATGCACATGGCATGGAACGGTGCACCACCACCAGTGACAGCGCGGGTCAACGCGTCAGGGATCGCCAGCAGGTTATCGATTCCCTTGCCGATCGGCTTGCCATCGAGCATGACATGGAATTGTGCTGTCAGTATCAGCAGGCCGATGCCGGCAAGCATGCCATGAATAACCGCTGGCGACACCGCGCGGAACCACTGCCCCAGCTTGAGCAGCCCGGCGGCCAGCTGGATAAGCCCAGCTAACAGAATGATCACACCCAGCATCGGCAGACCATGCTGCTGCACCAGCTGCCATATCAGCACCGTCAGTCCGGCGGCGGGACCGCTCACCTGGAATGGCGAACCGGCCAGCGCCCCGACCACAAGACCGCCGACAATGCCGGTTATCAACCCTGATGTCGGCGGTACTCCGGAAGCGATTGAAACACCCATGCAGAGTGGCAGAGCCACTAGAAAAACTACAACCGAAGCCATGGCATCCTTGCCGAGCCACGTTTTGATATCAGATTGAACCGAGGATACTGCCTTGGTCATGTGTTGAATCCTTTTGTGGTAGGGGCGATCCTTGTGATCGCCCGCATTTTGTTGGCGATTGCAGCAGGGGCGAATACAAGATTCGCCCCTACCATTTGTCTCAGATATTCTGCACATCCACCACGGCAATGGCCGCCATCTTGACGATGTCGTCAACACTGTCGCCGCGCTGCAGGACGTGCACCGGCTTGTTCATTCCCATCAGGATCGGCCCGATCGCCTCGGCGCCGCCCAGATGGTGCAGC
>JANYBN010000136.1 GCA_025360785.1 Geobacter sp.
GTTCACTGCCGCACAGGCAGCTCAGAAAGTGATACCATCCGGCGATGAGTCGCACCCGTTGTTCACTGCCGCACAGGCAGCTCAGAAACAGCAGGCCAGAGTGATTCGACCGTATTTTTTGTTCACTGCCGCACAGGCAGCTCAGAAATCCTGGGATATGGGGGGGGGGAAGTCTCTCTTTGCCATGCAGGTTCCTTCAATGATAATCCACAATCTCAACATCAATGCATTACCACGACTCTGCTGTCCGAGCTCGCACAACATCACACCATCCGCTTCAGCTCATCCAGAAGGTTCAGCGCTTCAAGCGGGGTCAGGGTCGCAATGTTGAGTTTTTTCAGACGCTGGCGCAGTTGGTCCTCGCTTGTTTCAAACAGCGAAAATTGCGGCGACGGTTCTTTGGAAGTTTTTTTGCTGCTCTTGGCCAGACGCGGCGCCCCCTCTTCAAACTCGCCGTTCTCCAGGTTGCGCAGGATTTCCTTGGCCCGTTCGATGACGTCGGACGGCATTCCGGCCAGCCTGGCCACCTGGATACCGTAGGAATGGGAGGCGCCGCCGGGGATGATGGTGCGCAGGAAAATGACCTGATCGTTCCATTCACGAACCGCCACTGTGAAGTTTTTGATCCGCTCGCGGGTGGTCGCCAGCTCGGTCAGCTCGTGGTAATGGGTGGCAAAGAGGGTACGGCTCCGACAGGTGGGGGTATCATGGATGTACTCCGCCACCGCCCATGCGATTGACACTCCGTCAAAGGTCGAGGTGCCGCGGCCTATCTCGTCCATGATTATCAGACTGCGTGGGGTGGCGTTGCGCAGGATTCCGGCAGCTTCCATCATTTCCAGCATGAAGGTGGATTGGCCGCGAGCCAGGTTGTCGCCTGCACCGACCCTGGTGAAGATGCGGTCGGCAATGCCGATGCGCGCCTCCGTGGCCGGGACGAAGCTGCCGGCCTGGGCCATCAGCGTGATCAGCGCAACCTGACGCATATAGGTCGATTTACCGGCCATATTGGGGCCGGTAATCATCAGCAGCTGGTTGGAATCGGCATCCAGCAGGGTATCGTTAGGCACGAATCGCTCCCCCAGCTTCATCGCCTCGATCACCGGATGGCGACCGTCGCAAATGTCTATAATGTCCGAATCGTCCACCAGCGGTTTGCAATAGTTGCGTTCTCCTGCCACGGTCGCCAGTGACAGCAGGACATCCAGAACCGCCAGACCGTCGGCAGTCCTGGCGATCCGGTCAGCCTGACCGGCCACAAGTTCACGAATCTCCTGGAACAGGGTGAATTCCATGGCGCAGATCCGCTCTTCAGCCCCCAGCACCTTCTCCTCGTAGCTTTTCAACTCCTCGGTAACGTAGCGCTCGGCGTTGGCAAGGGTCTGACGCCGGATGTAATCGGACGGTACGGCAGCCAGGTTGCTTTTGGTGACCTCTATCGAATAACCGAACACCCGGTTGTAACGTATTTTGAGGGTCGAGATGCCTGTCCGGGTGCGTTCCTGAGCCTCCAGCCGGGCGATAAACCCCTTCCCTTCACTGCTGATAGAGCGCAGTTCGTCCAGCTCTAAATTATAACCGGGAGCGATGATGCCACCTTCGCGAAGCGAGAATGGCGGGGTGTCGATAATCCCGCGTGACACCAGCAGACAGATGTCATCTAGCGGATCAATGGCGACCCGCAGCGACTGCAGCAAAGCTGCCTGTACCCCGGTCAGTCGTTCCAGCAGCGGCGGCAGGTTGGTCAATGAATCGTGCAGTGCCCGCAGGTCGCGGCCACCGGCGCTGGCCATGCCGATACGACCATTCAGCCGTTCCAGATCGGCGACGTTTTTGAATCTCGCGGTCAACTCATCGCGCAACTCAGGCGACTCCAGCAGTTCCTCCACCGCAGACAGACGCTGCCTGATCGGCTCCAGCTCGATCAGGGGATAACTTAGCCACTGTTTCAAACGACGGGCTCCCATGGCGGTGCCGGTGCGGTCCAGACACCCCAGCAGTGAACCGGTGCGCTTCCCCTCTGCCATACTGGCGGTTATCTCCAGATTGCGGCGAGTAGCGGGATCAAGAGCCAGATGTTGACAACGCTGCGAAACGAGAAGGTCGCGTATATGCGGCAACGCTGATTTGCGGTTTTCGCGCAGATAGTAAAGGGCGGCGGCGGCGGCCAGCAGGGCGGTAGGCGCTCCTTCCAGGCCGAGCGCTTCAGCCGAGGCGGCCCCGAAATGACCGCAGAGCAGTGTCGTGGCATAGTCACGGTCATAGATCCAGGCCGGAGCCCTTGAAACTATACGCTCTCCAAAAAATAAGCGCAGATCAGGTGACAGAGCGTCAAGGCCGAGTGATTCGGGCAGCAGAATCTCGCGGGGGTTGACCCCGACCGCTTCCGCCAGCGCAGCTGCAGCTCCGGCCAACTCGGTCGCGCGGAATTCGCCGGTTGAAACATCCAGCCAGGCGCACCCCCAGTTGCCATCCGATGCTTCGCAGAGTGCCAGCAGATAGTTGTTTTCGTCCGGCACAAGACTCTCTGACTCAATCAGCAGACCGGGGGTTATAACCCTGACTACCTCGCGCCTTACAATCCCCTTGGTCTGTTTGGGGTCTTCAACCTGCTCGCAGACCGCCACTTTGTGGCCGATTTCAATCAGCTTGGCAATATAGGGTGCTGCCGAATGGTAGGGAACTCCGCAGAAAGGGATCTCGTCACCGCTCCCCTTGTTGCGTGAAGTCAGTGATATATCCAACAGACGGGATGCCAGCAGGGCATCATCGAGGAACATCTCGTAAAAATCACCCATACGAAAAAAGAGGATCGCATCTGGATATCCCGACTTGATCTCCAGGTATTGTCGCATCATCGGGGTTTGTTCTGCCATGCAAGTAAACCTTTCGCATACTGAAATGAGTGACAGGTTGTAGCACACGGTTCCCAGCTTTTCAAGTTGAGCGACATACGTTAATTTACTCTGAAGCTTGCTCTTGTATACATTTGTGATAATATGTCTGGCCAAATACAGACCGTCAGAATGTGAGCCCCTCAAACCATGATTCTCTCACTGCGTAAAAAATTCATACTAGGCACGACACTCCTGATTTTGCTGATCGGAATCGCGCTAGGCCTACTGGTCGAGCATGAACTTCATTCCCGTTTTGAAGATGAAGTCCTCAAACGCGGTCTTTCCGTTGCCCGCTATATCGCAGAAGCGGCCGAGATTCCTCTGATTACCGAGAACAAGCTCAGCCTTGAACGGCTTGTCAACGACTATCGAAAACTTGATAAGGATATCGAATATATCTATATCGTAGCGCCGGACCATTCACTGGCAATACATACCTTCGGTTCAGTAGTCCCTCAGCAGTTGATCGATGAAACGCTTAAAGCGGCACGTAGTCCAGGCGGCACGGTCTCCCTTCAAACTAAAGAAGGCCTTATTTATGACATTTCAACATCCATTCAGGACGGATCACTCGGTGCGGTCCACATTGGACTGTATGGAGACCTGATTCACAAGAACGTTGAAGGCGTTTTGATGCGAATGCTGCCGCTTTTCCTTGCCATTCTGATCCTGGGCTCAGTTGCAGCAGTCGTGTTTGCATCCGCGATTACCCGCCCGATTGTGCTTCTGACCGACGGTGTCGAGCGTTTGAGCAAGGGGGAACTCTACGAACCTATTACCATAACTTCGCATGACGAAATCGGTCATCTGGCGGCCGCTTTCAACAGCATGACCGACAGACTTCGTTCGACAACTGTTTCACGGGAATATATGGAAAAACTGATCGACAGCATGAACGATGTGCTGATCGTAATCTCTCCGGACGGCGTTATTCAAAGCGTAAACCACGCTTATTGCGAACTCTTCGGAGTCCTGAGCGATACCGTTATCGGGCAGAGCCTGACTGAATTTACCGATCCGTATTCACCTTTGTGCATGTCGTCGGCGTTTTCTCATGCCCTTGAGCATGGTCCGATTCACAGCATCGAGAGCAATTGCCGCACTGCAAGTGGAGAAATTGTGCCGATGCTCTATTCGCTTGCAGTTATGAAGAATGAGGATGGTCAACCGCAAGCGATAATCTGTGCCGCACAAAACATCAGCGGACTGAAAAAAATTCAGGATGCGTTGAAGCAGAAGCAGGCTGAGCTGGAAGAGGTTAATCTTAATCTGGAAGGAATCGTTGCCTCACGCACTGCCGAACTGGCAATAGGCAACGAAGGATTACGGGCAGAGGTCGCCGAGCGGCAGAAAAAAACTGAAGAGTTACGGGCCGCCCGTGATCTCGCTGAATCCGCCAACAGGGCGAAATCAGAGTTTCTGGCAAACATGAGCCATGAAATGCGAACCCCTCTCAACTCGATCATAGGCGGGACCGAATATCTGGATTCCACGGAATTGTACGAAGACCAGCAGCGCTGTATTACTATGATCCGCCATGCGGGTGACAGTTTACTGATACTGATTAACGACCTGATCGATCTTTCCCGCATAGAAGCCGGGCAGCTTGAAATCATCAGTCGCCCCTTCAATCTGCAGAACACTTTGGAACAGGTCATAGAGTTACTGGGACAGGATGCGGAACGCAAAAATCTGAATCTTTCCCTGTACAGTGCCGTCTCAATGCCACATGTCGTGAAAGGCGATAAGACCAGGCTTCAGCAGGTCCTCGTAAATCTGGTAGCCAACGCGGTTAAATTCACCGAAGGTGGCGGTTCAGTTTCAATTACGACATCAACCGCTCCGACTGAAAACGATCAGGTTCCGGTGACATTTGTCGTCAAAGATACCGGCATCGGAATAGATCCGAATAAGCTTGATATGATCTTTGACAGCTTTTCCCAGGCAGACACATCCATCACCCGCCGTTTTGGAGGAAGCGGGCTCGGCCTTGCCATCAGCAAAAAGCTTGTTGAAGCTATGGGTGGTGCTATGCAGGTTGAAAGCGTGCCGGGAGCGGGAAGTTCATTCCGCTTCACCGTACCTTTTTCAAGTTCGCCGGCAGAGCCTGAACCGGTAAACAAATTGGCGACATTGGATACCATGCAAATTAAGGCGGCAGGACCGGGTGTCAATTCGGGCCCAAAGCGGCTGTTGTTGGTTGATGATTCCATCGAAAACAGAGAGTTAATGAAACTGCTGCTCCGCACGCTCCAACTGGAACTTCATGAAGCCGGAAACGGGCAGGAAGCACTTGATCTATTCACAGCAAACCGCTACGATCTGGTTCTTATGGACATTCAAATGCCGGTCATGGACGGCTACACCGCCACCAGAATCATACGCAGGAATGAAGAGCGTTCCGGCAACAAGAGATCCACCATTATCGCCCTCACCGCTCATGCATACGAATCAGATATTCAAAAGTGTCTTGAGGCCGGCTGTGACGACCATATTGCAAAACCTTTCAAAAAGCAGACTTTACTGGATTGTCTGTCGCACTATCTATCAGGGGATTTAACATGACTGCGGTACCTTACCCGGATACGATCATCGTTGAAGTCGATTTCGATATAGAATCCATTGTTCCGGAGTTTCTGGAAAACCGGAAAAAAGACTGCATGCTGATCAACCGTTTGCTGGATATGGATTCCTTCAGCGAAATCCTTACATTGGGACATCGCATGAAAGGAGCCGGCGGAAGCTATGGCTTTGATGAAATATCTGTGATTGGCGAGATTATTGAGGGTGCGGCCCTGGCTGCTGACAAAAAAACCATCAGTAGCGCAGTTGTACGGCTGTCAGACTACCTGGAACGGGTAGTGGTGGTGTATGTGTAATACACTAACCAACAAATGTTTCCGGAATTTATTTCAAACCGTATAACTGACGATAAGTAGCCGCAGAAGAGTACACTTTTTTCACATAATCGCGGGTTTCCTGATATGGGATACTTTCGATAAATTCGTCCTTGCTCAACCCCTTGAAACTTTTTTTCCACCGTTCCAGCGCCGCTGATCCGGCATTATATGCGGCCGCCATATAAACCACATCCCCATTATGTTCTTTCATCAGGTCATTGAGATGCTTCGTACCCAGGCGGACATTGTATTCAGGCACGGTCAGGCGCTGGGGATTAAAATCCCCCTTCTCACGAGCCGTCAATTTGGCTGTTGCAGGCATCATCTGCATTAAGCCAATTGCACCTGCGCTTGATTTGATGGTAGGAGTAAAACCGCTTTCAGCGCGGATAAGCGCATACACCAGCCCTTCCGACAATCCGTTAAGCGCCGCATTGCGGCTGACCAGTTCCGTGTAAGCCAGTGGATAACCGGCCGTCCAGAGCGGCAACGTCCCCTTTTCCCAGACTACTGGACGGTTCTGCATGAACAGGGCGATTGCTGAGCCGAAGTCGCACATCTCGAGATAGACCCTGGCAATCGCCGGGAACTGTCCCTTCTTTTCGCCATTCTTTTTACGGGCGGCAGCCATCTCTGCCCGGGCTTCATCAAGCATTCCGAGTGAAGCCAGCAGGCGTGGCTTGTCAAATCCAGCCGGCAAAGGGAGTTCAGCAATAGCATTGCGATTACCGAGCGGCTCACGGGTATCTTTCACAACTTTCTGTTCACGGTACCAGGTAGCATAAAAACCTGCCGGAAATTCGGCCAGCAGGGTGCGATAATATGAAGAGGCGGAGGTATCGCCATTCTTTTCCAATGTTCTGCCCAGCCAATACAGCGCTTTCTCTCGTTGGATTTCATCGGCAAGCAGTCCCTTGAAGATATCGGCTGCGGCTGGATAGTCGCCCGCAAGATACCGGCACCAGCCCGAATACCAGACCGACCTGGCGATTGATTTTGTTTCCGGCGTCAGCCGGGCTGCCTGGTCATACAAACGGGCCGCTTCAGCGTATTGCCCGATACCTTTTTTCAATCCAGCCGCCTCAATCAGGGCGTCATCGGCAAATTCCTGCTTTTTACCTTCTCCCGCAATCTCCAGGTACATCGCCAGAGCACGCTCTTTCAGATCCTGACGCTCAAGAGATTTGGCCAGCCAAAAACGTGCTTCTGAACGTACTCCGGGCAGGGAACTCGTTGAAGCTTTGGCGAACTGTTTTTCTGCCAGTTTATACTGCCTCAGGCGATACTGGGACATACCGGTTCTAAGGTCTATCCGGTTTGTGACGGTTTGCGGAAGGGATACAGCAGAAATCACTTCCAGAGTTTTCAGGGAAGCGCTGTACTCGTTCAGCGCATAAAGAGCAGAAGCCCGCTTCAATATTTCTTCAGCACTGTACGGAGACAACTTCAGACCCGACTGTTCGAGCAACCTGATTCGCTCCTGTGCCTTGGCCGCCAGGGGGGATGCCGGACTGTTGAGCCAGAGACTCCGATAAATCTGCAGTGCCCCACCCTTATCAGCGGACTCTTCCCGACAAAGTGCCATTTGATAGCTTGCATCGACGGCATCGCCACCGGAGGGGTATTTCTCAATATATGATTGATATGACTTGAGTGCCCCATGGTAATCGCCAGACTGATAGAGGGCGTCGGCATACATTTTTTCCGAGCGGCGCACCAGCCTGGATGTGGGAAATGACACCTGAATTGAAGCCGCTTTGGCCGCAGCAGCCGGATAACGTTTCAATTTCAGGAGCGCTTCCGTCTGAAACAGAGCGGCATAATCGGCAATAAGCGGCAATTTCTGCTCAGCTTCAGCCAGCAGCACTGCCGCCTCTTCGAACTTGTCCATACGCAAAGCGGCTATCCCGCGAACGAAAGAGCGATGGGTCAAATCGAAAGATTTACCGGCTGAGACATAGGATGCCGCAAAATCCTTATCGCGCAACTGTGTGGCGGCACGATTCAAATAGTCGTCAGATAGTGACGACAGAGCGGTGCCGGCCAGAAATGCGGTTCCAACAAGGGCCAACAGAACCGGCTTTATGTAATGTAACATGAGTCAGCCTTTCGTAAAAAAGGCCGTGAGCAACTGCTCAAGGCCGTAAAGATGGTGGTTAACTAAGATCGCTATTATCATACATCAATTAGCTGCTGAAATTTACGGAGTAAGTTTTTTGATGACAGCGTCCGCCAGATCCAAAGCTAACTTGCTGCCAAGACGCGATTTGGCAATGGCTAAATCGCCGCGATCATGATCAAAATAGTAATTAGCCGGAACGAAGACTTCGAACGTCGGGGTATTCTTACCCGGCTCATTCAGATAAATCCTCGACTTGACCTTCATATCGGTCGAACAGCAGCCGGAAGTCTCGACATATCCCCAGATATCTCCCGAAATATAGGTCTGCTTGATCAGCCAGGCCGGCTCAACTTCTTTCAAATCCTCTTTGAGTATGACGAACTGGCCGACTTTTGTCTGCTTGCGACGGGCATTCAGAATATCAACAAACTGGTCAAAGATCGGGTCACCAAAATCGGGTGGCACCAGGGTCGCGTCAAAGGGAACGATAAACACCGCTTCGCGCTCCAAGTGCGTGTCAAGCGCTGCATAATCTTTAGTTTTAGGCAAAGCCGTGCAAGCCGTCAACAGTAGCAGCGACACCAAAAGAAGTGACATGCACCTGCCGGGTTTCACAGGTTTCTCCGGGACATTTCGTCATGATAAAACTTCTGGTAGAGAACATCGTAATCCCGGCTGCCGGGAGCCTTGTTGCGCAATTTCGCCTTAACCGCCTCCTCAATTTCATCAACGGCGCCAAAAAAAGCTTCCAGAGACTGTTTGACCCTTCTCAATGCGCGGCTGTCGTCAGACACATCAGCCAGATCGTCGCGCCAGATGCATTTGATTATTTCGTGAGCCATTGTTGAAATTCGATCTTCAGATAACGACATATAAGAATCTCCTTTCAATTTCAAATTAAGGATCAAGACAGTGATGGATTGAACGAAAACGTGCAACGAGTACACCAGAGGAGCCGAAGACGAGCAACGAAGATCTTGAAATTGGAATCACAGGACTATATTACGTTCCTTGGCCAGCTTATCCTTAACCATATTCAACATTCTGCGACGGTCTATTTCAGCAGCACCACTCCCCATTGCAGCCAAAGTTTCATCAAGCAGTTTCTCGGCGTCTCGCTCAAGCTTCTGCTCTGCGGCAAAGTTCTGCGAAATGGCACGGGCAATGCCATCAACAACCGCGCCACGTTCCCCGCGCGGAGTTATCAAGCTTTCTTTCGATAAATCACTGTAGACCTTTTCTGCCAGCCCGCGAATCTGTTCCTCTTTTAGTCGCATGTCGCCTCAAATGAAAAAGGTCTGCTATCCGGCAGACCTCATCGATGGGATGATTTTACTTTTTTCCGGCGGAGATCCATGAGAAAGTGGACTTATTGTACTCAATACGCGTAAAATTGCAAACCATAATGTTCAGAACTTGATCCCGGAGAAAAATTTCATGCAACGAAAAGCGGTAGTTTTGTATAGCAGCGGACTGGATTCCACCACCTGCATGGCGATAGCCAGAGTGGACGGCTTTGTTCCCTACGCCATCAGTTTTTCCTATGGTCAGCGCCACAATTTCGAACTGTCGGTAGCCCGGCAGAATGCCAAACGTATCGGTGCGGCGGAACATCTCGTGGTCGAATTTGATCTGCGTTTGATGGGGGGCAGTGCTCTGACGGCCGATATCGAAGTTCCAAAGGATGGAGTCGGAAGCGACATACCGGTCACCTACGTCCCGGCCCGCAACACCATATTCCTTTCTTTTGCCCTTGGATGGGCCGAGGTTCTGGGTACGTCCGACATTTATATCGGCGTCAATGCCCTCGACTATTCCGGTTATCCCGACTGCCGGCCGGAATATATCGAAGCGTACGAGAAGATGGCCAACCTGGCCACCAGGGCTGGCGTGGAGGGGACGTCGCAGTTTAAAATCCACACGCCGCTGATAAGCATGAGCAAGGCCGATATCATCCGGCGCGGGGTAGAGTTGGGAGTTGATTATGCGTTGACGCATTCCTGCTACGACCCGACTCCGGAAGGGGTCTCCTGCGGCCAGTGCGATTCCTGCCGTTTGCGTTTGAAAGGATTTGCCGAAGCGGGGCTAAGTGATCCGCTAACTTATCTGAAAACCGCTGTGTGAACCACACCTGATGCAAAAAAGGCGCGCCTTTAATAAGGCGCGCCTTTTTTTGCAGTGGATTCATCAAATAAAAGCTGTTACCTCTGTGCCGCCTGCACTGCCGTGATGGCGGTGACATTGACGATATCATCCACCGAACAGCCGCGCGAAAGGTCGTTAACCGGTTTTGCCAGCCCCTGGATGATCGGACCGACCGCTTCAGCGCCGGCAACTCGTTCAACCAGCTTATAGGCAATGTTACCGGCGTCCAGGTCGGGGAAGATCAGAACGTTGGCCTTGCCGGCTACGGCGCTGCCGGGAGCCTTTTTGCTGCCAACGTTAGGGAGCAGGGCCGCATCGGCCTGCAGCTCGCCATCGATCTGCATATCCGGCTTGATCTGCTTGGCGATCTCCAGCGCTTTCAGCACTTTGTCGCAATCGGCGTGACTGGCACTCCCTTTGGTGGAAAACGACAGCAGAGCGACACGTGCTTCCACATCGAGAAACGCCTTGCAGTTTCCGGCAGTAGCGACAGCAATTTCAGCCAGAGCCTGGGCATCAGGATTGGGATTAACGGCGCAGTCGGCAAAGAGAATAATGCCGTTTTCGCCGAAGTCCGGATTCTTGGTAATCATCAGAAAAAAGGATGAAACGGTCTTGATACCGGCTGCCGGGCCAACAGTCTGAAATGCTGCTTTGAGCACGTTGCCGGTTGTTCCGGTAGCGCCGGCAACTTCTCCGCCGACGTCACCGTTACGCACCATCATGCCGGCATAGTAAAGGTTATCCTCGGCGGTAAGAAGTTTTCTCGCTTCATCGGCGGTTAACCCCTTGCTCTTGCGCAGTTCGACGAGATCGGCAATGTATGCGTCAAGTTTTGATGATGTTGAAGGATTCAGCAGTTCTACGCCAGCCAGATTTATGCCTTTGGCACCCGCTTCAGCTTGAATTTTGGCCGGGTCGCCCAGAATGACAATTTTGGCAAGTCCTTCCTTAACTATCTTCTCTGCTGCAAACAGCATTCGCTCATCATAACTTTCAGGCAATACCACTGTCTGCAGGTTCTTTCTGGCCTTTTCTTTAATCTGATCAACAAGATGCATAGAATACCCCCTCTGTAAATGTAAAACGGGTTTATATATAGTCGAAACAGACGTTTCCGGTCAATAAAAAAAGCCTGATTTCTCAGGCTTTTAGCTATACTAAACTTGTTAAACTGACAGTTAATTTTCATATTCTGATTCGAAAGAACAATGTGTTGCACTCAAAGCTGATTATTCCAGCTTGCATTACCTGCAGTGGCTCTGCTATTCTCTCCAGTCGTTTTACCCACTTTGATTTGAAACACTGAAAGGATCACTACGCAATGTTGAAAATGTTTGATTATCTGTTCGGAATGTTTTCCAATGACCTCGCCATTGACCTTGGCACCGCCAATACTCTGGTTTATCTGAAGGGTAAAGGAATAGTGGTGCGTGAGCCTTCGGTTGTCGCAGTGCAGAAAATGCCTAACGGCCAACAGAAGGTACTTAAGGTCGGAATGGAGGCCAAGCAGATGCTCGGGCGAACACCCGGCTCAATCACTGCTATTCGTCCCATGAAAGACGGCGTCATTGCCGACTTCGACATCACTGAAGAGATGTTGCGTTATTTTATTCACAAAGTGCATAACCGCAAAACTCTTGTCCGGCCCCGCATTGTTATATGTGTGCCTTCCGGCATCACCCAGGTTGAGAAACGAGCGGTCAAGGAATCCGCCGAGTCGGCCGGAGCACGTGAGGTTTATCTGATCGAAGAACCGATGGCAGCCGCAATCGGCGCCGGACTGCCGATCACGGAAGCGTCCGGCAACATGATTGTTGATATCGGTGGAGGCACAACCGAAGTAGCCGTTATCTCGCTCGCCGGTATTGTCTATGCCCAGTCAACCCGTATGGGTGGCGACAAGATGGATGAGGCTATCGTCCAATACATTCGTAAAAAATATAACCTGCAGATCGGGGAACGCTGGGCAGAAAAGATCAAAATGGAGATCGGCGAAGCCTATCCCGGTCCGGAAACTTTGGAGATGGATGTCAAAGGGCGTGATCTGGTCTCGGGTATCCCGAAAACCATCAGGGTCAACTCGGACGAAATCCGCGATGCCCTTAAAGAGGCGGTCAACGCCATCGTTGACACGGTGAGGATCTGCCTGGAAAAGACGCCACCTGAACTGGCGGCTGACATCGTTGATCAGGGTATTTTTCTGGCCGGAGGGGGCGCGCTTCTGCGCAACCTCGATCTACTTCTGCGCGAAGTCACTAAAGTACCGGTACTTATTGCTGAAAACCCGCTTGACTGCGTCTGTCTGGGGTCAGGTCTTGTTCTGGACGAACTCGATCTGCTGCGCCGCGTTGCAATTTCATCCTAAACATTTGCCGCAGTGTCACAGAGCCAAACTCCGTGACTCTGCGGCATAGAACTTTTCCATACGTGCTATGACTTTCCCAACTATTGATATACTTGTTCCTGTCTGGAACGACCTGTTTGAAACACGTGCCTGCCTGGCGGCAATCATCGAGCACTCTTCCGGTGTACGCCTGATTGTTGTCGACAATGGCAGCAGCCGTGAAACCGAGTTGATGCTGGAGGAGTTCTCTGAGTCATTGGGAGATCAGGGCCTGTTTATAAAGTCAGAGAGGAATATCGGACTTGTAGCAGCAATCAATATGGGGCTGGCCCGCTCTGACCGTGAATATACTGTCATTGTCCGTCCTCATGTGCTGGTACAGGCCGGGTGGCTTGACGTTTTGGTGAGTGCCGCAGAAACGACCGGGGCTGGGATTGTCTCACCGCTATTCCGTGGAGATGATTCATCTAATGTAACGGTTCCGGACGACATGATAATGGAGAGCTGCTCGGTTTCATTTACAGCACTCCTGTTGCGGACCAAGATGCGTTCAGTTTCCGGTGACTTTGATGAACATCTCGACGGAAACGAGTGGTGCCTGAAAGATTTTGTACGGCGTGTATCTTCTATCGGGTATTGCACCTGCATCACCGGGCGCCTCCGATTATCCTGTTCTGCGGCACAGCAGTTCGGTTCTGTGCAACGCAGGAACGAGATGATGCAAAATGGCCGTTCAGCATACATTTCCAGATGGGGGATACCCCGTCATTATTGCGTTTATTTCGGCAAAAAAGCTGACGCCGGATCTCTTGACGATACCATTACGGCAATTCTGGATGGTGCACGTCTGGGGCATAGTTTTACTCTTCTACTACATCACCGCCAGTATTCCATTTTTAAAAAAATGGGATGGAATACTCTTCACACCGCTATATATCTCCATAAAATATCAATTCTGTTTCCTTTACGTGACCTTCAACGGAAGGTAACTACGCTACGGAGTACAACGCCCGATTTTATCGCGGTATGTGAACCAAGCGACATCATCTTCAAGGGTGTTGATATCACGATCAAGCTTGACGAACTGCCCATCAGTATAAGTGCCGATACAACCACTATAGCGGGACATTAGAGGAGGCATCATAATGATACCAGAGATCGCATCTCAATTTGCAGCGCACCGGGAAGTAATTGACCGGCTTGAACATGAACTGTCACCACTTATTG
>JANYBN010000196.1 GCA_025360785.1 Geobacter sp.
CATTCCGGATTCCAGTTCTCCGGGTGCCAACTCCCTCTCCACCAGCCCCCGTTCATCAGTTTCCAGCTCAAGGCTGGCGACTTTAGCCCCCTTTCCGGCGACTTGCGACAACGGATCGGATATGGAGAAATAAGTGAACAATGCCACTTTTCTGAAAACCTTCTGCAGCGAAGGATCCAGCAATTTTCCGGCCTGAAACCCGGCCTTGACCAGAGCCTGAGAAGCGATATCATCACCGCAGCAACTATCGGCAGCCTTATCGACATGGTTGGCATAGGCGATGATCCTTGCTCCCAGAGGGATCGCATCTCCGGCTAAACGGTCCGGAAAACCGCTGCCGTCGAAGTTTTCGTGATGGTGCCTGATGAAAAGCCCCGCCGGTCTCAGGTCCTCGATGGTATCGATGGCCACCTGACCCCGAATCGGGTGCTGCCGGTATTCCCGCGAATCATCAGCGTTCATGGACTCCTGCGGCAAGATCAGGATCCGTTCCGATATCCCGATCTTGCCTACATCATGCAAAAGCGCCGCAATGCGGATTGTTTCCAACTCATCACCGGCTATTCCCAGCTCTCTGGCAGCGTTCACCGACAGTTCAGCTACATTGCGCGAGTGCTGCCTGAGCCTGCCACCGTGCATCTCTACCAAACCGGAAAAGGCCGCTATTATTGAGTTGTAGTCATCCTTGACCTTCTTGAGCAGAAGGTGCAACTCCTCGTTTTTAGTTCGGATGGCGGTGGTCTGTTCGAGGACGCGACCTTTAAGATTGCTGTTCCATTCTTCCAATTCCAGGTTCTGCTTCAGCA
Source organism: Geobacter sp. (assembly GCA_025360785.1). GTDB lineage: Bacteria > Desulfobacterota > Desulfuromonadia > Geobacterales > Pseudopelobacteraceae > JACRCG01. The sequence goes on from JANYBN010000196.1 coordinate 807, forward strand.
CCAGGGCATTAAGACGCCGGTTTTCGATGGTGAACCGGAAACGTTCCAATCCTTCCCGGAATACCCGGACCAGTTCTTCATCGTTCCAGGGTTTGGCAAGATAGCGCCATGCTCCACCCTTATTGATGGCATCAACTGCGGCGGTAACATCGGCATAACCGGTCAATATGATCCGTGAGGCATCAGGTTTAATGTCGCGCGCTTTTTCCAGGAACTGCGCCCCCCCCATACCCGGCATGCGCTGATCGGATACGATCAAACCGAGATTGGTAAGACCAGGAAGAAGTTTCAGCCCCTCCTCACCGGACGTGGCCGTGGTAATCTCGATATCCTCCTCATCCATCAACAGCCGCTGTATCGATTTCAGAATATTCTCTTCATCATCAACAAGCAGTACCGAGACCGGTTCACGTTCTGTCTGCTGCACATCACTCACACTGCACCTCCACTTTTAATAATGGTTGCCATCATTTTTCCTTCAACAGCGCAATCACGATTGCATCCTGTTCCACTCCGGATATTCTCGTTACATATGCATGGCATATGCATGACGGCAACTTTACAGCATATTCTCCGCATGAATTGCCGGCCAGCTGTGTAATTGTTTGCACAAGCGGCAGCGGCAGCGTTGATGAGAGATCATTACCGATGAGATCTTCCGCACCCAAACCAACCATCTCGGCTCCAAGCCTGTTGCATTGCACGATCATACCGTAGCCGTCAGCGCCGATAAACCCGATGGGAAGGACATCCAGAACGCTTTGAAAACTATGCAGGGCACGATTTTGCGACATGGCGATCTTAAAACGTTCATCAACAATCTTGTTCAGGTTGTCGTTGATGGTATTCAATTCCGCATTAGCAGCTGTCAGCTCTTCCAGCAGCCTGCGATTGCTGGCGCGCAGTTCGTAGCGATCAAGCACCTCGTGAATAGTTCTCAACAAGTCATCATCATTCCATGGCTTGGCAATAAACTTGTAAATCTGCCCTTCGTTTATGGCCGCAACAATGGCTGCTGTATCAGCATAGCCCGAGAGAATAATCCGTTCGGTTTCCGGCCAGCGAAGGCAGACTTCGCTCAGAAACTCAACACCGTTCATCGCCGGCATCCGGTAGTCTGAAACTATCAACTGGAAGGGACCTGATTGCTCCAGAGTTTCCAGACCTTCCTGTCCTGAAGCGGCAGTGAATATTTCATATTCCTCTTCCAGAAACAGGCGTTCCAGTGAGCGAAGTACATTTCGTTCATCATCTACAAATAGAATGCGTGCAGAATTCATTTTTTCATTGCCTCTTGCCTTCAACAGGTAATCTGACTATAAAAGTAGTGCCTTTGCCGACTTCGCTCTTTACCAGCAGTTCACCACCATGCTTCCTGACAATATCAGAGCTGATAGCCAAGCCGAGGCCCGTTCCTTTACCCGCCTCTTTCGTGGTAAAGAACGGTTCGAATATTTTTTCCATATTTTCAGGTGAAATGCCGCAACCGGTATCGGCAACACTGATTTCGACTGTATGGTCAACCTGTGTTGTGGCAAGGGAAATCAATCCTTTGCCGGAAATCGAGTGTGCTGCATTTACAAGCAGGTTCATCACAACCTGGCTTATCTGCTGCGGTCGGCAAACCACCAGCGGAATATCTCCGAGGGAAAGGTCAAGCTCCGCAACATATTTGATCTCGTTTCGCACTACATTGAGAGTGCTTTGAATGCACTCATTCAAATCCGCAGAAATCGCGTCGTTCCCCTCGGCCCGAGAAAAGCTTTTCAAGTCCTGCACGATCTTGCTGACCCGTTTTGAACCCTCCAGCGATTCTGCTATTAACTCGCGAAAATCCTTCATAACAAAAGCCAGTTTGATCTGGCGTTTAAGGTCCGCAATCGATTTTTTGGTATCCTCATCAGAACATTTTTCAATGGCCTGTTCCTGAATTTCAATAAACTGGGCCAGCTTTTCGGCATACTTCCAGAGGGAATTCAGATTGCTTGTGATGTACCCCATCGGATTGTTGATCTCGTGCGCAACTCCGGCAGCCAACTGCCCAATGGAGGCCATCTTCTCCTGCTGTATTATTCGTGCCTGTGATTCCTTCAGCTGCAGCTCCATCCGCCTCTTGTCCTGCAGTAACTGCCATTCGCGCAGCGCTCCTGCAACTGCTACCCCGATCGATGCAAATACCTCAGGAGATTTCACCATATAATCCAGTGCCCCCCGCTTGATCGCCTCCACCGCCACTTGTTCACTGCCGAAGCTGGTCATAATAATTGTAGGGAACGCCGCTTCGCCTGCAGAAGCAGCCAGAAGATCAATACTGCTCCCATCGCTGAGGTTAAGATCCATAATTACAATCGTTGGAATGGTTACTGCTATATGTTCCCGATACGCCTTAATGCTCATAACTACTGATATGATCGCATTCGGGTACGTTTTCTCAATGCTGCGCCTGATTGCTGCGGCATGACCAGGATCATCCTCGGCAATCAGAATATCCAGAGGCAACATATTCATGAGCAATTCCCCCCATCCAGCACAGCTCTCACCTTTTCGGACAGCTGTGAGACAGTAAACGGTTTATGTATAAAATTGGTTCCCTCCGGCAGCACTCCTCGATTGGAAATAATGTCATCTGTATAGCCGGACATGTACAGCACCTTGATGCCCGGATTGACAGTTCTGACAAATTCATACAGCTCTTTGCCGTTTAACTCAGGCATGATGACATCACTCAGAAGCAGTGATATTTTGCCGGCTTGTTGTTCATAGAGCTTGCACGCCTCAAGCGGGGATCTGCTGCATATAACGGTGTAGCCGCACTCCTCAAGCAACAGTTGTGCGATTTGCAGGTTCGATTCATCATCTTCTACCAGCAGGATTGTTTCACTTCCCCTTGGCACAGAGATGGATGATTCAAGGGGCCGTTCAATATTTAGCAGGATTTGCCGCGGTAAGTGGATTACAAACGTAGTGCCATTGCCCGGCTGACTTTCCACATGAATTTCGCCGTTGTTCTGTTTAACAATTCCATAAACGGTCGCAAGCCCCAGACCGGTGCCTTTTCCAAGCTCTTTGGTCGTAAAAAACGGCTCGAATATCTGCTCTATGGCCGCCTCATCAATGCCGCAACCTGTATCGCTGACACAAATACGTATATATTCACCGGGTGACGCGCCACGATGCGAATGGCAATAGAAATCGTCAAGGTCCGCATTAGATGTCGTAATGATAATTTCCCCGCTTCCTTCGATCGCATCACGTGCATTTACCACCAGATTTACCAGTATCTGGTCTATTTGTGATGGATCCATCAAAATCGGACCGGAGTCATGATCGGGCACAAACAAGAGTTTGATATCCTCACTGATCAGTTTATGAAGCAGCTTCATCTCGTCACTGATAGTTTTGTTAATATCGAGAATACATGGCTGCACCACCTGTTTTCGGGAGAACGCCAGCAGTTGTTTGGTCAGTTCGGAAGAGCGCCTGCTGGCATCCAGCACACCAAGGAGGTAAGAAGCGCATTTTTCGTCAGAGGGCAACCGCTTCAGGGCAAGCTCCGTGTATCCGGAGATCACGTTCAGCATATTGTTAAAATCGTGAGCCACGCCACCAGCCAGCCTCCCCACGGCATCCATCTTCTGAGCCTGACGCAACTGATCTTCCAGCCTGCGATGTTCGGAGATGTCCCGGCCAACCTCGATAACGCTGACAACCTGGCCATCTTCCTTGACCGGAATTGACCTTAGTTCCCAGACCTTTCCGTCTGGTGCGGTGATGATTATGATAGACGGATCACCAGTTTGCAGGCTTTTTAAAACCGGACAATTATCACACGGCACCTTGTTGTCATGCCAGAGTTCGTAGCAATGGCCGTCCTTCACATTGTCGGATCCGGGCTCAAGGGATGATGTAGCGGCCAGATTAGCCCAGAGAACCTGCCGGTCGGGGCCATGGAGAATAATGCGGTCCGGCAGCGTATCCAGCAGTGCGTTGAACTGGTTGGAAAGCGTATGGAACCTGGTCTCGCTCTCACGAATGTCACGTTCGGCCCGTTTGCGATCAATCAGCAGATTCCATTCCCGCAGGGCGCGTTCCACGGTACGTGGCATGCCGGCAAAGGCTTCGGGTGACTTGACGACATAATCAATGGCGCCGGCTTTGATCGCTTCCACGGCAACCTGCTCGTTGCCGTGACTGGTCATCAGCAGGATCGGGAATGCCCCCTCTTCTGCCGGTGCTGTCAGCACCTCAACAGCCTTACCATCGGGAAGATTCAAGTCCATAATGACTATATCCGGAACGGATTCAGCCACAAGGGCTCGATACTCCCGGAGCGAACCGGTAACGGTAACTGTCACCGGCATACCGCATGAGATCAGCTCCCGTTTCAGCGATTCGGCGTGGGCTGCCTCATCTTCAACAACAATGACATTCAAATGCTTTGCTTCCATCTCACCACCTGTTAGTAGAGCCGCAAAATCCTGTTGCACATTTTTAAATATTTGGGCGCTGATTCCAGGCCAGCCAATAGTAACCCAGAACCTCCATCAGTTCGACAAACTTCGAGAAATCAACCGGCTTGACCAGATAACTGTTGGCATGGCACTCATACGCCTTGACAACATCCGATTCGGATGCCGAGGTTGTCAGGATGACAACCGGGATATTTTCCAGCAAGGGTTCCTCTTTGATGGTTTTCAAAACCTGCAGACCATCAACCTTTGGCAGACGCAGGTCGAGCAGGACAATACCAGGCCTTGGAGAGGCGACCGGGTCGCCGAAAGCACCCCGTCTGTAGAGATAATCCAAAGCCTCCTGGCCGTCTGAAAGATGTATCAGGCGGTTGGCTATCCGTGATGTCTCAAAATTTCTTTTCACGATCTCAGCATGGGCCGGGTCGTCTTCCACTAATAGAACTACAATCGGTTCACCTTGCATATTGTGATCTCCTTGCCCTGATAGCGCTGGAAACGACTTCTAACGTATCATTTTTGTACAGCCTCCGGCAATGTGAACCGGAAACAGGAACCATGCCCTTCTCCTTTGGACTCGACCCAGATTCGACCACCATATATCTCTACGATCCGTTTTACCAGCGCCAACCCCAATCCGGTCCCCTCGCTCTTTGAATCAAGCTTGTCAAAAAGACTGAACACTTTTTCGTGATACCGTGGATCAATGCCGATGCCGTTATCCCTCACAAAAAACACCGTGGCGCCATCTTCAATATCACAACCGATTTCGATATGCGGCGCAGGCTCATCTCCAATATATTTTACGGCATTCTCCACCAGATTTTGCCAGATTTCCACCAAACGCGACCGGTCGCCTGACAGGAAAACCGGCGAATCAATAACCTCTACAACAACCTCACGTTCGCTGATCCTCCCGGCGTCCAACCGGATAGCCTCATCAGCCAGATCCTTGAAAGCGACTTTCTGTGGAGGATTGTTGATACGTCCAACGCGCGACAATTCCAATAGTTCGTCGAGGAGTTGCGACATTTTGTCGGCTGCGTTGTGCATAAAGCCAAGATCCTGCTGAACGCGGGGATTGTCAGGGAGCTTGATATCCTCTACAAGATACCCCAGAAAGGTTTTTATGGTAACCAATGGACTCTTTAAATCATGTGATACGGTATAGGTGAACCGCTCCAGTTCCGCATTCTTCTCTTCTATTTCCCGTTCTTTCTGCTTGCGTGCTTCTTCCGCAACAGATTGCCGGATAACCATGGCGACGGTATTACCGAGTCCGTCCAGCATGGCGTCTTCATCGGGCGAAATTGTATGTTTGGCGAAAAGAGCCAATACCCCAATAATCTCACCGTCACGAACCCGCAACTGGTAACCGGCAAATGACTCAAGACCGAGATCGTGGGCCCATTCACGGTCATGAACTCGAGGGTCGTTCTGAACGTCGTTGCAGATAAACTTGTGTTCATCACCTGAGGCAACACGTCCGATCTTATAACAGCCGAATGGTACGCGGCGGTGCACTTTACCATCAACATGGGTGTAGCGGCCGGAACTTGCCAGCAGATGCAGGCAGCGATCACGGTAGCGGCACACATGCGGTTCTTCATGCACCTCGGCATGGATGCAGCCCTGTTCGCATAAATCTCCGGGGCGAATCAGCCAGATTTTGCAGAAATCAGCGTCAAAAATCCGGACAATACTCTCTGTAATATCCTTGAGCTTACTTTCCAAAGGCGAGGACGCTATCAGCGACTGCTGGAGCAGATTGATTTCCTGCTGCCTCTGAAGCGTAATATTGCGTTCCTCTTCGACCCGTTTGCGTTCGGCGATTTTCCAGACTGATCCCATCAGCAGAGTAAGCTGAAGTAAGTCGGAATCGTCATAAGCGGCTTCCTTGTTTGCAACTCCCACGACGGCGACAATCTTACCCTGATCAAAATGAGGAATAGTCAGGAAACGGGTCAGAGGCACATGGCCTTCGGGATACCCTTTTTTGAGCGGGTCAGGAGCATCAAAATCGTTGATCATGATCGAACTGCGTTGTCGCACTGCTTCTCCCCAGATGCCGGTCTTATCCAGATCATACAGGGACTGGGGATTCGCGACGCTACATGCCTGCATCACGTCATGCGACCAACAGTTGAGGACAAACTGTTGCTTGATTTCATCATAATAATAGATGTAGCCATACTTGCTGGAGGTCATACCGAGAGCCTCACCAAGGGCAAAATCCAGCAGTTCCTTGACATCACCTGACTCGAACTGGAAGATATTCAGCAAACATTGCAAGCGCTCCTTGTTGCGCCTGACCTGTTCTTCCGATCGCCGGTAATACGATGCGCTCCGCTGCCGCCAGATGAATCCGAAACCTGTTCCGGCGCTTAGCAGCATGGCGCTTATCAGAAGCACTGTGCCCCACAGTCTCTCCAGCATCGGCGCATATATTTCCTCTTCATCCATGCGTGACACAAGATGCCAGGGAGAATCAGGGATATTGCGTAATGCAGCCATGACCGGGTGTCCCCGGTAGTCGATACCCCGCACAATTCCCTCGCGACCCAAAGCCGCCATTACAACAATAACATTGGTTCTTTCGAGCGGTAACCTCAGGTTCAAAGCCGTAACTTTTCTGAATCTGAGCTCATTCAGAGCCACTGCTTCGTTCCCATCCCTGCGCACCAGCAGCGTTTCGGCCGTCGTACTGGAGTCAGGCCACCGCTGTATGAACGGATAGAGGTATTTTTCGGGGTCGATCCTCATCACCAGCACACCGAGAGCATCTCCCTCACGCGATGGATCAAAAACAGGGACCAGAATGCTTAGAAAGATTTTCCCGCTGAACTCGTTACGATAAAAGTCAGCGAATATAATCTGCCTGGTGCGCAGCGATTCGAGCGCCTTTTGTTTCACGGAGCTGGAAACAGGTTCAACTGCAGTTTCGGGGAGCGACAATCGGGTATTTCCCTGGGCATCCAGCAGAAACATCCTGTTGTAATTATGGTTATGCAGGAGATTGCCGAGCCACACTTCGAATTCACGTCGCGCCTGCTCTGACTTCGGATGCTGTATGCACGTTTTCACGAGTGATGCAAAAGCGGCGTTACGGTAAAAGATGCCTGCATCTGACATGCGCTCGTCACGCCAGAGCATCAATTCCCCCATCTTCAGGTCGGCGATTGCGGACAACTGGCGTTCAACACCGTCCAGATACTGTTTCTGGTGATTGCGGTGATAGAAGTAGCCGGCGGCGATGATTCCGGCCACCAGAAAGATAAAGAGTACGATGATAAACCGGGAAAAGCTGGGCGACTCCTGGTCGCGCCGGTTTGTTTCCGGCCAGGCGAACGATTGAGAAAGCGCCAACAACGCGAGCGCGAATGCCACAAAAGCAACGCTCGTAGTAGCCGCCGGCGGTATGAAGATGCCGCCGTAAAACATCGGGGTGCCGAAAAGATAGGCGAGGATAAGCATGATGTAGGCAGCAACCAGCATGACAGCGATCCACCAGGCGACCTTTGCCCGCAAGAGCTTGCCGGGTCCGGAGGAAAGCACAGCCGGGAACGCCAGGCTGAAAAGCAGAAAGGTGATGGCCGCTATGGGCGACATATGCCCGACGGGGGAACCCTCTACAGCCCCTATTGCTTGAATGCCGAGGTGTTCGATATCAAGAAAGATACCCCTTATGGAGAGAAAAAACAACGCCGCGGAGGTGAAGCCGCCGGAAGCGAAGATCGACAGTACAAACAGCCTGGCCCGGCGGTCGCGTAATGCACGGTCGGCAAGCTGAAGAACAACCCCGTAGACAATGAACAGAATTGCCGTGCTCGGCGCCATCGGGATAAACCCCCGGCCCAAGCTGGCCAGACGCGGCAAATCCAGCAGCCATCCCGCAAGGGCGCAGCAGCCGATACCCGCCGAAACAGCGCCACCAATCCGCACAAGAAATTTATAGGTTTTGGTCTCTCTCATAGGTTCCTCTGCCGATATCCATCATGACACAACCTCCGCATCGGCAAACTTGTGGTTCAGCGGCATCCGGAGAACAAATGTCGTACCGATGCCGACCTCACTCTCTACGTTCATGTCGCCGCCATGCTTTTTGATTATGTCATAGCTTATTGAAAGCCCAAGGCCTGTCCCTTTCCCGACCTCTTTGGTGGTAAAAAACGGCTCGAAAATACGGGTCAGGTTTTCGGGGGGAATTCCTTTTCCGGTATCACTGATACGTACAACAATATCGTCTATATCATGCAGGGTTTTTATTTTGATAGTTCCATGATTTTCAATGGCATGAGCAGCATTGACCAGAATATTCATGAATACCTGGTTCAGCTGTTGCGGAAAGCAGAGCAGCATCGGCAGATCCGGGTCATACTCCCGTTCGACATCCGCAACATACTTTATCTCGTTGCGCAGCATATTGAGCGTTGTGTCCAGACTTTCGTTGATGCTGACCACCTTGCATTCCGCCTCGTCAACATGGGAGAAACTCTTCAGGTCCTGAACTATTCGCCGCACCCTTTCTGCGCCATCGCGTGATTCATCCAGCAGACTTTTTATATCCTCAAGAATAAAATCTATTTTCATCTTCTTGCGCAGACCATTTATCGTGGCAACAGTCTCCGTATCGTCTTTGATCTGAACCGCTTCGATCATGGCTACCTCGAAGGCATTGATCTTATCCATGTATTTGCCCATGGTGGAGAGGTTGCTGGAGATAAAACCCATCGGGTTGTTGATTTCGTGCGCCACTCCTGCTGCAAGCTGTCCGATAGAAGCCATCTTCTCCTGTTGAAAAATCTGAGCCTGCGTATGCTGCAACTCGGCATAAGCATTCTGGAGTTTTTCATTCATTTTGAGAAGCTCCGTCGTCTCGTGGATGGTGACGACAACACCCCGGATCTCATTCAGACCGATCTGTTTAAGCTCGTTGGAAAGCAGTTCAAAATGACGCTGACCACCTTCGAATTCCAGTTTCCCGCTCGTTCCGTTGAAATCGGTTATCTCTAATCCGACCTTGGTGAACAACTCCATACAGTCAACATCCACAATCTGATCATAAGGGAGTTTGGTGAATATGGAAAATGCGCGGTTGCAGCGGTTGACAACTCCAAACTGGTCGCACATCAGAACCATTTCCGAAAGGCTGTCAATTGTGTCTTCCCATTCGCGTTTGCCGTTCTCAACCTGGACAAACAGTTCGCTCAGCTCATTATGCTTACGCTGCAGCTCCTCACGACTTTTTGAGAGCTCGAATTCGGCCAGTTTGCGATCGGTAATATCGAGCAGAGTCTCGATGACTGCCACTTTCCGGTCGTTGAGGTCATACACCGGAGCAGCATCAAAGAACAGGTAGCGACGCTGTTCACCGACATTTTCAAGCCACCCTTCAGCCTGCAGCCCTCCCAGAACATGTTGCGACATGCGGTAGGTATCGTACAATTCATCAATATGCGATTCATCTGACGACAGGACCAAATCGGCCAGAACAGGACGCTCATGCGGATAAAAGGGTTCCCACTGTCTGGTTGTGCCAAGCATCTCTTCAGCCCTGAAGCCGGTAAGATCCTCCATGGCCCTGTTCCAGACAATAATGTTGTGATTAACATCCAGTACAAAGAGCGGTACGGCCGCCTTGTTGACCAGCCCTTCGGCAAAGACCTTCTGTTCACTTAGTTCAGTCTGTATCCGGCGTATCAGGGTGACATCGGTAAAATTACCCCGCACCCCCAGCAATCGACCCTGATCATTGAAAACTTCGTGACAAAGATGGGTAACCCAACGATTCTCACCATCCTTGCGAATAATCTTCAGCTCGAACTGCTGCAATTCCCGGCCGGCATCATCCCGTTGGTGGTTATGCTCATCCCACATGGCACGGAATTCCGGATGAATAATTCTGTTAAGCAGATCAGGCTGGGCATAAAACTCACCTTCGGTATATCCGGTAAGTTCCTGACAGTTTGGTGACATGAACTGAATGCTGCCGTCCGATTCTTGCCAGAAAGCAACTTCAGCCGTAAATTCAGCAACGATCCGGTACGTTTCTCCTACGATTCGCATCGCCTCCTGCTGGTCGTCGAACTCTTCGACAAGGGTGTTAAATACCTGCGTCAACCGTCCCAGCTCACCGTCATAGCTGTTTGGCAGAAAACGCTCTTCACCCTGTTTATCGGACATGGATCCGATGTGATTGATAACCAGTTGCAGCGGCATCATCATACGCCCCAACACGTTCCAGATGAAGAGCGCCGCTAGCAGCGCAATGCCGATAAATGCGGCTATTATGGTGCGTTCGGTTGCCTGCAACGGTTCATATATAGCGCTTGTCGGAACGTGTGAGGCAAGAATCCAATTGGTATTTTTCAGATACTTGAATGACGTGATTCCAGGCACTCCCTTTGAATCTACATTTTCAATGGATCCCTCAAAGCCTTCCTGGATGGCTCGATCAATACCCGCGTTGGCACCCGGCTTGATCTGCTCCATGATGCGGCCCTTATCGGGATGAACAACAAGAGTCCGGTTAGTAGAAATAATATACATGTAGCCGACTTCACGGACTGTTGTATTAGTTATTGATTGAAGGAAAGAGCCTTTATCGAGTTTGTGGCGTCCGGCAAGCAGCCCTATAATCAGGCCATCCGCCCCTTTTATGGGAACAGTAAATGTGACATGCGGATCGTGGGGCAGGAGAACGGTCCGATAAGGATCCGATATAAAAGATTTGCCGGTTTCCAGTGTGCGGGTGGCATACTCCCGAAAGGTGTAATCCATGCCTCTGCGATGTTCAATAAAAGGACTGTCAACCACTAGGCGACGATCTGCTCCGATCACCAAAAATCCGCCATCGTAAAAGATTCGGGCATCATCTTCACTATCCAAAATCCGTTGGAGCCGTTCAGGATCTAAAAGTTTGTCATGGCTTATGGAATCAGCAATCCTCTGAAGCTGATCCTGGCTATGCTTAATCTGGTCGTCCATCATATAGGCGAGCGAAGTTATCTCCGACGCCTGATGTTTGGCGATACTTTGTTTGAGTTCATTGCGGAAAAGTGAATACGTGAGGATGGATATGAGTGCCAAGGCTGTCACGGTTAGCATCACTGCATACGCAGTAATTTTTGATCGTAGAGTTAATCTGGTTTTGGTATCCATCTATGATATCTCCTGCATGATTATTTCTGACTAACCTGCCAAAATTTTCATTGCAAGAGCGCATATTGACATAAATTTTCCATATTGTCATGATTTCACCATAGCTCCCGAAACGGCAAGAACAAGACGGAAAAAAACATGATCCGGAGATATCCGGTCACGACAAAACGACCTCGCCACTGGAAAGATTCTTACATGGCAAGTCATGTATTTTGAAGGTACTGCCGGATTACTATCGCAAAATAATATCAGGAAGGAGGCTGCTCTTGAATTATAGCAATCTGACTACTATGAAGGCACCAGATTCTTGATAATTTCCATCTGCGCTTCATAACATTGGGGACAAATGCCGTGGCTGAACTTTGCCTCGGAATGATCGGTTATATACTGTTCCAGCTGATTCCAGCTATTTTGATCATCTCTGATTTTTTTGCAGTGCATACAGATCGGGATGATTCCCTCCAGCTGTTTGACACGTCCAAGCGCTTCTTCCAACTCTTCTTTCTGGCGTGCGAGCTGATCCCGCTGTGCCTTGATCAGATCGTTGCGCTCCTTCAATGTTATGTGGTTGCGTACCCGCAACTTGAGCAGAGCAAAATTGACAGGTTTTGTCAGATAGTCAATACCACCAAGCTCTAGTCCCTGAAGCTCTGCTTCGTCGTTATCCAATGCCGTCAGAAATATAACCGAGATATCTGCAAACGCACCATCGGACTTGATGATACTGCAGACCTCGAAACCGCTCAGATCCGGCATCATCACATCCAGAAGAATAAGATCAGGCTTATGTTCCTTAAGCTGGCTTATGGCATCGTATCCGTTAAGTGCCGTTAGTATGTCATACTCTCCTTTAAGTGCCGATTTCATAACCTGGATATTAACAGGATCATCATCCACTATCAGTATGATGGATCGTTTATTCATGACTTTTCCTCCTTGGCATTCAATCCTGGTCATTTCCTTGCTCATAAGTTACCCGATTCATCTCGGCAATAAGCTCCTTCAAAGCAAGAGGCTTTGAAACATAACCATCAAAGCCTTCATCCAAAAACCGCTCACACTCACCACGCATAGAGTAGGCAGTCAGGGCTATAACCGTCTGATGAGATCCTGTAACTTGATCCTTACTGCGGATTTCACGCAGTGCTTCCTCCCCGTTCATGACCGGCATATGGACATCCATCAATACGATATCGAACACGCCCTGATCCAGAGCATCAAGGCCTTCCCTGCCATTCTGCGCAGTCATGACGTCGTGCCCCAGTTTTCCGAGCAGTGATGCCCCGAATCTGATGTTGATCGGGTCATCATCGACCAGCAGTATCCGTAAAGGCGGGCCATACCGATTGACAATTGTATTTTGAGTGTCCTCCGGCGAAGCGCCGGCAGCCTTGGCAAATGAAAACGGGAGGATCACCTTGAAACAGCTGCCACCGCACGGTAAACTTTCAACTGAAATATTGCCGCCCATTATTTCAGCCAGACGACGACTGATGGTCAAGCCGAGGCCGGTCCCTCCATATTTACGGGATATGGATCCATCCACCTGGGTGAACGGCTTGAAAATGCTGTCAAGAGCTTCAGGGGAGATGCCTATACCTGTGTCACTAACCGCAATCTGAACAAGCACAGAGGTATAGTTCAGTTCAAGTATTTTAGTTGATACGGTGATGCCCCCCTGTGCCGTAAACTTTACGGCGTTCCCAAGCAGGTTGAGAAGAATCTGCTTAACTCGCAGTTGATCTCCTATCAGGACACGGGGAACTTCACCCACTATATCAACATCAAGCTCAAGCCCCTTTTCATAAGAGACGTGCTTTTGCATCATGACAATATCTTTAATGCATTGATCCAGGCTGAATTCCGCCAGTTCCAGCGTTATCTTACCCGCCTCGATCCTGGAAAGGTCAAGGATGTCATTGATCAGGGAAATCAGGTTTTTGCCGGACAGTTTAAGGGCGGTAACATACTCCCGCTGCTCTTCAGTCAGATCGGTCAGTTCCAGAAGCTGAGTCATACCAAGCACTCCATTCATAGGGGTGCGGATCTCATGGCTCATGTTTGCCAGGAACTGGCTCTTGGCAATGTTAGCCGATTCGGCAGCGGCTTTGGCGTGAATCAATTGTTCTTCCGCCAGTTCGCGTTCTACGATCTCAGCCGTTAATTCCGCATTGGTTAAATCCAGTTCGGCCGTTCGCTCACACACTCGTTTCTCCACCTCGCCGCAAGCCAGTTTCAGCGCCTGATTGCTGGCTTCGAGTTCTGCCGTACGTTCCCGGATACGCCCTTCCAACTGATTGTTCAGACCCTTGATAGCTTCCTCTGACCGTTTGCACTCGCTGATGCCATTTTCGATTCTGTAAATCATGCTGTTGAATGACTCTGTCAATCGATCCAACTCATCATCATCCTTGAAAAAAAACGGCAGCGGCAGCACCCGCAGAGAATCCAATCTGCCTGTGTTGAGCCCGGCAATGTGGCACTCTATGGCGGAGAGTCGGCGAGTTACGATGCAACGGAAAATATACAGCATAAAAACCGCTACAAGGGCTATCTGAGCCACCTGAAACAAGAGACTGCTATAGGTTCTGGCAACAAGCTCCCCATAAATGCCGGCATAAGAGACCTGTACATGGAGATTGCCCAGAGGCATCATCCTGCCGTCAAAGGTGAAATTGAGCGGAAATATCCTCTGTATCGTTCGGGCAGATCCTGCTGTTCCGGCAGATGCCAGGATCCGGTTATTCACCTCGATTTTCACTTCGGTTACATGAGGGATGTTGAGGAGAGAATTCAATTGGACCTGAAGCTGTTGCATGTCCATTACCCAGAGACTGGCATTTATGCCGGGCAAGTTGGTCTTGCCAAGCTGCTGGAGGTCTAGTTCAACTCTGTTATTTGCCTCGCGGTAATTGATGGCGTACAGCCCCGCAACCGAAATGACTGTGAGCACGAGACTGAAGATCAGGACCGAAGCCGCCAATCTGTATGCAATAGTATTTTCAGGTTTTTTGAACATCGTTTACTCCACTACAGAAATACTGTTCATTGTCTCTTCGACGATTCTTTTGTACGTACCATCTTTCTTCATTGCCCTGAGAGTCTGTTCCAGCTTAGGAACCAGCGAGGCATGGCGTTTATGGAGATACGGGTACATACCCTTTACGGCGAGAGGAGGCTTCAGCACTCTGACGTCCTCCGACGCCAGCTGTTTGAGAACAACCTTACCCTGCATGCGATCATAAACCACCAGATCGACCTTTCCGGTGATCAGCAGCGAAAACAGGAGTTTTTCGTTGCTGACCTTGGTAAGCGACTTAACCCCCACAATATTGTTTTCGAGTATTTTCCATCCGGTAATGATACCGACTTTGTAAGACTTCAAGCTATCCCAGCCAGCAGTCTTGATTGCCGCTTTTCTGGAGAAGGCGACGAACTCGAATGTTGTAATCTCCACAGGAACCCGGATCAGGTTGGGATACAACTTTTCCATCCCCTCTACCCGCGCATAATTACCATCATCTATTCCATCGTTGGCGTTTATCAGTGCCCGTTCCGATGGCAGTCTAACTATTTTCAGATTAATGCCCATACGCCTGAAAGCCTCAGTCATGATCCTGTCACAGATGCCGGTATGATTTTCCGTGGAATTGGGTGGATCATTGGCGGTGTTGAGTACGATTGTTTGAGAAAATGCGGGCCGAACGCAGGACAAAGCTAAAACGATCGTGATTGCCGATAAAATCAGTAAATTGTGTATTGCTGTGCTGGTTGAATGCGTTGGCGGCATGTTTACCTCGAATATTAAACGTAAGGAAAATCAGAACCTGCCAAGTCTATCGTAAATATTCCGGATTGCAACCTCCCGTCTTGACTTTCTTTTGTTTCATGCTTAACTCAAGTCAGACGCAGCAAACATGCAATAAAAAAAGAGGCAAAACCATGGACTTCAACAAACTCACCCAAAAATCCCAGGAAGCTTTTACCGAAGCGCAAAACAAGGCCGTTTCATTCGGGCATACGGAGGTGGATGGCGAGCATCTTCTCTGGGCGCTGCTCGACCAGCACGACGGCCTGGTGTCGCGCCTGCTGCAGCGGATGGATATCCGTCCTGAGATGGTTAAAAATGAAGTCACAGCGGAACTCGACCGGATTCCGAGGGTCTCCGGCCCGGGTGTCGAGGCGGGAAAGATATACGTTTCGCAGCGTTTGTCACGCATTCTGGTGGCGG
Source organism: Geobacter sp. (assembly GCA_025360785.1). Taxonomy (GTDB): domain Bacteria; phylum Desulfobacterota; class Desulfuromonadia; order Geobacterales; family Pseudopelobacteraceae; genus JACRCG01. The sequence goes on from JANYBN010000196.1 coordinate 16,668, forward strand.
CTGAAAGCGAAGCCAAGCGGCTTAAAGATGAATATGTTTCGGTAGAACATCTGTTCATGGCGCTGCTGGCGGAGGGAGAAAAGATGCCGTCGGGGCGGATTCTCAAACTGGCCGGCATCAATCGCGAACGTTTCCTGAAGACGCTGACCGAGGTGCGCGGCAGCCAGCGGGTGCAGAGCGCCAACCCGGAGGCGACCTATGAAGCTCTGGAGAAATATGGCCGCGATCTGGTCAAAATGGCCAGAACCGACAAGCTTGATCCGGTCATAGGGCGGGATGAAGAGGTACGCCGGGTTATCCGGGTACTGTCCCGCAAAACCAAGAACAACCCGGTGCTTATCGGCGAGCCGGGAGTCGGCAAGACCGCCATTGTCGAAGGACTGGCCCAGCGCATCGTGCGCGGCGATGTACCGGAGGGGTTGAAGGACAAGACCGTGTTTGCCCTGGACATGGGAGCGTTGATAGCCGGCGCCAAGTATCGAGGCGAATTTGAGGAACGCTTGAAGGCGGTGCTGAACGAGGTTAAAGAGGCCGAAGGGCGAATTATCCTGTTTATCGACGAACTGCATACCATTGTCGGAGCCGGCAAGGCCGAAGGGGCTATGGATGCCGGCAACATGCTGAAACCGATGCTGGCCCGTGGTGAACTGCACTGCATCGGCGCTACCACCCTTGATGAATACCGGCAGCATATCGAGAAGGATGCCGCACTGGAGCGGCGCTTCCAGCCGGTGCTGGTGGAACAACCGACGGTTGAGGATACGGTATCGATCCTGCGCGGCTTAAGAGAACGCTTCGAGGTTCATCACGGTGTCCGCATCCAGGACAATGCCCTGGTGGCCGCCGCGACCCTCTCCAACCGCTACATCACCGAGCGCTTCCTGCCGGACAAAGCCATCGATCTGGTCGATGAAGCCTGTGCGATGATCAGGACCGAAATTGATTCCGTACCATCGGAACTCGACGCCATATCACGCCGGGTGATGCAGCTGGAGATTGAAGAGGTGGCGCTCAAGAAAGAGAAGGACAAGGCCAGCATCGAACGTCTGGAGGCGCTGCGCAAGGAGTTGGCCAATGATCGCGAAAAAGCCAACACCATGCGGGCTCAGTACGATTCCGAAAAAATTGCCATCGAGCGGGTCAAGGGTTTACGTGAGCAGATTGAAAAAACCCGCCGGGAAATCGATCAGGCCGTGAGAGACGGTAATACGGAACAGGCATCACGGCTTAAATATTCCGACCTCCCCGGCCTCGAAACAGCACTGAAAAATGAAGAGACGGCCTTGGACCATAAGCAGGGTGGGCAGAAACTGCTGCGCGAAGAGGTCACAGAAGATGAAATCGCCGAAATCGTCGCGCATTGGACCGGCATTCCTGTACTGAGGCTGGTGGAGGGGGAGCGGGAAAAGCTGTTGCGGCTGGAAGATATCCTGCATCAGCGGGTCATCGGCCAGTACGAGGCGGTACAGTTGGTGTCGGACGCCGTACTCCGTGCCCGCTCAGGCATCAAGGATCCGCGCCGTCCGATCGGCTCCTTCATCTTCCTCGGCCCGACCGGCGTCGGCAAGACCGAGCTGGCGCGCACCCTGGCGGAAGCACTGTTCGATTCCGAAGAGAACATGGTGCGGATCGACATGTCGGAGTATATGGAGAAGTTTGCCGTCTCACGCCTCATTGGAGCTCCGCCCGGCTATGTCGGCTATGAGGAGGGGGGGCAACTGACCGAGGCGGTCCGGCGTAGACCCTACAGCGTCTTATTGTTCGACGAAATCGAGAAAGCCCACCCGGACGTGTTCAACATCCTGCTGCAGATACTGGATGATGGCCGGGTAACGGACAGTCACGGTCGCACGGTCAGCTTCAAAAACACCGTCATCATCATGACCTCCAACATCGGTTCTGCCTATCTGCTGGAGGGGATTACCGCGAGCGGCGACATCAGGGAAGATGCCAGAAAAAGCGTCATGAATGAACTGAAAGCCGGGTTCCGCCCGGAGTTTCTGAACCGCGTCGATGACATTGTGCTGTTCAAGCCGCTGCACATTGATGAAGTGAAGAAAATAGCAGATCTTCTCGCGGAACAGCTCAAGCAACGCTTGAAATATCAGCGCATAACACTTCAAATCAGCGAAGAAGCTTTGGAATTCATTGCCAAAGCCGGCTATGATCCGGTCTACGGGGCAAGGCCGCTCAAAAGGTATCTGCAGCGCGAACTGGAAACCCGCGTAGCCAGGGCGATTATCGGCGGTGATGTGGTTGAAGGGGGAACCTTGAAGGTTGAACTGGAGAACGGAGCGCTCAGTATTAATTCAAGCAAAGTGATCCCTTCTCCCTGAGGGATAGGGAATAAAAAATAAGTACAAAAAAAAGGCCCACGTGATGTGGACCTTTTTTTGTTTCAATGAGTCATAACCTCAAACCTTGGCTCAGGCGAGATCCTGAACGCCCTGGTAGATAATGTCGAACAGCTCCTGGATATTCTCCTCGGCGATGCAGGAGAAGGCGATACGCAGGTCGGTCTTGGTGGTGGAGATGGCGCCGACGCCGTACTTGTCGAGCAGATGGAGGCGCAGCTTTTCGGCTTCCACCGTCTTCAGCTTCAGACACATGAAATAGCCGGAGTTGAACGGGTAGTAATCCCAGGCTTTTTCGTATTTGCTGTTGTTAAGTACCTGCTTGGTTTTCAGGGCGCGACCCTTCATGACCTGGAACTTCTCTTCCTTCTGGGCCAGGAACTGGGGCGAGCGGAGCGCTTCGATGACAAAGGTCTGTGACGGATGCGGGCAGTTGGAGATGCGGGCGCGGATGATGCCCATCGCCTTTTTCTCAAGGGCGGTCATGACCGGGGTGTTTTCATATTCGTTGCCGTCGGCAAAAGTGATGAAGCCGGTACGGAAGCCCCAGACGAACTCCTCCTTGGTGGCGCCGTCCAGTTTGATTGCCAGAATGCGCGGATGTAGGTTGGCGAGTTTGCCGAACAATGATTCCTTGAGGCTGTCCTCGTAGAAAAGTCCGAAATAGGCGTCATCGGCCACGGCGACCACGTTGCAGCCGGCTTCGGCGACTTCTTTGATCGCTGCCACCAGGGCATTCCCTTCGGCCAAAGTCGGGGTGTACCCGCTCGGGTTGTTAGGGAAATTAAGCAGGACAATGGCCTTGCCCTTTTCTTCGGCGGTGTTTTTCAGCGTCGCCTTGAAGGCGTCGATGTCATAGCCGCCGGTTGTGGTGAAAGTCGGGTGTTTCTTTACGATCGCGCCGCTGCAGGTGCCGAAGGTCAGGTTATAGTTGCCCCAGAGCATATCGGGCAGGATCAGGTGATCGCCCTTGTCAACGAACAGGTCGGAGACGATGGAGAGGCCGTGGGTCAGAGCATTGGTGACGATCGGGTTGCTGAAGTGCTTGCCGTTCTGGCTTGGGTTTTCCCTCAGCTGTTTTTCACGCCACAATGAGCGCAGTTCCGGCTTGCCGGCCGGCGGCGCATAGGGATAGATGTCCTTCGGATCAAAGGCGGACAGCTTGTCCTGGATGCACTGCAGGAACATCGGACCACCGTTCTCGGTGGCGATACCGATGGTGGCATTGTATTTGTGAGCCTTGTCCTTGGCTTCGGCCGACTGGGTCAGGATTCCCTTGGGAAAGAACATGTTCTTTCCGAGATCTGAAAGCATTTCAAGGACATGCGGGCTGTGCTGGGTAAGCAGATCGTTCAGTTCTTGCGCCAATGGGTTCATAGTGTTCCTCCTGGAGTTTTTTTATAAACTGTATCGTACTTATAGCAGAATGCGACAAGGTCGCAAAAAACGTATAGAACAGCACCGGTACTGATTTGTCAATAGAGAATTAACTATCCAAGCACATTCTCTTTCCCCTCAAAGAAATCATGAACTCATGGCTCTATACGTTGTATGGTCGTGACCATGTCATGGTTGGGAAATCCGGGGCCGAAGGCTTACAATAGTAACAGCAATGGCGACCGAATGGTCGCCATTTGATTCAATCTTATCATATTGCAAGACTTACCTGCGGACCTTCCTGGGAAACAGACTTAAGGTTTTTTTACCGGGAAGTCGTGGGCATGCCCAGCGGACACGCTCGAGCTGATATTGTCGAGCTTGCCTTCGTTAATATCGTTAATCTGGGACGGAGTAATGGTAACTGTATGGGTATGTGCATTTACCAAGGTAGATAGGTAAACCACTTGAGCACCGGCTGCCAAGTCTGCCGCCTTGACCGTAATTGCATGGTTATGGGAATTGTCCGTCGTTGAGGTGATAACGAAATCACCGGTAGCTGTTGTGCCTGTGGAAGATGACCCGCCACCACAACCGCTCAATATTGCAATGCTGAAAAATAATGTGCACCCAAGTACCGATGCCAACAGCCTCTTATATAGTTGTATCATAAGCAAACCTCCCGTAGTGAATTGATAATATCATGCTATCAAAAGATTAATCAGTGTCAAGAGACTGAAAGTGACAGACAACTCCCTTTCCTTCGAGGCAGCTTGGCGACGGCGGCATTTGTCCCTTCTCCTGACATGCTATGTCAATGGTGGATAATGGCTTTTTTTGTGCCTATATGTCATAATATATGCGTGAAAAGGGGGTGTTAGAAATGAGATGTGAATACGCAGATGGTGTTAAGGTTGATTATACAGGACCGCTTCAGGTAACGAAAGGGCAGGAAGTAAATATTTTTATCAAGGAAGAGTTGATTCCTGAGGATATCCAGCTTGATCTGGATATGGCTCTGTTTAAAAACAGTTGTGTAGATATGAGGGCCATTGCCGAGACCGTACAGAAAACCTACGGCAACAAGGCATGTATTCATGAATAGTAAATAAGTAGTTTCCGTTCGGAAACATGCGCAACAGATGTTATGTTAATGAAGTGAATAGAGCGGCCCGTCGGAGTTTCCGGCGGGCCGTTCTAAGATCTCAGCGGTTTAATTGGATCAGAACGCGTTGTATTGATGTGTGTCATTGTGTTCTAATTTGCACTATGCTGTCTATTTGTGTTTCACATACTCATGGTTATTACTGGTAAGTTCCGTCAATATCGTTCTCAGGATTTGTCTCTCTGACTATGTGCAAAAATCTTTTATTTAACAGGGATGGACAGGATACACAGAATAACTTCCAGAATTTCCAAGATACGCCAACTACACCACGGTGTATCAGCGTGTTTCATTTTCGTGTCATATTTAAAAGCTTTTCAGGTTACAAAAGCTTCTCATCCTGTTTATCCATGTTAAAATGACTTTGACTATCTGAGCAGGCACAATTACCGCCTACTTTCGCACAAATATCTCTTTAGCCAGATTGGTATCGATGGCAAATTCCGAATAGCCGACCCGGAAGATGTAGGACGGATACGCCTGAACCAGCACTATTTTGTTGCCAGGCAGCACCCCCATCGCCATCAGCTTCTGCATCTTCTTGTTATCTTCAGTCTGGATGTAGGCGATCTCCCCCTCCTGGCCCGATTTGAACTCGGTCAGCGGCACAACACCCAGATCACCCTCGGCCCGGGCCTGGGCACAGCATTCTCCCGGCGGGATCGGCTTGCCGTGAGGACAGGTCGTCGGGTGATTGAGCATAGTGCAGACCTTGACATCAGCACCCTCGTTGAGCAGGTGCTCGAACTGGCAGGCCTTGAATTCGCCATCGTCACCGCGAATGTTGAGTACGTCCATCATCAGACGTTCCGCCAACCGGTGGCGGCGGATGGTCATCTTCCCCTCATTAATCCCTTCGGGGCGGAAGTAGATCATGCCCTGGCGGATCTCGATCATGGCATAACCGGTCAGTTCGCGATATGCCGGGTCATCCGCAGGAAAATCCATCTTCTCCGGGTCGAGAAATGCCGCCCCACCCTCTTCCACCGCGATCCACAACGCCTCCAATATCTCTTCTGCCTTTTCCGAAAGTTTCATTGTTCGTCTCCTTTATGAGTATTCTTACCGAAAATCGTTTTCAGTTTCTTGACAACACCAGACTCCAGCGGGTTCTTGTAGTTGCAGCGCGGGCAGTGGACGCTGTGACAGCCGCTGGAACAGCCGCCGCATCCCTTCTTGCCGTTTTCTTCATCAAATTCTAAACCGCAGAATCCGCAGATCATGACAGTAACCCCGTCACCAGCAGCGCCTTGTTCAACACATAACCGCTGCCGAAGGCGAACAGGCTGACAAAAATGCCGATCGCACCGGCCACCTTCCAGCCGCGTTCCTTTTTCATAATCAGGAACTGGGCGACACAGGGGATGAACAGAGTCAGGGTCACGGCGGCGACAGTCAACTGACGGGCATCCATCAGCCCCTTGGTCTGCAGTTCATAGAGACCGGCAGCACCGTAATCACGGCGGAAGAAACCGAAGATGAAGGCCACCGCAGTCTCCCTCGGCAGACCGATGGATGCCATCACAGGGGTCATGGCGTTTATCATTACTTCGAAGAAGCCGGTGATTTTGCCGAGCCAGAGCAGCACCGAGGCCAGCACGAACAGCGGCAGAATCTCCATGAAGTACCACTGCATGCGGGTATAGGTCTTGGTGATCACGTTGCCGACCTGAGGCAGCCGCATCGGGGGAATCTCCATATAAAACATCGGCGCCTCACCGGGGAGGATTCTTGCCGAGAGCATCCCGACAACGATGAACAGCAGCAGCAGACAACCACCCCACACCGCCAGGGCCCCGGGAAACTTGGAAAGGAGCGACATGATCACCCCCAATTGGGCCGAACAGGGAATTGCCAGCGAGAGGAGGATAGTGGCTATAATCCGCTCACGGGTCGTTTCCAGGGTTCGGGTAACCATGGTTGCCATCGTGTCGCAGCCGAAACCAAGCACCATAGGGATCACCGCCCGGCCGCTCATGCCGAAATGCTTGAAGAGTCGGTCCACCAGCAGCGCCAGACGCGGGAAGTAACCGGTATCCTCCAGAAAGGAGAAGAAAATGAAGAAGGTGGCCACGATCGGCAGGATGATGCCGACGGCGTAACGGATGCCGAGAGTGATGATGCCGTATTCACCTACGAACAGCTCCTGGATGACCTCCCAGGGGATCAGCGCCTTGATCGTAGAGGTTATCCAGGGATTGAAGATCTCAACAAATATCTGCTTTTCCAGAAAGTCAACCACAGTGCCGGCTCCAAAGACCCCGACGAACTGATAAAGTCCGAAATAGAGCACGATAAGCAGCATCGGCATGCCGGTCAGCGGCTGGACCGCCAGGCGCGACAAACGTTCCGCCGCTGTCACTACCCGCTTTTCCGGAGCGAAAAAGACGCCGTTCACGATCCGACGCCCCATCTCGTTCCGTTCCAGCGACAGGTCGAGATGGAATGATTCGCGGCGATCGAAAGCGATCTCACGCACCTTCTCGGCCAGAGCGGCATAGCCGTCACCCTCGCGTTGGCTTACCAGTTCGGTTATTTCTTCATCCTGCTGCAACAGCAGCAGCGCCAGGGCGCGCCTTGAGAGTATGTAGTCGCTCTGCATCAGACCGGCAACCTCGTTGATATCACGCTCCAGCAGGCGGCTGTATTCAAAACGCTGCTGTTCGCAGGGGCAGCGATAGGCACTCATTGCCGCGCGGATTTCATCAATTCCGCGCTTGCGGGCAGTGGCCGCCCCGATTACCGGAATGCCGAGCTTCTGCTGAAGCAGTTCAAGATCGATGGAGAGCCCCATCCGCTCGGCTTCATCCATGATATTGACGACCAGGATCACCGGCAGTCCGGCTTCAATCAACTGTATCGTCATGGCCAGCATCCGCTCCAGGTTGCGGGCATCCAGCACGTGAATCACCAGATCCGGAGTCTCGTGCAGCAGGATCTCACGCGCCACCCGCTCCTCTTCGGTGATGGTGTGAATCGAATACATGCCGGGAGTGTCGATCACCTCCCATTGCTGTCCATTGACAGTTGCATTCCCCCGAGACACTTCCACAGAAGTGCCAGGATAATTGGAAACGGTGACATAAGCACCGGTCAAGGCGTTGAACAGCACGCTCTTGCCGACGTTTGGATTGCCCACCAGTGCAACTTTCCTGGCGTTTCCGCTAAAAGTTGTTTCTGTCTGTTTGCTGCAGCATGTAGCCATAATATTCTTCCTTGTTATGCTTTTGACATTCATTTTCATTTGACTGCTAAAAAAACCCCCTCTCCGTTTGGAGAGGGTTCGGTAAGGGTAAATTAATTTCTACAGACGGCGCAGAGGCCATAGATCTCCATCTTATGGTTTTTGATCAGGAAACCGTGACGTGCGGCGATTTCATTCTGCAGCTTTTCGATGGTTTCATCTTCAAATTCTACGATGGAGTTGCAGCCGGTACAGACCAGGTGGTCATGATGCTCACCGGCCACGACATGCTCATAACGGGTCTGGCCGTCATGCAGCAGGATTTCGCGGGCCAGGCCGGCCTCCGCAAACAGCTTGAGAGTGCGATACACCGTGGCATGGCCAATACCGGGATTACTGGACTTTATTTTAAGGTAGAGTTCTTCAACGCTGACGTGCTGATGAGTAGAAAGGAAGATATCGAGGATGATATCGCGCTGACGGGTGGATCTGAGACCTTTGGCCGCCGCAAAATTCTGAAATGCCTTCTTCTTTTCGAGAATCATTTGCCCTCCTTATTGAACATGAATATCAATATAGAGAGAGCGAATGAGATTGGCAAGTAAAATCTACAGGCGGGAAATATTTATTATGCTTTACGGGAATCCAACAGATGCCGACCCATCCAATTCTTGGCAAACTGGTAGGCGGTCCTGCCGCAGCGCTTGCTCTTGTCGTGCGACCACTGGATTGCGTCCCGCTCGATATCGTCGGTCCAGGGAATATTTACCTTTTGCATACTGCTTTCTTTCTCAATATTCAGGCGTACCGCATCCAGGTAGCGATCCTGAGAAAACGCATAGAAAGCGACCCAGATACCGAAACGGTCTGAGAGGGAAACCTTCTCCTCCATCGCCTCGCTCTGCTGCAGCTCTCCTTTGACAAACTTGCCGCCCAGGTGATCGGATTCATATTCAGGCAACAGGTGACGCCGGTTGGAGGTTACATAGATAAGAACATTCTCTGGTGCCGAATAGACCGAGCCGTCGAGGGCGCTTTTCAGCATCTTGTAACTGAGCTCTCCTACTTCAAAGGTCAAATCATCACAAAGCAGGATAAACCGATACGGCTGGTTCTCAACAGCATTGAATATTTCCGACAGATAGATAAGATCTTCCTTTTCCACTTGGATGAATCGTAACCCCTGTGGTGAAAATTCGTTCAGCAGCGCCTTGACGATAGATGACTTGCCGGAACCGCGCGATCCCCACAAGAGGGCGTTATTTGCCGGCAGACCGGCCAGAAACTGGCGGGTGTTGCTGACCATTATTTCTTTTTGTTCTTCGACGCCGATCAGTTCGTTGAGTGTGGTTGTATCGGTGACCCTGACCGGTTCAAGATACCCGGAGAAAGAGTGGCGCCGCCAGTTGGCAGCGGGGCAATGTTCCCAGTCAATCTTTGCCACAGCTTTGGGGAGCAGCATTTCTACAGAACCCAACACGCGTTCGAGCTGGGCGACAACTTCAGGTTTCAAATTGAACATGGTGTTTGATCTCTCTTTAAAAAAATTTGGCACTTAATGCATGTTACCGGCAGGGCTAACTATCTGGGAAAAGGCACTATAATGCGAGTTTCCTGTATACGACATCCGGTCGTATGCTGTCAAATCAAAAAACCTGACCGTTGTTTATAACAATCTCTTTCAGATCAGGCATTCCGGATGCTATAAATATTTTGCCTAACATTGAAGGTTTACGCTCAACAATACATCTTGATTAGTTCACAATAAAACTTGATTAGTCGTAATCCAAAGGATACAATTTACCATGACAGATTCAGCATATCTGCTTGAGTATTATCAGAAGGAAAACGGAGACATACAGTTCAGGGATTGGCTGCATTCTCTTCGTGATTTACAAGCGATTGAACGTATCCGAGCGCGGCTTGCCAGAGTAAGAGTCGGTAACTTCGGAAATGTAAAGCCCTTGGGTGATAGTGTTATTGAACTCAAGATCGACCATGGCCCCGGCTATCGCGTTTATTATGCAATGAGTGGCAAGACTGTTGTGCTGCTACTTATTGGCGGTGACAAGTCAACACAGCGCAAGGACATTGAGACAGCAAAGCATTACTGGAAAGATTATAAAGGAGAATAAATATGGCCGGGAAATCAGTACCGTATGAGGATGATCTTTATGAATGGCTGCAAGACCCAAAGAACGCGGCGGGATACTTGACGGCGGTTATTGAAGACGGAGACAGGGAGGCATTTCTGCTGGCCTTGCGTGACGTTGCCAAGGCGCGGGGTGGAATGGCCACCGTTGCCGAAAAAGCGCAATTAGGTAGAGAGAGTCTTTACAAGATGCTTTCGAAGCGGGGCAATCCGGAGTTTAAAAGTATTGCCAGTGTTCTACACGGGATGGGATTGCGTTTGACGGTGGAGCCTGAAGAGAAATTGGCGGCGTAGTCTCGTCATCTTTCTGCAGATAGACGGCCGCTCGACAAGCCATGTTGCATCTGAGCTGCCTGGCCCGATGACAACCGCACAAACTCCTGACGAGTTTCTGCGAGGATATCAGGGAATGTTTCAGGATATGATATTCTACCTGCATCTGGCTCAAACAGAATTTATTTGACCGCATCACGTCCGTAACGTACACTTTGTACAAGTGGAGGTTGTCGCAATGACTAATATATCAACAGCAGTAGCCCGCAATGATTTTGCCGATGTCATCAACCGGGCATCGTTCGGCAAGGAAAGATTCGTCCTGACCAGGCGAGGGAAAAAAGTAGTCGCTATTGTGCCGGTTGAAGACCTGGAACTTCTCGAAGAGATGGAAGACCGAATGGATGTTGAAGCGGCAAAGGCGGCTCTGGCAGAATCAGGCGAGCGCGTTTCCTATCAGGATCTGCGGCGTGACTTGGGGCTTTAAATGACGTATCGGATTGAATTGACCAAGTCGGCTGTCCGGGATTTATCGGCTATCCCCAAACAAATTCTGAAACGGGTGGACGCCTGTATTCTCGGACTGGCGAACGATCCGATGCCGCCTGGAGTAAAAAAGCTTAAGAACAGCGATGGTCTGTACCGTGTACGAGTAAGCGATTATCGCATCATTTACAGCATAGAGCAGGACATTTTAACGTTGCTGATTATAAACATAGGACACCGGCGGGAAGTATACCGATGATATCCCGTCAAAGTGCAGCATAGAGACCCCGCAAAAACGCCCCTTACACTCCACAGTATGTTTGGCAGGTTGCCGCTTGAAACTCGGGCACGGCAAAACCGGATTGACCGCCCGCCAAAATTTCATTACTGACCTCAAATGGAATGATTATCCGGGTATAGAGCCCGTGCAGGATTGCAAGGTTCCCGGTTGCGACAAGATTTTCTTGTGAGTTGCCTCGTCAAACAATTCACCTTCTTCATATATATTCTGGACATGTTGGCTGATATTCTGATGGGTGGTTTGAAACAGCTCTGCCATCAGGGGTTGGGTTAACCATACCGTTTCGTCTTCAAGCCTGACATCAAGCCTGACGCAGCCATCATCTGACTGATACAGCAGAACCTCTCCTTTGGGTGCTTCAGTCACCTGTATTTCATGCGGCTTGCGGATGCTCATGGTTATACCTTTTATGAATATTTTTTTGCAGGAGAAAGCAGGCATTGTCGGCAAATGTGAGGAGTCATCCGGCAATGTGAGGGGCGTGGGGCGTAAGGATCGTGTCTCACCCTCTTACACATTGTCAGAAGTTGAGGCACGCCCCCTTTCCCAACCCCAATTAAACCTTTTTATCACATTTCAAAGGCTGTCAACGGTCTTATCGAATACATAGGTCGGGACATAATGTTCTTTGACGCTTCTAAATGGATAATTATCCTTGAGCACCATTTCCATTTCTTCATCATATTCCCAAGAAAATTCGATGTAACACCACTCTACGTAGTATACTTCATCATCCTCTGAAGATCCGGGCACATGAATACCTCTGGATGGAAATATTGGCTTGAGTGTCATGGTTTGGGATGACTTTTTATTGTTTTTCAGATAAAAGTAGCTGACGTTTTTTGAGTGAGCAATAGGCAGGAAATATTTTAATTGCCACTGTGGAGAAATATGAAAATCATCGATTCGATCAATCAGGACAAACAATTTATTTCATTCGAATTTTTTCCGCCAAAAACCCGCGAGGATTGGCCCGCTTTTTTTAAGACCGTAAAAAGACTTGCCCTGTTGAACCCGCTCTTCGCCTCTGTGACATACGGCGCCGGTGGTAGCACCAATGCGGATTCTCTTGAAATAGTGACACGCTTTCAGCAGGAATACGGTCTTGAGACGATGGCGCACTTAACCTGCTTAGGTTCAAAAATCGGAGAGGTTGAACGATTCCTTGACAACCTGGCTGAGGGAGGGGTTGATAACGTGCTGGCCTTGCGTGGCGACCTGCCGCTGGATGGATCTGTCACTTCACCACTCCCTTCGCCCCTGCAGTTTGCATCAGATCTGGTCAAGCTGATCCGTACTTCGTTCCCTGATCTGGGGATCGGCGTTGCGGGATATCCTGAGGTACACCCGGAAGCGGCAAGCCTGGAGGCAGACCTGTCTTATTTGAAACTAAAACTGGATAGTGGCGCGGACCTGGCAATAACTCAGCTGTTCTTTGACAATAACCTGTATCACAGCTCTGTGAAGCGGGCTCGCGAAGCGGGAATTTTCAAACCGATCATTCCGGGGATTTTGCCGGTGGTCAGCCTGAAGGTAATCAAAAGAATCGTTTCACTGTGTGGAGCGTCTATTCCGGCAGAGTTTCTCGCCGAGCTGGAAAAAGCGGATCATAAAGGAGGAGCGGCGGAAGTACAAAAAGTCGGCATTGCCCATGCCCGGCGCCAGGCCCAGGAACTTCTGGACGCCGGCGTTCCGGGAGTACACATTTACACTCTTAACCGGGCAGAAGTCGTACTGGATCTGCTTGACGGGCTGGAGATAAAGTAATGGCAAAGCAGGCTTAATCTACTTTGTCCGTATTTGATTAATGGGCAACAAGGGCAAAGCAGATGCGTCATCTGCTTTGCCCTATTTTTTTTGTCTACCTTTTCTCGGAGTCTTGACAGACTCAACAGCCTTGCGATGATACCCGCAGTCACGCGGGAGCCACCGCAAGGTCTGGACCAGTTCGGGAGTCAATTTTACACAGCTGGGATTGATCTCGAAACGGCGGTCGAATATTTTGCACTCGCGACTGATCACGTCAAGAAAGCGACAGGCGGTCTGAGTGTAGAGAATATTGCCTCGATCGTCTTCTATCTTTTCAAAGCAGCAGAGCCCGCACTGCAGGCAGCGGCTATCCCAATCAGGATCTTCTACAGGGTAGTCAGACATCGCTTATTTTTTACCCTTCTGAGTTCTTGACCGCAACATATCCCCCAGCGTGCCCATTCCTTTGGGAGCATCATCAGCCTGCCGACGAAACTCGGTCATCGTGGCCTCTTCCTCTGCGGCTACGCGTGCCGGACCTGCCAGAGCAAGGGATATACGGCGATTGGCGCGATCAATGCTCTCAATCTTGACTTCAATCTGTTCCCCTTCTTTGACTATTTCACGGGGGTGGTTGATCCGCTTGCCGGCGCCCAGTTTAGATATATGAAGCAGGCCGTCAACGCCGTCGCTTATGGTAACAAACGCGCCAAATGTGTCCAGACGTGCGACGGTACCGGTATGAAAAGATCCTTCCGGAAACTTGTCAAGCACCAGCTCCCACGGATCAGCAAGGGTATCCTTGAGGCTTAACGAGATGCGATCCTTTTCCTTGTCAATCGTTTTAACAACTACTGTCAGCTGCTGGCCGACACTCAGCACATCGCGGACATCCTTAACGCGGCTCCAGCCGATCTCGGATATCGGCAGCAACCCTTCCAGGCCGCCTATATCGATAAATGCGCCATAATCCTGCAAGGAAATAACCGTTCCGGCAACCGTCATCCCTTCGCTGATCCCCGCCTGTGCTTCCTCTTTCAGCAGACGCTGTTCATCTTCAAGCAGGGCGCGGCGTGAGACGATGATGTTGCGGCCGTCTTCTGCATATTCACTGATCCGAAACGTCAGACGGGTGCCGATCAGCGCCTCGGGGTTCTCAACGCGCCGAAGCGCGATCTGGGAGAAAGGACAGAACGCCCGGGCCGAGCCGAGCTTGATTTCATAACCACCCTTGATCTCTTTTTCCACCACGCCTTCAACCGGTACGCCCGCCTGCCACGCCTGCTCCAGCTGGGCACTTCCACCGCCGGAAGCGCCGCCGCCGATTCTGGTCGTAAAACGCATCTCGCCATGGCTTGAAGATAGGAAATAAGCGGAAATTTCATCACCCTCCTTAACAGTAATATTACCGTCAAAATCCAGGAATTCCTTCCGCTCGATGACCCCCTCCCCTTTCTGGCCGGTATCCATAAAAATCCATTCGTTACCGATCTTCAGCACTTTTCCGGTCAGTTTCTGGCCCGGTTCCAGCCAGCGTTTATTCTCCTTGCCGCTCTGTTCAAACAGCTCGGCAAAGCTGCCGTTTTCAGTTTCTGCGGTCTCTTCAATCATTTCATCGTCATCAATATCATGCTTGCTTTTCATGTGTGTATCGCTCCTCAGATAAAATATTCTCGGTTGTATTTAAGATATTAAGTCCGACATATATTAATTTTTTGGAACTATAACATAACTGACTTTATAATCAATTGCGTATTGGTGTTTTCATTTACTCAACCGGTTCTTTGTTCACTGTTTCGTCAGATTTTGTTTTTTACTTCTCTCCCCCTTGAAAATCTGAGGAATTATGATTATGTTATTGCTATTCAGATTCCATCACACCGAAGGAGATGCAACAAACTATGTCCAAAACCACCAAACAGTTCCAGACTGAAGTCCAGCAATTGCTCGACCTGGTAATCCACTCACTCTATTCAAACAAAGACATTTTTCTCCGCGAACTGATTTCCAATGCTTCCGACGCAATCGACAAAGTACGCTTTGAATCCCATTCCGACGAATCGCTTTTGGAAGGGAACAGCGACTGGAAGATCAAGATCATCCCTGACAAAGAGGCCGGTACGCTGGTTATCCGCGACAACGGCATCGGCATGAACATGGCTGAGGTCGAAGAAAATATCGGCACCATCGCCCGCTCCGGCACCAAGGCGTTCATGCAGTCATTAAAAGAAAAGGCGGATAGTAACAATCCGGAATTGATCGGTCAGTTCGGTGTCGGTTTTTATGCTTCGTTCATGGTCGCAGACCGCGTTACCATGGAAACCCGCAAGGGTGGTGCCGCTACAGACGGCTGCCGCTGGGAATCAACCGGCGACGGCAGCTATACGGTCGAGGAGTGCACCCGCGAACTGCGCGGTACCGAGATCACCCTGCATCTTAAAGAAGAGTTTAA
>JANYBN010000213.1 GCA_025360785.1 Geobacter sp.
AGGTGATGCCGCCGAAGTTTGTTGAGCCCTCTGCTGCCCGCCGTACTAGAAAGGAGGCTAATCGTGACGTAACGTCGGCAAAGGAGAGTTCTTCAATTTGGCGGGCAAACTGACGCAGCATGAGTGAGAGCGATACTACCAGGTTAAATGCAAAGTTAGGATTATGACTCATAAGATCCATGAATCCCTGCCGTGGCAGATATAATACTTCGCCTGACTCCATTGCTCTGGCTTCAGCCGGATATTTGCCATCACCAAAAAAAGCGGCTTCGGCAAATGTCTCGAGCGGCTTGACAAAGTGAAGCACCTTCTCGCGTCCATCAGGAGACATTCGGCAGAGTTTGATGCCGCCGGATACCAGCAGATAAAAACCGGTAGCCTCTTCTCCCTCACTGAACAGAGTTTCACCCTTCCTGAAAGCGCGGCGAACCGTAATAGAGGCCAGTTCAGAAAGGTCGGCGTTGTTCAGACCGGAAAAGAGCAGCGGTTTTTTAAGTTGTTCGATCAGTTCCATAGAGTAATCTTACCGTAAAGCATCACCATGATGGTGATGTAGGAAAAATGGAGGTGCTTGTTAAAATCTGTATTCCTCCGAATTTCCTCTGTATCACCAGTGGGTTTTTTATTTATTCACAAATGCAGCAATCTTCTCAGCCACTTGTGGAGTGGTGAACCCAAACTGTTCAGCCAAAATCTTGTCCGGTGCCGAAGCGCCGAAATGTTCTATTCCGATAAACAGTCCGTCACAGCCGATCAGACATCCCCATGGATGGCTACGTCCAGCCTCAAAGGCAACGCGCGGAATACCGCTCGGAAGCACATTGCTGAGATACTCTGCCGGCTGGGCAAGAAAGGTTTCCAGGCATGGGACAGAGACAACACGGGCTTTGATATTCTGTGAGGCAAGTATTACGGCCGCTTCCGCTGCTATATGCACCTCGGAACCGCTGGCCATAACCACCACATCTGGCGTGCCGATTGGCGAAGATATGATGTAGCCACCTTTGAGCGCGTCAGCCGGTGTGAAGGATGCTGCACGATCGATTACCGGAAGCTTCTGGCGGGTCAGGATCAGCGCGGTCGGGCCTTGGTACTGAAGAGCTGCCTGCCATGCCAGAGCCGTTTCCGTCCCGTCGGCAGGACGGATAACCTGCAGGCCCGGGATCAGGCGCAGTGAGGCGACATGTTCGATCGGTTGGTGCGTCGGACCGTCCTCACCGACAAAGAAGGAATCATGAGTAAAGATATAAATTGCCTGCTGGTTCATCAGCGCTGAGAGGCGTACAGCCGGACGGCAGTAGTCGGCAAATACCAGAAAGGTCGCTCCATAGGGGATAAAACAGCCATAGAGAGCCATGCCGTTGATGACCGCCCCCATGGCATGTTCACGAATGCCGAAGTGCAGGTTGCGTCCGGCAAAGCTGCCGGCCTGAATCGAAGGAGAACCCTTGATGTCGCTGTTGTTGGATGGAGACAGGTCTGCAGATCCGCCTACTACAGAGGGGATCAGCGCTGCAACCTTCTGCAGTATGGTTCCCGATAGAGCCCTGGTAGCGCCGTCCTTGCCGGCGACAGCCGCCAGCAATTCTTCAGTCAGATTCGTTGGCAGATGTTTGTGCCACATTTCATCCCAAAGTTTGGATTTTTCGGGATTCGCGGCATGCCAGGACTCGAAACCTCGCTGCCATGAGGTGTAACGCTGTTTAAGCTCTTCTACCCGCTGCCGGCAAGTATCGCGTACATCCTGAGGGATCTCGAATGACGGGGCATCCCAACCAAGCTTGGCGCGGGTGGCGGCGATTTCGTCCTTGCCGAGTGGCGAACCGTGCGCTCCGGACGTTCCCTGACATTTAGGACTTCCGTAGGCAATATGAGTGGTGGCTATGATGATTGAAGGCTTACCGGTTTCTGTCTTGGCAGCAGCGATGGCGGCAACAATCTGGTCGTTGTCATGCCCGTCGATCTTCTGCACGTGCCAGCCGCTGGCATTAAAACGACCTTCAACATCCTCAGACCATGCCAGATCGGTTTTCCCCTCAATCGTGATACTATTACTGTCGTATATGTAGATCAGATTACCCAGCTTTAGGTGACCGGCCAAAGCTGCAGCCTCATAGCTGATCCCTTCCTGCAGACAGCCGTCACCGAGAAGGGTGTAAATATAATGGTTAATCGGCTTGAAGTCGGCGGTATTGAAACGCTCAGCAGCCATCTGAGAAGCGATGCCCATGCCGACGCCATTGGCAAAACCCTGCCCCAGAGGGCCGGTGGTGACTTCAACGCCGACAGTGTGCCCGAATTCCGGGTGTCCCGGGGTCTTGCTTCCCCATTGGCGGAAGTTCTTGATCTCTTCCATAGGAAGGTCAAAACCAAACAGGTGCAGCAGCGAATAGAGCAGCATAGAACCATGCCCGGCTGAAAGAATGAATCGGTCGCGGTTGGGCCAGCGTGGATCATCAGGATTGAATTCGAGGAAATTGCCCCAAAGTGCTACTGCACAGTCGGCTGCCCCCATCGGGAGGCCGGGGTGACCGGAATTAGCCCTGTCTACCGCTTCGGCGGAGAGGATACGGATGGCGTCTGCACAACGCCGGGCCTTGTCTGAGGGGATCATGATGTGATGCATGGATGTTCCTTTCGTTTGGGAATATAAGCTATTTGAAATGGTTAAAACCCTCTGTCTGAGCTTTATACGAACTGCCGTCAGGATTGACAGCCGTCACTCCTGGAGAGCTTGACACTATACCAATACGTGTCACAGCAATGCCACACTTTTTCGCGCAGCCAACAACTTTTTCACGGTTATTCCTGTTTGCTGTGAAGCAGAGTTCGTAATCTTCTCCACCGGAAAGCGCCAGTTGGTATGGAATAACCGGGAAATGTGCCGAGTAACTGAGGAAGTCCGAAGAAAGCGGAAGTTCATCAAGCCGAATACAACCGCCGACACCGGATCGCTCGGCAATATGGCCGTAATCTGCCATAATGCCATCACTGATGTCGATCATGGCGGTAATCAATCCGGCTTCCGCTAGTGTCGTCGCGGCATAAACCCGTGGATTCGGGTCGAGCAGGCGAGGCAGAAGTTTGTCTGAAACAGTTTCGCCACTTTCGAGCAATTTCAAAGCCAGTGCTGCATCACCCAATGTTCCGGTCACCCAGATATCGTCTTCCGGCATTGCTCCTGAGCGCCGCACAATCTGGCCAGGGTACTGTTCACCCATGATGGTAACTGAAATCGTCAATCCTGAGCGGGAAGAACAGGTGTCGCCGCCAATCAGGGTTACCTGGTATTCTTCCGCCATTGCTAAAAAACCGCGAATATAATTATCAACAAAATCAAGAGGAAGTTCCGGTGGAATTGCAAGCGAGAGCAGCGTCCAGCGTGGGATGGCGCCCATGGCAGCGATGTCGGAAATACTGACCGCGAGGGATTTGCGCCCCAGACGGTAGGGGTCATGCCATGTGCGACGAAAATGCACATCCTCCAGAAGCATGTCGGTGGAGGTCAACATATGCATTCCTGCTGAGATTGCGGTCACTGCGGCATCATCACCTATGCCTGTAACAACGCTTTCATGCGTAAATACTTTGGCCGCAATACGGGAAATAAGGCCGAATTCGCCTAAGTTGGCAAGTGGAGAAGTAGTTGAATGAGTCACGGTTGGATCAATTCTGTGTTTAGTTTAGTAGGAGGTTTACAGGGTGGCCATTGTATCGTACCGAGCGTTAATGGCAAGCAAAAATCCATTATGTATGCGTTGTGAAATATTGTTGCAACAGCCGGACTGGTATGCTATTTTTCATCGAATTACATACACTTGAACACTAACTAAAAGGAGCTTTACGTGAAAATTATTACCACAACAAAACTGTTTGCGGCCACGCTCTGTGTGGTTGCACTTGTCGGCTGTCAGGGAAGCACCAACGGCGGCGCAAAATCTGAGGGTAAAAAAGAGGGTAAGGTTCTGGCGGAAGTCAATAGCGGCAGCATTACCACCGGTGATTTTGACCGTGAACTGAAAAATCTGCCCGAGTATCTGAAAGCGATGGCCGACACGCCACAGGGTCGTAAAGAGATGCTGGATACAATGGTTATCCGTGAACTGATTCTGCAGCAAGCTGCCAAGGATGGTCTCGACAAGGGGCCAGAAATTGAGGAAAAACTGCAGGATCTTAGAAAACGCCTGATCGTGGAATCTTTCCTCAAGAAAAAGGTTGAAGTTGAATCTAAAGTATCTGATGAAGATATGAAAAAATTCTATGAGCAGAACAAGGATAAATTCAAGTCCGGAGAGCAGATCAAAGCCAGCCACATCCTGGTGAAAACCGAAAAAGAAGCCAAGGACGTACTGGCTCAGCTTAAATCCGGTGGAAAATTTGAAGATCTTGCCAAGAAATTCTCTGTTGACTCCTCTTCTGCCAAAGGTGGCGATCTTGGGTGGTTCGGCAAAGGCAGCATGGTGCCGGCATTCGAGAAAGCAGCTTTAGCACTTAAAGAAGGACAGATTTCCGATATTGTCAAATCCGATTTCGGCTTTCACATCATCAAGCTGACAGGTAAACGGCCGGCCGGTATCCGTCCCTTTGAGGAAGTAAAGGAGCAGATCAAGGGCGCGATCATGCCAACCAAACAGCAGGAAGTTTTCCAGAAAATTAAAGACGAACTGAAAAAGACCGCTAAAATTACGATCAAAGAAGATGTTCTAAACAGCGTTGGCGGCAAGAAGGAAGAACCTAAAGCAGATGATAAAAAACCTGTCGAGGCTCCAAAGCCGGCAGCTCCTGAAAAGAAATAGCAACCATCAGGCAAGGCGCAGTAATGTTTTAAACAGATAAAGCCGGAAGTGCGGGAGTATATCCCCCTTCCGGCTTTTACATCTTACAGAAGAAGAGAGTGCAACTATGAAGCTCCATACTTTGGCAGCAGTGACAACAACTACTCTGGCTCTGTTAGTTATGAGCGGATGTGCCGGAAACGATGCGGCTGTAAGCAAGGAACCGGTTGCGGCGACGCTAAAACCGGTTCAGTCAACAACCTCACCTGAAGAGCCAAAGAAGCCTGTAAACGTAACAAATGCCATTGTTGCAGTAGTTAACGACGAGATCATTACCCTGTATGATGTCAATCGGGAAGCGCAATTGCTTATAACCGAAGCGGAGAAAAAAGGTGCCATAAATGACGCCGCCCGGAGCAAGATTCGCCGTACTGTTCTTGATCGGTTGATTGAAAAGAAACTAACCGAGCAAAAGATTAGGGAGTTGAATATTCGGGTGTCAGAAGAGGAAATACGTCAGGCGATCGATGACGTGCGCAAACAGAATAACATTCCTTCGCAGGAAGCCTTGGTCGCGGCTCTTGCCGGTCAGGGACTTTCCTTTGATCTGTATCGTGCCCAACTCCAGGAACAGATTGAAAAGTTGAAACTGGTTAGTATGGAAGTCCGTGCCAAGGTCCAGGTCGGTGAAACCGAGATGCGGGATTATTACACCGCTAACCTTGCTAAATATACTGAAGAGGAAAGCTTTCGTGCCCGGCACATTTTCTTCAAAACCGGTGAAAAGGCAACACCTGATGATATTCAACGATCTAAAGCGACAGCCCTGGCTGTCCTGGCTGATGTCAAGGGTGGTAAAGACTTCGCCGAACTGGCAAAAAAGTTTTCAGAAGACCCGGCAGCTCGTAAAGATGGCGGCGATCTGGGAAGTTTCAAAAAAGGCGACATGCAGCCGGAACTGGAAAAAACCATCATTTCCCTGAAACCGGGTGAGGTGAGTGAACTTGTTACTACACCGATAGGCTTCCACATCATCAAACTTGAGGCAAAGGTAGCGGGCAAAACCAAACCTTTTGAAAACGTCAAATCCGATATTGAGGAGACCCTCTATCGTAAAAAATCGGAAGAGCGTTTCAGTCAATGGGCCAAGGATCTTCGAGGTAAGGCAAGTGTTGAAATCAGAGAGCTGGAAGGTCTTTTGTGACGTTGCAGGTATCATTCTTTAATTAAAATAAGAACAGCCGCCCATCCGAAACCGGAGAGCGGCTGTTCTTATAACTATTATTCCCTTCAGTCATTCTCTGCGTCGCAGACACCCCAAAAACTCCTCACAGGAAAGTTGCTTTTTTCTTACCAGGTGAGCTATCTCCCGGCTCATGGCCAACTTTTCACCATCTTTCATGCCATCCTTCAGCAGAACAAACATGGGAGTGTTGCTGCTGTATGGGACCAGGCGGAGATGCTCTTGCAGCTCGAATGCCGACATGTCTGACAGCATCTGGCTGCAGAAAATCATATAGACAGGATGAATCGATGAGAGAGCCAAGGCCTCCTTCCCGGTATATCCTTTTATAACTTCAAAACCCAATGTTTCAATTGACTTGGAAAGTTTGTCTTCGCCGCTCCTTGATACCACCATCGATTGCAGGTCCCAGGTTTCTGCTTCTTCTGTCAGTCCATAGACCGCCAGACGATTCTGAAAATACTGCTCATCAACGGGAAGCGTGAAAAAACCGGCGACCGGAAATACACCGCCGACTTTTCCCATTTCACTCAGGAAAACAGGCAATACAGGTATATCCCTGGTATCCGCAGAACTTTTGATCTTTTGCAGTATCCCCCAGCCGTCATCAGAAAACGGTGAAATATCCAGAACTATTCCCAATGGCCTTCCGGTAACAAGGTTGTCGAAATGTTCAACCCGGCAGACATATCCGCCAGCCTCCAGATATGAGGAAAGAATCTCTTCGCGTCCGGTTTTAGGTTTAATACCCAGAATCCAGAGTTCCCTGCGTGGTCCGATATTCTCTGTCATAGCCGCTCCTGTCTGCAATTCATTGATCAAGGAATGTGTTCTCTTACCAGAAAACTGAGCCAATAACCAGACAATCCTTATTCTTGTTTGGATGAATAGAGCTCAAGGATCCGCTCAATTATATTTGTAGTTGATTTACCATCAACAAAGGTGACCAATTCTACCCGACCTCCGTAGGACTCCACGATTTTACGGCCCACCACGTCATCAAGCGAATAATCGCCACCTTTGGCCAGAATGTGCGGTTTGAGGGCGGTTATCAGCTTTAACGGGGTATCCTCGTCAAAAACGATGACATAATCGATACAATCGAGCGCGGCCAGGAGATGAGCTCGTTCATCCTGATCGATCAGCGGCCTCTTTGGCCCTTTCAGCCTCCGTACGGAGGCATCACTGTTGAGTCCCAATACCAGGATATCGCCAAGTCTTCGGGCTTTCTGCAGATATTTCACATGGCCGGCGTGCAGCAAATCAAAACAGCCATTGGTGAAAACGATCCGCTTGCCACTGTTTTTTTCAGCAGCTATCAAGGCGGTCAGTACGACCAGACTTTTAATTTTTGTATAACTGTCCTTGTGGGCCAGTGAAACGGTGTCGATAATTTCCTGAGGTGTAACGATCGAAGTCCCCAACTTCCCGACGGCAATGCCTGCGGCAATGTTGGCCAGTCGGGCAGATTCCGCCATGTTGAAACCGGAAGCGATGCCGACCGCCAGCGTTGCAAGGACGGTATCCCCGGCACCCGATACATCAAAAACTTCTCGAGCTACAGTAGGAATGTGGACAATCTCTCCCCCCTTTGAAAAGAGCGACATTCCCTCTTCACTACGGGTGATCAGAAGATGTTGCAAGCCGGTTGTATCCATAATAACAGAAGCGGCTTGAGCCAGCGATGCGGTATCATTGATAGAAATTCCGGAAGCGGCCTCGGCCTCCTTGCGATTTGGTGTCAGCAGCGTAGCCCCTGAATACCGTGTGTAATCCGTGCCTTTCGGGTCAATGAGAACCGGTATGCCCACGATCTTTGCTGCAGAAATCGCCGCAGCGATAACGGCAGGAGTCAAAACACCTTTGTTGTAATCTGAAAGCACGATGACCTTGAATTCGTCAGCATGTGCGGCTATCCAGCAACATATCTGCTGTTCAATTGCTGCAGGCAAAGCTTCGCGTGATTCCCGATCTATGCGCACAATCTGCTGATGAGCGGCAACGACCCTTGTTTTCCGGCTGGTACGGCGGTCAGGATCCAAAAAAACGGCTTGTGTATCTATCTGATGGTGGCAAAACTGCCCCAGCAGTTCCTGGCCGTTCTGGTCGTCACCAACCACGGAACAGACGGAGACACGTGCTCCCAGCGCCGCCAGATTATGTACCACATTGCCGGCACCGCCAAGACGCAGTTCTTCGCGAACCACATCAACCACCTGTACCGGTGCCTCCGGCGAAATACGCTCCGCTTTCCCCCACAGGTACTCGTCGAGCATCAGGTCGCCAACAACCAGGCAGCGGATTTCAGCAGTATGGGCAAAAAGAGTTTCAACGGTCGTACGGTCCACATGGCCTCCCTGGAAGCAGTTGATCAAGCAAACATGGCCTTTTCGAGCAGATCGCAGACAATATGGATGATGGTGATATGCCCTTCCTGAGCCCGGGGTGTGTCAGATGTCGGTACGGTCAGAGCAAGATCACAGACATCTTTGATGGTCCCGCCACCATTACCAAGCAGGGCAACTGTGCGGCATCCTTTTTCACGCGCTAGCTGCAGCGCCTTCAGTACATTGATGGAATTACCGCTCGTAGAGATTCCGACAATAACGTCGCCTGAAACGGCCAGAGCCTCGACTTGACGACTGAATACCCTGTCAAAACCATAATCATTACCAATAGCGGTCAGAATAGAGGTGTCTGTTGACAGAGCAATAGCCGGTAAACCCCTCCGTTCCATCTTGAACCGGCTGACAATTTCAGCAACAAAGTGCTGGGCATCGGCCGCCGAACCGCCATTTCCCATCACCAGCAGCTTTCCGCCACGCGTGAAGG
>JANYBN010000228.1 GCA_025360785.1 Geobacter sp.
CCTGAAAGCAACCAAAGGCCTTTCCAAGGCTTCGGTCAACCGTGTCGCCATGAAGGTGCATGAAGGTCTTACCGGCCTTGCCATTGAAACCCGAGCAATGGTCATGACCGATAACGCTCCGTCACATCCTCGCTACAAATATTTCAAAGAGGCAAAAGAAGAACGGTTTCTCTCGTTTCTAGGCTTGCCGCTGTTCGAACACAAAGCACCTATCGGCGTTATTGTCGTGCAGACCCGAGAAACCCGCAGTTTCAGCGATGATGAGATCAGCATCCTGCGTACCATCACCTTTCAAATCGGCAGCATTATTCATACAGCCCGGTTACTTGATTCGATTCAGAATAAGGAACAGGAGCGTGCCTGGTTCGAGAAGGAGCTTGCCAAGGTCCGGAACGGGAACGGCCCGGAGGGAGAGGCTGCATCTCCCCGCACCGGGAGCGCGAAGCGGACGCCCGTTTCTAAAACGCTCTCCGGAACAGCCGTGTCATCCGGCTTCGGCCGCGGGAAAATCTATATTCTTGATCGTTTCAACGATAAAGTCATCAAGCTGGCAAAGGTCGGGAGTGTTGCAGAAGAACGGCACAAGTTCTCCCAAGCCCTTGATAAAGCCAAGATCCAGACCATATATATGGAAAAACGGGTCAGTGAAATGCTATCGGCCGACGATGCAGCTATTTTTCACACCCATCTGATGATACTGGAGGATCGAAGCTTTTCTGCCAAGGTCACCGATCTGATCGATCAGGGTATGGGTGCCACCCGTGCTGTTCATGATGTCGTTCAACATTATATCCAGGCCTTTTCCGCCATGGAGGATTTGTATCTGCGGGAGCGGTCGGCAGATATGGAAGACATCGGGCGACGGATCATGGACGCTATTGAAGGCAACGATTCAAACGAGGTCACACTTAAGGAAAAGCGGGTGCTCGTGGCGGAAGAAATATTTCCCTCCAGTTTAGCGATGCTTGATCCGAACAAGATTCTCGGCATTGTTACCGAGAAGGGCAATTCCTATTCTCATGCCGCTATCATGGCAAAATCGCTCGGAATCCCTGCCGTTCTGGGTGTGCCTGGTGTGATGGCGGCAGCGAATGTCAAGGATGAGATCATCGTTGACGGCACCTCAGGGCACGTCTATCTCAACCCGGATGCAGGCATCAAAAAAGAGTACGTACGTCTTGAACAGGAGTATGCCGTCCGGATGAAGGAGTTGGAAGGCCTTCGTGATCTTCCCGCAGTTACAACTGATGGTGTTACGATTACTCTGAACGCCAATATCGGGTTGATATCCGATGTCCGGGTCGCCAATCTGCATGGCGCCGAAGGGGTCGGGCTCTATCGCACCGAGTTTCCCTACATGGCGCGATCCGCATTTCCGAGCCGTGAAGAGCAGGCCGGCATCTACCGCAAGATTCTGGAGGGCTTTCCCGGTCAGAGCGTCAACATTCGCACCCTGGATATCGGTGGCGACAAGGGACTATCCTACTTTCCATATCCTCCTGAAGATAACCCTTTCCTGGGATGGCGTTCGATACGTGTTTCTCTGGAGCGACAGGACATATTCAAGGAGCAGCTGGCCGGCATTCTGCTCGCTTCACATGCCGGCAATGCGACGATCATGTTTCCTCTTATCAGCAGCCTGGATGAGATCCGTCAAATCAAGGAGATTCTGACTTCGGTCAGAAATGAGCTGCTGCGTGAAGGTCATGACGTCCCGGGCTATATCCCGTTTGGAATCATGATAGAGGTACCGGCAGCGGTGCTGATTATAGACTACCTGATCCAGGAGGTCGATTATGTCAGTATCGGCACCAATGACCTGATTCAGTATACTCTTGCCGCCGACCGTAACAATGCCAGTGTCAGGCAGTATTACGACCCTTACCACCCGGCAATTCTGCATTCCATTAAACGCGTTGCCGATGCTGCCAACAAGGCTGGCAAAAAAGCTTCAGTATGCGGGGAAATGGCTGCAGATCCATTATGCGCGTTGCTTTTGGCCGGCATGGGCATACGTGAATTCAGCCTTTCGGCCCCAAGTATACCGGTTGTTAAACAGGCGCTTCGCAACAACAGTTTTGAAGCATGCCGTCGTTTGGCGAAAGCAGCTCTCGCGTGCCGCAACAGCGCCGACATGCGACGTTGTCTGGCATCCGCGCGAAAAAAAATGCTCCTGTAAAGCTCCGATTGTTTATCTAAAAAACCCGAGGAGAATGTATTTTGTACGAAGGACGTCCTACAAATGCGGAAATTGATCTCTCTGCACTTAAGCATAACTATCAGCTGATCCGCTCGTCTATTCCCCGAAGAACCGAAATTCTGGCGGTTGTAAAAGCGGATGCCTACGGGCACGGTTTCATGGATATCAGCCGGGAGCTGGAAATCCTGGGAGTTAACGCTTTTGGTGTTGCTTTTCTGGCCGAGGGAATCCAGCTCCGCAAAAGCGGCAGCGACAAGCCGATCCTGCTGCTGGGTGGCGTATATCCGGGTCAGGAACGAAAATGCATCGGCTTCAACCTTTCCACTATTGTGTTTACCATTGAACAGGCCCAAGATCTCAATCAAGCTGCCGGAAAGCTCTTCCGCAAAGCTCAGATCCATCTCAAGGTTGACACCGGCATGGGACGCCTCGGAGTCCCCTATAATGAAGTTCCCCGGTTTCTCGTTGAGCTGAAAAAATTGCCGAATATTGCCCTGGAGGGGTTGATCTCACATTTTGCCAGCGCTGATGAGCTTGATGAATCGGGACAGTACTTCACTCGACTTCAGGGGGAACGTTTTGCCTGGGCTCTGGCCGAAATCCGCAAGGCCGGTTTCAATCCGCGCTATATACATATCGCCAACAGTGCGGCAGCCCTGCTGCGTGATATTCCTGACTGCAACCTTATAAGGCCTGGAATTACCATGTATGGCGCTCTGCCGTCAGCAGACTTTCAGGGCAAGCTTGATCTGAAGCCGGTCATGCGTCTTAAAAGCCGGATCGCCATGCTCAAATGGCTGGAACCCGGCAGCACCGTCAGCTATGCCCGCCGTTTTACAGCAGGGCAGCGCACATTGATCGCCAGTGTTCCGGTCGGGTATGCCGACGGCTACCCGCGCGCTCTTACAAACAAGGGTGAGGTGCTGGTTCGTGGACAGCGGGCTAAAGTAGCCGGAACCGTCTGCATGGATTGGCTCATGCTCGATGTGACCGGAATTGAAGGTGTCGCTGTGGGGGACACAGTAACCCTGATGGGATCCGACGATGATGGAAACTGCATTCATGCCGAAGAGGTGGCGGCCTGGGCCGGCACCATCCCTTATGAGATTTTCTGCGGCATCAGCAAACGTGTGCCGAGGGTGTATATAAAATGACTCACACTTGCCAGAGATGACCATGTACGCACTTGCCATAGATCTTGGGACCACAACCCTGGCCGCTTCGCTGATCGACTGCAGCAGTGGCGAGCGCATGGCCATCTCCGGTGCGCTGAATCCGCAGCGCCGCTTCGGAGCCGACGTAATTTCGCGCCTGGAGGCGGCCGTCAATTCAGCACCGCTCCAACAGGAGATGTCGGCGCTGATTCGTACCGAGTTGCGGCGGATTGGACAGGATCTATGCGATTCGACCGGAATCGCATGGGGTGATGTGCGACAGGTCGCCATCGCCGGAAATCCTGCCATGCAGCATATTCTGATGGGGATCGCTCTTAATTCATTGGCTTTTCCACCCTACCGCCCCCTCTACACAAACGGCACACATCTAAAAGCCGCCGATTTCGAATGGGATGGCAACGCAGACGTCTACATCTTTCCGATGCCGGGAGGCTTCGTCGGCGGCGATACGGTGGCATTTATTTACGGAGCGGAACCGGGTGAAGCCACACTCTGCCTCGACATGGGTACCAATGGTGAAATTGCTCTGATCGCAGGAGAGTCGATCTGGGCAACGTCAGCCGCGGCCGGTCCCGCCTTCGAGGGGGGCAATCTTTCCTGCGGCATGGCTGCCCTTCAGGGTGCCATCAGCTCGGTTAGAATTGAAGGCGAACGTCTCAAACTGCAGGTAATCGGCAATGGTCAACCGTACGGCATCTGCGGATCGGCAGCAATTGAGGCTATTACCGAACTGCTGCGCTGTGATATTCTTGAAGCCGGCGGCAGATTGCGGAACTCCGGGGAGATCGATTCTAATCTGGCGGCGCGGGTGATTGAACTTCAGGGAGCCAATGTTTTTGTCCTGTACAGGGACTCAGAACGGATGATTGTACTGACTCAGGATGATATCCGGCAGATACAACTTGCCAAAGCCGCTCTACGGGCGGGGATCGATGTCCTTGCCGAACGATCCCGTATACAGTGTAACGCCTTGAAAGAGGTGATTCTAACCGGATCTTTTGGCGCGGTTTTACAGTCTGAATGGCTGAAAACGATTGGAATTTTTGATGAAAGCATGATACAAACTACCCGCTTTACGCCTGAAGGGGCTTTGGCGGGCGTTGAAAAAGCTCTTGCAGGCAGGGACAGTTTCGATGCAGTTGAGGATCTGGCACACCGTTTCCGGGTGGTGCCGCTTTCCGGAACGCCGCTTTTCGAGACACTCTTCATTCGGCATATTGATTTTCCTCATAACTAGTTATCTACTTCATTTCAGGCAATCTATCTAAACCAAGGAGTACGGCATGGCAAAGATTACCAGGGCGCTGATCAGTGTCTCTGACAAGAACGGTATTATTGAGTTTTCTCAGCAGCTGGCAGACTACGGGGTGGAACTGCTCTCTACCGGCGGCACGGCCAAACTGTTACGCGAAGCCGGATTGACCGTCAAGGATGTCTCGGAGTTTACCGGTTTTCCTGAAATGCTCGATGGCCGGGTAAAAACCCTGCACCCCAAGGTGCATGGCGGTCTGCTGGGAATGCGCTCCAACCCGGAACATGTTGCCAAAATGAAGGAGCATGGCATCGAAAACATCGACATGGTGGTCGTAAATCTGTACCCCTTTGAGGCGACAACTGCCAAAGAAGGGTGTCACCTTGAAGATGCCATTGAGAATATCGATATCGGCGGGCCAACCATGCTGCGCTCGGCAGCCAAGAACTATCCGGATGTAACGGTGCTGGTTGACAGCGCCGATTATGCGCAGGTTCTTGAAGAGATGAAGGCCACAGCAGGTGCGGTTTCTGCGACAACAAATTTTGCTCTGGCAGTCAAGGTGTTTCAGCACACAGCGGCCTACGACGGAGCGATCTCAAACTATCTCGGGTCGCGCCTGACCGGTGAAGTCCAGGAATATCCACCCACATTTACGCTGCAGGTCAAAAAGGCTCAGGACCTTCGCTACGGTGAAAATCCTCACCAATCGGCGGCGTTTTATATCGAGAAGCACATCTCCGAACCGTGCGTTTCCAATGCCGTCCAGCTTCAAGGCAAAGAACTCTCCTTCAACAACATCATCGACCTGGACGCCGCAATTGAAACCGTCAAGGAATTTGAACAGAGCGCCGCTGTCATCATCAAGCACACCAACCCTTGCGGCGTCGCCCTGGCGGATTCACCGCTGAGCGCCTACCATAAGGCTCGCGAGTGTGATCCTGTCTCAGCCTTCGGCGGCATTGTCGGTTTTAATAGTACTGTCGATGCGGATACCGCCAGAGAACTGACCTCCACCTTTCTTGAGGCGGTCATAGCTCCCGGTTACAGTGAGGAGGCCCTGGCCATATTTACCGCCAAAAAGAACGTACGGGTCATGCAGGTGCCGCTCCTTGACAGTTATGTTGCCGGAGGGTTCGATCTGAAGCGCGTTACCGGCGGTTTGCTGCTTCAGGGGCGAGACCTTGGAATGGTTAATGCCCGTGATTGTCGCGTGGTGACCGAGCGTACCCCGACTACATCTGAATACGAGGCGCTTGATTTCGCCTGGCGAGTCTGCAAGCATGTCAAATCGAATGCCATTGTATTCTCTAATCGCGACCAGACGGTAGGCATCGGTGCCGGCCAGATGTCCCGCGTCGATTCATCCAAGATTGCCGTTCAGAAAGCGCTGCTCCCGACTCGGGGAACGGTACTGGCTTCGGATGCTTTCTTTCCCTTCCGCGATGGTGTCGATGCCGCAGCAGAGGCGGGTGTAACGGCCATCATCCAGACCGGCGGCAGCGTACGTGACGAAGAGGTTATCAAAGCCGCCAACGAACACGGGATTGCCATGATCTTTACAACTATGAGGCATTTCCGGCACTAAAACCTTACCACCCCTTTTAAGCGAAATAGGAGGGGGGCTAAAAGCCCCATCCTGTTTTTAAGGAGGGGGTTGGAGGTGGTTTATTTTGACTTGAGTGCTTGTTCAAACTGAAATTATAGAGGTGCACCATTATGAAAATACTTGTAATCGGCGGCGGTGGTCGCGAACACGCCCTGGTCTGGAAAATTGCCCAGTCTCCGCTTGTAAATAAGCTTTATTGCGCTCCAGGCAATCCAGGCACGGCAGCTCTGGCAGAAAATCTTCCGATAGCCGTTGATCAGCTGGATAAACTGTTGGCTTTTGCCTATAAAAACAAGATCGACCTGACGGTGGTAGGCCCTGAACAGCCGTTGTCAATGGGGATCGTAGATCTGTTCGAGTCGCACGGACTCAAGGTGTTCGGCCCGTCGCAAAAAGCCGCTTTTATCGAGGGGAGCAAGGCTTTCTCTAAAGATCTGATGCAGAAGTATAACGTCCCAACCGCCGCCTATGGCGTGTTTACCGATCAGGCCGAGGCGGAAGCCTTCATAAACAGCACCGGAGCGCCGATTGTGGTCAAGGCCGA
>JANYBN010000143.1 GCA_025360785.1 Geobacter sp.
GCCGCCTGTTTTGACACGCTGCTGGAGCTGGATCTGTTGGGGAGCATGGCGCGCTTTGCATGCGAGTTCGACCTGGAGCCTGCTACACTCAACGAACAGGGTGAGCTGCGCCTGGTGGAGGCCCGCCATCCGTTGTTGCTGATGATGCAGAAGCGGGGAGGGGTGAAAAAGGTGGAGCCGCTCGGGCTGGAACTGGGCGGGAGTGCTTCGGAGTCCGCTTCGGTCATGGTCATCACCGGCCCCAACGCCGGCGGCAAGACCATCGCCCTCAAAACGGCCGGGATGCTGGCGCTGATGGCGCTCTCCGGCCTGCCGGTGCCGGCCGGTCCGCGCTCGACCTTTCCGCTGCTCGATTCACTGCTGGTTGATATCGGTGACGAACAGTCGATCGAGCAGAGCCACTCCACCTTTTCGGCCCATGCCGCCCGGATTACCACGATTCTCAAACAGAGCGGCGCGCGCACCCTGGTGCTGCTGGACGAACTGGGGGCGGGCACCGAACCGCTGCAGGGGGCGGCAATCGCCTGCGGTGTGCTGCATGAACTGCAGCAGCAGGGGAGCATGGTTATAGCGACCACCCACCTGAGCGATATCATCGGCTTTGTCCATCGCACCCCGGGCATGATCAACGCCGGCATGGAGTTCGACGATGCCAGTTTCACTCCGCTCTACCGCCTGATCGTTGGCGAACCGGGGCAGTCTCATGCCATAGAGATCGCCCGCCGTTTCGGCATGCCGGAGCGGGTGATCGCCTTTGCCCGGCAGATGCTGGGGAATGCCGGGAGCGAATTTGCCGGACTGTTGACCGAGCTGCGTCAACGCAGGAAAGAGTTTGAATATCTTAGCAGTTCCCTCCGCGCCCGTGAACGGTCGCTTGACCAGCGGAGTGCGGAACTTGATGCGCGCGCCGATGAAGTGCACCAGATCCGTAAAGAAGCCGCAGCAAGAGGGTGGGATGATGCCAAGGAGCTGATTTCCGCCACCAGACGCCGCACCAATGCTCTGCTGGATGAGTTGAAGCGTGAAAAACGGAGTGAGGTAGTTGATGAACTTCACAAGACCGAGGCGGAGCTGACCAGGCTGCTTAAACCGCAGGGCGCTCAGCCGGAACGGGTGTTGCTGAAGTCGGTCAAACAGGGTGACGCTGTGCACATCGGCTCTCTCGGCTATGACGGCGTCGTGCTGTCGTTTGACCCCAGACATGCCAAGGCGCGGGTGAGAGCCGGGCGAATGGAGCTGGATGTCCCCGTGACGGATCTCTTCGCGCCCTTGGGCGCAACGGGGCGCGGCGGGAAAAAACCGGTTGCCGCACCATGGAAGGTTGATGTTATTGAGAGTGACCAGCGGGAGCTGAAATTGATCGGAATGCGGGTGGACGAGGCGCTGGCGGAGCTGGAACCGTTCATCAATCATGCGAGCGCTGCCGGTCTGCGGGAAGTGCGGATCATTCACGGTCTCGGCAGCGGCAGGCTGCGCGACGCCGTACGTGAAGAGCTGGAGCGTCATCCGCTGGTCGAAGGATTCCGGCCGGGTGAACCGCACGAAGGGCGCGATGGCGCCACGGTGGTGACATTAAGGTCGTAAATAAAACGGCTCAAGCGTGCGGGAGGTACTATGATGGAGAATAAAATCGGAGAGTTGTTGATTCATGCCAAGTTGATCAGTCAGAAACAGTTCGACCAGGCGCTTGAGATGCAGCAGGTCACTCCGACACAGCCGATCGGGCAGATTCTGTGCCAGATGGGCTTTCTGAAAGCCACGGACCTGGAGTACGTTCTTGATCACAACAACAAACGCCGCAAACTGGGAGAAATCCTGATCTCGCAGAATCTGATCAACGAGGAGCGACTGACAAATGCACTCAGGATCAGCACGGACGAAAAGATCCCGCTTGGCCGGGCGTTGATCAGACAGCATCTGCTGGAAGAGGAACATCTGGCCCGCGCTATTGCGACACAATATGATCTGAAGTTCGTAAAGCTTGCCGGTGTACAGTTCGATCCGGTACTGTCCGGTTTTATCAATGCAACATATGCACAACGCCTCCGCATTGTGCCGATCAGGTGCAGAGACAATACCCTGGTGATAGCCATGGCATATCCACTTCAGCGGGAAGAGCTCGCCCAGCTTGAGAGCTGGTGCAATATGCCGATAGATGCAGTTATTTCCAAAGAAAGTGACATCGTTATCGCCCAGCGGAAGGTGTTCAAGCTGAGTGGCGACCTTGCACACGAAGAGCTTGAGTTCGAACTGTCGGAAGATCAGATCCGCGACAACGTTAAATCAAAATACGTAACCGATTTTATCAGTGCGGATGTGGATTTTCTGGTTAAGAGGGTGATTACCACCGGGATCATGAGGGGAGCCAGTGACATCCATCTGGAGTCCACCGAACAGGGGATGACCATCCGCTACCGTCTCGACGGCCTCCTGCAGACAATTGAAATGGGAGCTAACGAAGCGCTGATCAGCGCCCATGCGCGGCAGATGGTCTCCAAGATAAAAATCATGTGCGACATGGATATTGCCGAGCGGCGCCGCCCCCAGGACAGCAGCTTCAAGATGAAGGTTTCGAAAGATGGCAAGCTGCGCAGCGTCGATTTTCGCGTATCCACCATTCCGACGCAGTTCGGGGAAAACGTGGTTATTCGTATTCTTGATAAGCGTAGCGGCGGCATTACGCTGGAAGAACTGGGATATTTCCCCGAAGATATTGCCGCGCTTTACAGTGCGCTTGATAAGCCGACCGGCATCTTTCTGGTGACCGGCCCTACCGGTTCCGGAAAATCATCCACCCTCTATGCCGCGCTCTCGCACATCAATACCCCTGGAGTAAAGACCCTGACAGTCGAAGATCCGATAGAATACACTATTGAAGGGATTACCCAGACCGAGGTCAACGAGACTATCGGCAACACCTTTGCCAAGCTGCTGCGTGCCTTCCTGCGCCAGGATCCGGACAACATCATGGTGGGTGAGATCCGCGATCTCGAAACCGCCACCATCTCGATGCGGGCCGCCCTGACCGGTCACACCGTTCTGTCAACCCTGCACACCAACGATGCCACCAGCGCCGTAACGCGGATGGTTGACATGGGAGTTGAGCCTACCCTGATCTCCACCACGCTGCGCTGCGTCCTGGCTCAGCGGCTTGTGCGCCTCATCTGCAATGGCTGCAAAGCCCCGTATTCCCCCTCTGCTGCGCTCCGGTCAGAGTTCGGCATCCCCACCGACTGTGGCATGACGTTCGTCCAGGGCAAAGGATGTCCGTCCTGCAATTACACCGGTTTCAGCGGCAGAAGACCGATTGTGGAACTCTGGATTCCCACCAGGGAGGAACTGCTGATGGTCAACCGTCGTCCCGACAACCTTTCGCTCCGTAATGCCGTCTTTTCCGTTCCGGGCCGCCTGACCATGATCGAGAACGGCTTCCGCAGGGTTCAGACCGGAGAGACCACCCTGGAAGAGCTGCTGCGGGTCATACCGTATGAGCAGATTGAGGACGGACGGGGTAAAATCGCACAAAGAATAGCGGACTTACATGGTAAGGGAGCCTAATGATAAGAAAAAGTCTTTTGTACACATTCCTGGCGGTCAGCGCCTATCTGGCCTATGTCGGTATAACCCTGTCATTGATGCCGCCGGTTGCGGAACTGGCCGACAAGAAGTTCACCACGACGATCCAGGTCAAGGATTGGCAGGGAGACTACCACCCGTTTGTGGTCGGGCCGAAGAACCGCTACTGGACGCCGTCCGGGCGGATTCCGGCGGAGATGAAGTGGGCGGTTATTCTGGCGGAGGACTCAAACTTCTACAAGCATGAAGGGTTCGATGTCAAAGCGATCAAGAATGCCATCAAGTACGATCTGGAGAAGAAGAGCCTGAAACGGGGCGCCTCAACGATTACCCAGCAGACCGCCAAGAACCTGTTTCTGTCGCGGGAAAAGACAATCACCCGCAAGCTGAAGGAGATCTATCTGGCGTACCGGATGGAACAGGAGCTGACCAAGGGACGCATCATCGAGTTTTATCTGAACGTGGTTGAACTGGGCCCGATGGTGTACGGCATCGGCCACGGCGCGCAATATTATTTCGGCAAACCGGCCTCAAGCCTGACGCCGCGTGAATGCGCCTTTCTGGCCGCCATGCTTCCCGGTCCGCGCGTGGCGTACAACCCTTACAAAAACCTCGGCAAGGTGCTGAAACGCTCCGACATGATCCTGCGACTGCTGCGTCAGAAAGGCGTCCTCGGCGAAGGGGAATATCAGGCGGCGTTGGCGCAATCGCCCAACGTCGGGCGGATGCAGCAAAAGGTTGACGAGGTCATCAGTGCGCCGCCGGTGTTTGTTTCAACGTCATCGGCACGGAAGGAAGTAGTAGAGAAACCGGTTGAACCTGAAGCGGAAAAGAAGGAAGATACTGCAGTGTCACCACCATCAGAAGATGCTGCTACGACAAATCAAAACGAAAGTGTGACTGATAAAAAATGACAACCAAAACCGACCTCAAAAACTTTACCCTACCGGCACTGGAGCAGTTCCTGAAAGGCCAGGGCAAAGAGCGTTTCCGCGCCCTCCAGGTGTTCAAGTGGATTTATCAACAGGATGCCCACGGCTTCGAAGAGATGACCAATATCTCGAAAGCCTTGCGCAATGAATTGGCCGAAACGGCAATTATCAGCAACCTCGAACCGGAGGCGGTCGAACAGGGGAGCGACGGGACACGCAAATACCTCTTCAACCTGGGGGATGACAATGCGGTCGAATCGGTGCTGATCCCGATCGAGGGGCGCAACACGCTCTGCATCTCGTCGCAGGTGGGGTGTGCCATGGCGTGTGAATTCTGCCTGACCGGAACCTTCAAGCTGACCCGCAACCTGACCACAGCAGAGATCATCAACCAGATCATGGCGGTCAAGCGGGATCTGGTCAGGAATCCGCCTGCAGTGCTGGCGGACGGCGGACAGCTCATTGACAATGACGATGACGACAGTGAGGATAGTGTTCCTGAATCACCGGCTGCTATCCGCAACATCGTACTGATGGGGATGGGGGAGCCGCTCCAAAATCTGGACAACGTCATTCCAGCGATCCAGATCATGATCGACGGCAACGGCCTGCAGCTCTCCAACCGCCGGGTAACCGTGTCCACCTGCGGATTGGTGCCGGAGATGGGACGGCTGGGGAGGGAGATTCCCAACGTCAACCTGGCGGTGTCACTGAACGCCACGACCGATGAACTGCGCAACCGGATCATGCCGGTGAATCGGAGCTATCCGCTCAAAGAGCTTTTGAAAGCCTGTAAAGAGTTTCCGCTGCCGGGACGGCGCAAGGTTACTTTCGAATATGTCATGCTGGGTGGAATAAATGATTCGCTGGATGACGCCAAGCGGCTGCTGAAGCTGATCAGCGACATCCCTAACAAGGTCAACCTGATCCCGTTCAACGAACATGAAGGGTGCGATTTCAAGGCGCCTTCCAGAGCGGCTGTCGATGCTTTTCATAAATATCTGATTGACCGCCATGTGACGGTCATTACCCGCGACAGCCGGGGCGGCGAT
>JANYBN010000042.1 GCA_025360785.1 Geobacter sp.
GGGAAATCCGCAAGGGTTTCCCCTTTTTTTTGATTTAAATTTGAAATATGATGAATCTCGAAATGCAGACACTTTTTACTGACAACAATCCGCTCTACAACCTCCTACTTTTGCCAGTGTAGTTGCCTGGCTGACTACATACTGCCGACCAACATCCTCGCTGTTAATGAAGTCAATGTCGCCCTGCAAGCTCTCTCATGTGAGATATTATTGCGCCAAGCTGTCAGCGGTTCCATCTCAGGATGCCGACCAGCTGCTTCTGGCCTGAACAGGGCAACTTCATGTTTGATTCTAAAAAGTATCACATATAAAACAAAACAGCATTGACGCGTATACATGTTTCATATAGGATACATATATGCTATTCGAAATCGGTGAAAATATCCGTAAAGAAAGGAAACGCCAGAAAATCTCTCAGGGCAACTTGGCGAAGACTTTAGGAATGAGTCGTTCCACCATCAGCCAGATAGAATCTGGCATAGTTCAAGACATTGGCATCCGCAAGCTGATCAGGATATTAGACCACCTCGGCCTGGAGCTCCGGATAAGGCCTGCAGGCGCGCCTCCGACTCTTGACGAACTAAAGGAACAATAGAAACAGATGGAAGAGACCCTTCAACAATCACTCGCGGTCTGGGCCGCTGAACATCGTGCCGGTCTTTTGAGTAGATCGACTGACGAGCGCCAGTATATCTTTGCCTATGACCCAACCGCTAAGCGACCTGGCTCCCAAGTATCTCTTACAATGCCGGTACGACTCGAAAGCTGGAGTAGCAGAAACATACACCCCATATTTCAAATGAACCTGCCTGAAGGGGCGCTGCTTGAAGCAATCAGGCGAGCTATATCGAAGATCACTGGTGAAGACGACCTGACACTCCTCAGAGTAACGGGTGGGAATCAAATCGGCAGAAACCGGTTTTCTCTTCCGACATATAAATCTCCCGGTATTGTAGAAACAAGGGAATCTCTTGAAGATATGCTGTCATACCCGGACACGGAAGAACTGTTTCACGATCTGGTGTCGAAATACGCGCTCCGTTCAGGTGTTTCCGGGGTTCAGCCCAAAGTTATGTTGGCCGCGACCGAAAGAGGGACTGCCGCTATAGGCGGCTATATTGTCAAATCCTGGGGTAGCGAATATCCACAGCTGGCTGCCAACGAATATTTCTGTATGACGGCAGCAAAACGAGCAGGGTTATCAGTGCCGGAATTCCATATGTCAGACAACGGTGGCCTGTTCGTTATGAAGAGATTCGATGCTACTCCAGAGGGATTGCCAATCGGGTTTGAAGATATGTGTTCTCTTCAGGCTTTAAACACATCCCAGAAGTATAATAGCTCGTATGAAAGAGTAGCCCGGAGCATCAAGGATTTTGTTTCCCATGAATACCTGCAAAAGGCCCGGGAAGAATTCTTTGTTTCCCTGGTACTGTCCACTATGGTGCGAAACGGTGACGGGCATCTGAAAAACTTCGGGGTTTTATACGAACAACCCGGATCTCCGGTTACTCTCGCTCCGACGTATGACATAGTAACAACAGTTGCATATCTTGACAAAGACGTGCCTGCATTGACGCTCGCCGGCACTAAAAAATGGTGGCCTCGCAAAATGATGGAGAAGTTCGCTGTAGCACACCTTTCATTGCCGATCGGGAGAGTAGGACAGATATTCGAGGAAGTTGCAGAGGCCGTAACCGGCACCAGCGAGCTACTTTCAGCATACACCACCGAACACCCAGAGTTCAGTGATATTGGAGAAAAAATGCTGAAAGCATGGAATGCCGGTGTTTCCGATCTAACAATAAATAATCCTTGACGTAGTCCACACTGTAATTCGGTCAGAAAAAAAAC
This sequence comes from Geobacter sp., assembly GCA_025360785.1. Classification (GTDB taxonomy): domain Bacteria; phylum Desulfobacterota; class Desulfuromonadia; order Geobacterales; family Pseudopelobacteraceae; genus JACRCG01. Next base: position 1,855 of record JANYBN010000042.1, read on the forward strand.
TTGTCACTCCATGGAACTCATCATTGCGTGGAAGTCCTTATATGCGCTACTATTGCTTGAAAGGTTTTGGTAACACTCTTATCTTGATTATCAGGGTTATATTGAAAGGAGTCATCGTCAATGTTGAATATTGCTATTGTAGGAGCCAGCGGCTATACCGGGCTTGAATTGATCCGCATCCTCCATTGCCACCCTGAGGTGGCAGTGACCTGCCTCACCTCTGAGCAAAGCGCCGGCAAGCGTATTTCTGACGTTTTCCCGACCCTGCGCGGACGTTGTGATATCGTCCTGGAAAATCTGGAGCCGGTTCGGGTTGCTGATAAGGCGGATATAATCTTCACTGCACTGCCTCACAAAGCGGCAATGGAGGTTGTACCAACCTTCCTCAAGCTGGGCAAAAAGGTTATAGATCTGTCAGCTGATTACCGACTTTCCGATCCGGAGGTGTACGGTCAATGGTACGAGCCCCATCTCAATCCTGCGATTTTGAAGAAGGCCGTTTATGGATTGCCGGAGATCAGGCGGGCTAAAATCAGGTCTGCAAAACTGGTTGCCAACCCCGGTTGCTACCCTACCAGCATCATACTCGGATTGGCTCCATTGCTGAAGGCGGGGTTAATCGACCTGTCAAGCATAATCGCCGACTCCGCTTCAGGCGTTACCGGCGCCGGTCGCTCCGCAAAGGTCGACAGCTTGTACTGCGAAGTGAATGAGGGATTTAAGGCGTACGGAGTTGGCGGAGTACATCGGCATATCCCAGAGATAGAGCAGGAACTATCTCTGCTGGCTGGCGAACTGTTGAATATCACCTTCACTCCACATCTGGTGCCGATGGACAGAGGCATTCTTTCCACGACCTACGCTATGCCAAAAAAAGCGCTCAATAACGAAATGATCGCAACGCTGTACCGGGAATTCTATGATGGTGAGCCGTTCGTACGGGTTCTCATGAACGGCAACCTCCCATCCACCGCGTTTGTGCGTGGCTCCAACTTCTGTGACATAGCCCCTCTGGTAGATGCACGTACCGGCCGAATCATAGTCGTCTCAGCTATCGACAACCTGGTAAAAGGCGCTTCAGGTCAGGCTGTTCAGAATATGAATCTGGTCTGCGGATTCCCTGAAACTATGGGACTGGAAGGCTTGGCGCTGTTTCCCTGACCTATGCCATTTATCCCTACGACACAGGAAGAGATCTGGAAGCGCGGCTGGTCAGAACTGGACATCATTTTTGTCAGCGGTGATGCCTATATTGACCATCCCGCGTTCGGCGTACCTCTTTTGGCACGCTGGCTCGAAAATCACGGGTTTCGGGTCGGAATCATCGCCCAGCCGGACTGGCGTTTAAAAGAGCCATTCATGACCCTTGGGCGCCCCCGTTTGTTTTTTGCCGTTTCGGCTGGAGCCATGGATTCGATGGTGGCCCACTACACTCCCGCCCGTAAGCTGCGACATGATGATGCCTACACACCCGGTAACCGCCACGGCGCGCGCCCCAACCGGGCCACAATGGTTTACACTTCCCGTCTAAAAGAAGCATTCAAGGACGTACCGGTTGTGATTGGGGGCATTGAAGCCTCATTGCGCCGCTTTGCCCACTATGACTTCTGGGAAAACAAGGTACGTCGATCTATACTGTTTGATGCTAAAGCAGATCTGTTGATCTACGGCATGGCGGAACGTGCTGTCCTGGAAGTGGCTGAGCGGATGCGGGGCGGAGAACTGCTGGGAGACATACATGATGTGCGAGGCACCGCATACCATTCCAGCACCCTTGATGATGTTCCCCACGTTGAAATACCGTCCTATGAGGAGGTATCTGCTTCCAAAGAGAAGTTTGCCGAGGCATTCCGCCTTGTCTACCTTCAACAGAATCCCTGGTCTGCTAAAACTGTTATTCAGCGGCATGGCAATCGGATCCTGGTCTGTAATCCTCCTGCACTACCACTTACAGAAACCGAAATGGATGCCGTTTATGCCCTGCCGTTTGAAAAGAGCACTCATCCTTCATATACCGAATCAATACCGGCCTGGGAACAGATTAAAACATCCATCACCAGCCATCGCGGCTGTTTTGGCGGCTGTGCTTTCTGCGCTATCACCATGCATCAAGGCAAAACAATCCAGTCCCGCAGCAAAAGCTCGATTCTTACAGAAATATCGGCCATGACACGCAAAGCCTGGTTTCGTGGCAGCATAAGCGATATTGGAGGACCGACCGCCAACATGTTCGGCCTCGGCTGCAGCAACGCTGACGCGATGAAAAAATGCCAGCGTGAAAGTTGCATTTTTCCGGATATCTGCAAGAACCTTAACACCAGTGACAAAGCGGCGACGTCACTGCTGCAGGCAGCCTGTTCGCTTGAGGGCGTTCGCCATACGGCGGTTTCATCCGGAGTGCGCTATGATCTGCTTGAGCGGCAGCCCGCCTATTTCAGCGAGTTAATTGGTCACCATGTTAACGGTCTGCTCAAAATTGCCCCCGAGCATCTGGTTGATCGGGTGACAGAAATTATGCGAAAACCGGGAATAAAATCATTTGAGACGTTCTTTTACCGTTTCCTCGCAGAAAGTGAACGGCTTGGCAAACGTCAACACATCGTGCCGTACCTTATCTCGGGGCATCCAGGTTGCACTCTGGCTGACATGCTTGAACTGGCATTGACCCTTAAAAAAATGGGGATGAAAGTGGAGCAGGTACAGGATTTCACCCCCACTCCCGGTACTATCGCCACTTGCATGTTTTACAGCGGACTCGATCCAATGACCGGGAAACGAGTGTACACTGCGATAAGCGACCGCGAAAAGGGATTACAGAAATCTCTGCTGTTGTGGCACCTGCCGGCAGAACGCGCCAAGGTATCTGAAGCGTTGAAGGAGCTGGGGCGCGAGGGGGATTCAGGACTGCTGAGTTGTGCCGGTTCCGGAAAAGGTCGGGACTCATATCCACAACACAGAAAAGTAGCCACAAAAAAAACCCGCTGAATTCAGCGGGTTTTAGGTATTAGAAAAGTTAAGAAGGTGTATTACTTCTTGACTACATTAGCAGCCTGAAGTCCTTTTGGACCCTGGGTGATTTCAAAGGTTACCGCATCGCCTTCTGCAAGTGATTTAAAACCATCGCCGCCAATTGCGGAGAAATGAACAAAAACGTCTTCGCCGCCTTCCTGCTCGATGAAGCCAAATCCCTTTGTGTCGTTAAACCATTTAACTTTACCCTGTGCCATTTTCCTGCCTCCTTTTTTTGCCCGGTCTGCGCCGGAACGTTTGGTTACCGCTAAAGTTTCTGGAGTCTGATGCAGGAAAAGCGCAAAGCCTGGTCAAACGTGTTACTTGCAACGTTCTGCAAAAACTTCCGAAACAGCGAGCCCGAGTCGTGTATCACGGCTGTAAAGCGGGTGTCAAGACAATTCGCACTAATTATAGTCCTTTCAATTCCTCATTTTTACTCTGCAGCTTTTTCACAAGCTTGTCATAACCGTTGGCGGTGACAATCTTATTGAACTGGCTGCGATAGTTCGAAACGAGGCTCACCCCCTCAATTACCACATCGTACACCATCCACTTGCCATCATGTTTGAACAGACGGTAATCAAGCGTGAACTCATCGCGAGCTGCAGTGACAACCTTCGACTTTACCTCGGCGTACTCCGCTTCTACAATCTCCTTGATGTAGACAATCTTCTCATTATTGTATGATTCTATTTTCCCGGCGTAAGAATTTTCAAGCAACGTCGCAAAGAGTTCTGCAAATTGTTTCTTCTCAGCAGCAGTGCGTACGTTCCAGTGTTTGCCAAGCGAGCGCTTTGCCATTTCGGAGTAGTCGAATATGGTGCTGATAGCTTTTTTTAGAGCTTGCCGACGTTTCGTATCATTCTTCTTCATCTCCTTATCTGCCACAATGCGTACAACTTCATCGACGGTTTTTTTCACATCTTCTGTCGGACTTGCAAACGCAACCGAGACCATGAATATCGACGCCGTGACTACCAATAAAATTCGTTTCAACATGCTAGCTCCCCCAGGTTATTTTTCATGACTACGCAAAGGTTCATTAGTAGCATAGTCCAGATTGGCCGCGGCAATATGATAATTATAGATTGATTTGAAAAAATCGGACCGCATGCTGGAATAGGCCTGAAGCGCCTCAAAAATATCTTTGGCCGGTCCCATCCCGAAGTCAAAATTTGCAACTGCCGTGACGGTCCATTTCTTGGCGTTCAAATAGGCGCCTCGCGTAGCCATGGCACTATTCCTGGCCTCTATAAGATCCAGGTAGTATTTTTTCACCTGCAGCGGAATATTAGTATCGGCATACTCCTTCGTGCTAAGCAACCGGTTATATTGGGCGCGTTCAGATGCCACTTTGGCTCCGGTAATGCCAAAATCCAGTTTCCAGCGGGCCCCTAAAGCAATTCCACCATAGAGATGCTTGAACGGGTCAGTGATATAGGGGTTGTCAACACGATCACGCTCATCGGCATAGGCCCAGGAAACAAGACCTCCCAAAAAGATATCGGGATAATATTCAGCTTTGGCGGCCTCTACAAGGGCCGTGCGGGCCTTGAGTCCCTCTGCGATCTGATAGTGTTCAGGGCGCCTTGAACGGGCCTTCTCTATCAAACTGTCCAGGCTGGGTATCTCTGTGTCAACTATGACAAGCCGCTCTGTTCCTGTCACCAACTCAGCATCAACCGGCATCCCCATGCGGGCTTTCAGGGCTGCCAGAGCGAGAGCCTCGCCCTTCTTGGCCTCTTCCAGATACTTGGTAGCTATTCCGGAGAAAGCGTCCAGCTTGTAGAGATCAACCTCATCTACCGAATCGGAGCCCTGCTCCAACAGTTTTTGCGCCTTTTCACGCGCCTTGATCAGGATTTCCTCAATTTCAAGGACCAGTTCCTTCATCTCGCGAGCCAGCAGCAGGCCGTTATAGTATTCATTAACTTTCTGAACGATCTCGTTGGCCCGCTGCTGTTTCCGGGATCGGTCGACCTCGATGCCGTGGGTCGCGGCCTTCATGTTTTCAGATATTTTGCCAAAGGTATAGAGAGGCTGGATGATGGTGGCGTCAGCGCTGGTGAACCAGGTAAGTGCATCGAAACTGAACGGCCTGTCGGTCTTGACTACTGGTGAAACATCAGAACGGTAGGCAATTGGCGCCGGCCCGACCAGTGTCGTCAGCTCCAGCTTTGGAAAACGGTATGAGTTTGCTTCGTCCAGCTTGCTGGTTGCCAGAGCAATGTCGCTTTCAGCTTCGCCCAGTTCAGGGGCCGCTTTCAAGGACATTCGAATACAGTCATTAAGAGTCAGGGCGGCTTGAGGTTGAGGTGCGGGGTTGTCGGCCGCGAGGCCAACTCCTGCGGCCGCAACCAGTGCCCAGGAAACCATGCAGGTACTCAAAAGTGATTTCATCATATTATTCCTATTAAGGCTGAAGTTACTAAACTTTGCCATGGATAAATTTGCTGACGAGCTCTTCAATGTCGATTGCCGACTCTGTCTCACGAATCGTATCATTATTCTTCAACATTTTTTCTGAGCCCCCCGGACGGAGCTTGATGAATTTATCGCCAATGATTCCGCTTGTCCGCACCGAAGCGATGACGTCGTCCGTGATCTTTACTCCGGACTTTATCTTGAGGTATGCCAGCGCCCTGTCGCCGCTTTTTGCATCAAGCGCTATCCGGTCGACCTTCCCGACCTCGACTCCTGCTACTTCGACGCGCGCCCCCGGTTTCAGTCCGGAAACCGAATCAAAACCGGCAGAAACGGTGTAATAATCTCCACCGCCAAATTCCACTTTGCCCAGTTTAATTGAGATATACCCAAGGCAGAGGATGCCGATCAGCATAAAAGTTCCGACCATCATTTCAAGTTTTACCATGCTCATATGAGACCTCGTAATTAAATACGTCTACACCATCTGGATCGGACCATCCAGGCTGCCGCTGATGAACTGGCGGATCGCAGGATCGGACGAATTAATAATATCTTCCGATGTACCGTGCTGCAGAATTTTCCCCCGGAACAGCATGGCCACGTTTTGTGCGACGTCAAATATTTCCGGTATTTCGTGCGAAACAATCACCGCCGTAAAGCCGAATTTGGCGTGGGTGTCTTTAATAAGCTGATGGATCGCCCTCTTTATAATCGGGTCAAGACCGGTGGTCGGTTCATCAAACAGGATAATTTTTGGATTGAGCACAACAGCACGCGCCAGACCGACCCTTTTCTTCATACCGCCTGACAGTTCATCCGGGAATTTGTTTTCTATGTTTTTCAGTCCGACATCTTCAAGAGCCGAGATGACTTTGCTCCTGATCTCCTCTTTTGAAAGGGAGGTTTTTTCCTCCAACGGGAACGCCACATTTTCAAAAACAGTCATTGAATCAAAGAGCGCCACGTTCTGGAATAGCATACCAAACTTTTCGCGGATCCGGTTCAGTTCGGAGCGACGCAGATTAAGAATGCTCTCGCCATCGACCTCGACTGAACCGCTGTCCGGCTCCAGCAGACCGATCAGGTGTTTCAAGAGCACACTCTTGCCTTCGCCGCTTGGACCAATGATTGCAGTTATTTTACCATCCGGGATGTCAAGATCAAGCCCGTCAAGAACCTTTTGTGAGCCGAATGACTTATGTACATTACGCAGCGAGATCATCAGAGCAGCACCGAGGTGAGAAAGTAGTCCCACACGAGTATAATTACGGACGTCAGCACAACCGACTCGGTCGTGGCCTTGGAAACGCCCTCGGCGCCATGACCGGCGTAGTAGCCTTTGTAGCAGCCGATCCACGCGATGATCAAACCGAAGGAAAAGGATTTCACAAAGCCGGAGTAAACGTCGCGCCAGACAACCGACTTTTCCATTTCATAAAAATATGCGCCTGGATTTACCCCCAGCAGCTTTACCCCGACCAGCCAGCCGCCGTAGATGCCGATGACATCAAAGATGGCGCACAGCAGCGGCAGAGAGATCATGGCGGCGATGAATTTTGGCGTAACGAGGTATTTGAAAGGGTCAAGCGCCATGGTTTCCAGCGCGTCGATCTGCTCGGTGATCCGCATGATGCCGATTTCAGCGGTGATGGCACTGCCGGCTCGTCCGGTCACCATCAAGGCGGCCAGCACCGGACCGAGTTCTCGTATCAAAGAGAGCGCAACTGCCGTTCCCAGCATCCCTTCTGAACCAAACTTGGTAAGAGTGTAATACCCCTGCAAACCGAGAACCATGCCGGTAAAAGCGGCAGTAAGCACAATGACGAACAGCGATTTCGTGCCGATGAAACGTATCTGTTTCAGAACGTGCACCAGGCTGCCCGGTCTCCGGACAATCATGTAGAGCGAATAAAGCAAAAACCAGCCCACACGCCCCAGATCGCGCACAATTCCAATAGTTGTATGTCCAAGCGCCTGAACCATGCAGATCCTCTGAATGCTGTAATAATGTAAAAAAATATACATCAAAGGCGTGAAAAAGCAAGGAGGAACTTGTTTTGCACGATGTATAACTCTGTCAGCCGGCATCTCCTCCTCAGCGATTTCTTCGTATACTAATGAACAAACCGGCCAAAGAGGCCGATGAAAAGACAGCGCCCGCATAAAACGTCATGGCCGGGCCAACCATCGCCCACAGGCCGCCCGCGATGACACTGGCAGCGAGCAACGCTATTCCGCTTGCCAGGTTGAATACGCCAAAGGCGGTACCGCGCAGGTCAGCCGGTGCAGCGTCGGCAACGAGCGCCGAGAGCAGACCTTGCGTGGCACCCATATGAAGGCCCCAAACAGCCGCACCAAGGAACACCATCCAGACATTGCCGGCCACTGCAAGGATCAGATCGGCCGTGATGAGGAACACGATCCCCCAGGAGAACAGCTTATGTCGGCCGCCGTTATCGGAAAGCTTGCCGAAAGGATAGGCGCTGGCAGCATAGACCACGTTCATCACGATAAGAACCACCGGCACCCAGGTTACGGATAGTCCCAGACCTTGAGCGCGCAGCAACAGAAAAGCCTCGGAGAAACGGGCGAGTGTTAACACCGCAGCAAACATGACAACCCGCCAGAAGCGGACAGGCAATCGCCGCAGGTTCGCAGAATTGATCGGAAAGCTTACCAGTGCAGCCTTACCTGCTGATTCCGGCTCCTCGACACCAAAAACAATCAACAGCACACAGACGATCGCAGGAACTGTCGCCACCCAGAACACCAACCGGAAGTTGTCATGCGTAGCAGACATAAGCACGATCGCAATTATCGGCCCGGCAAAGGCGCCGACGGTGTCCATCGATTGGCGCAGTCCGTACGCTGCCCCGCGAATTTCCTGCGGCGTGATGTCCGCAATCAGCGCATCGCGCGGCGCGCCGCGAATCCCCTTGCCGATACGGTCCAGAAAGCGTGCCGTCAGCACCGCGCCTACGCCGGTTGCGAGCGGAAACAGAGGCTTGGTCAATGCCGCCAGGCCGTAGCCCAGCAGCACCAGGGGTTTCCTGCGGCCGATCCAGTCGGAGATCACACCGGAAAACACTTTGGCAATCGACGCTGTCGCTTCGGCAATCCCTTCGATCAGCCCCACCGACAACGCTCCAGCGCCTAGTACCGTTACCAGGAAAACCGGCAGCAGGCCGTGAATCATCTCAGAGGAGAGATCCATGAAAAGGCTCACAAGGCCAAGGGCGATTACCCCTCTGGGAAGGTTAGTACCAGCCATTATTCCACTGTTCGGCCATTGCGCTCGCCTCTCACTTTTACAAACTATGGTTATCAAAGCCTGATTAACAGATGGATCAGATTTATGGGCCAGTCAGGGTGTCTGTTTTTCCTATGATGGTAATTCGGAATTCAGAGATTTATATTCGTCAACCAGTTCTCCGGCTCGTTTCCATCGGCGATGAACCCAATACCAGTCAACCGGGTGACGCATAATGAAATTTTCGATGACGCGTGAATATTTTTGTACATCTGCTGTAATTCCCTGTTCGGTGGCATCATTAGAAAAAACAAGTTCCGGATGGATTTCGATAATGTGCCGATCGGCCTCACGATGGATAAATGCAGGCACTACGGCGGTTCCGGACCTGCGGGCCAGAAGAACCGGGGCCTTTGACGCCCACGCATTGCGTCCGAGAAAATTGATGAGCGCGCCCTCTTCAGGAAGCACAGCATGGTCTATCAAGAGACCGATCATGCCGTTCTTGCGGATAACCGCCAAGATATTCCTGAAGGCATTATTCTTGTAAATGATCAGGTTGCCGTAACGAAGGCGTATTTTCGCAACCATGCTGTTGAGGTAGGGATTGTTCTGACGCCTGGCAACCACAGACATAGATGTATCGAAGTGCCGGGCTAACGCCAGGGCGGCCAGTTCCCAGTTGCCGCAGTGACCCGTAAGAATAATCACCCCCTTGCCACGGGATCTCGCTGCCTCCAAATACTCTCCCCCTCTCACTTCGATACTTTCCAGCACCTCTTTACCCCGGCCATGATACAGACGACACGTTTCAACAAATGACATTCCCAGGTGATAAAACATCATCCCGGCTATGTCCTCCGGTGTGCGATGATGAAAATCGGGGTTGTTCCTCAGTGCGGGAAGCGCAAGACGGATATTATCGATGGCAATGCGCCGCCGCTTGGGGATTATGCCGGCGCCTATTTTTCCAATAAAGCATCCGACCGGACGCACAAGGTTAGCTGGAAGGAGGGCAAAGACGAGAGTAAAGAGGTAAAACACTGCCACTTGAAACGACCAGATTACAGTATTCATGTCTGATTCGAGCTCCTGTTCGAAAAATGTAGTTTTTTTAGGAATGAATATTCATTCCTTTAGTAACGACCTGTTGTCATCCCTGTCAGTGAGCAGTTGCCACTGACAGGGAGCCGTGCCTCTGCACTTACTTTTGACCGCCACCCAGCGCCTTGTAAAGTGTAACCAGATTAGCCAGACGGGTTAGACGGACACTGATCAGATTCTGCTGAGCCCCGTACAGTGAACGCTGGGAGTCCAATACGGTCAGATAACTGTCTACCCCCTTATCAAAACGCGCCTGAGAGAGTTTGTAGCTTTCGGAAGTCGCGTCCATAAGCGATTGCTGGGCAGCAACCTGCTCATCTATGGTCTCCTTTTGAGCAAGGCCGTCGGCCACCTCCCGGAAGGCGGTCTGGATCGCTTTCTCGTACTGGGCTACGGCAATGTCGCGATCCACCTCAGCCACCTTCAGGTTAGCCTTGTTGCTGCCGCCGTCGAATATCGGCAGAGAGATGCGTGGCAAGATGCTCCAGGCAAAAGCATCACCTGTAAAAAGGCCGGAAAGCTCACTGCTGCCGAAACCGACTGACGAAACAAGGGTGATCCTGGGGAAAAAAGCTGCTTGTGCCGCGCCGATATTTGCATTCAACCCTTTTAGCTGACCTTCTGCCTGGAGTATGTCGGGACGGTGTAACAGCACGTCTGAAGGCAGACCAGGGGCAATTTCCTTCATGGCGGTAAGCGTTTCGGAAAGCGCATGCGGCAACAGTTCGGCTGAAACCTGTGAGCCAACCACAAAATTAAGAGCGTTTTCGTCCTGCGCGACCAGAGTAGTGTAGCGGGCGATATCAACCCGCGCCGCATCCACGGTGCTCCGGGCTTGATTCAGAGCAAGGGCGGTAGAAACACCGGCATCAAAACGGCTCTTGGTCAACCGGTATGACTCCTGTTGACTGGCCAGGGTATCCTTGGCGAGTTGCAGCCGTTCACGGTCGGCGGCAAGAGCCAGCCATGTGGAAGAAACCTGTGAAACCAGGCTGATCTGCACACTGCGTTGCGCCTGCTCGGTGGCAAGATACTGTTCCAGCGCCTGATCCTTCAGACTCTGTACACGGCCAAACATGTCCAGTTCGTATGAGACAAGGCCGGCGCCAACATTGTATTGATGAGATGTCATCGCCTGTCCGGTGGCAGAGAAGTCAGCCGGGGTTCGCTGAAAACCGGCTCCGGCAGAGACTTCAACCTTCGGCAGCTGATCGGCGCTCCGGATCTGGTATAGCGCCCGGAAATGTTCAATATTAAGAGTTGCGACCCGCAGGTCACGGTTGTTCTTGAGCGCCAGTTCAATCACTTTACTTAATTGTTTATCAACAAAGAAATCCTGCCATGGAATATCTGCCACGGCTTTTTGCGGGGGTTGAGAGTCCACCGCCTGAGCGGCCTTGGAAGCCGGCCAGGCTGCCGGTACCGGTGCAGCTGGCTGGGAGTATTTCGGAGCCATTGTCGCGCATCCGGCAAGTAATAGTGACGTACCCAAAGGAATACAAATGGCTGCCATAGTCCGGCGTATATTTTTCATATCAAAGCACCTCCGGAGTGTTGGTGGAAACGTCAGGTTGCGATGTAGATGGCGGCGACTTTGTCGCGAACAGCCGCGAAATCAGGACAAAAAAGAACGGAATAAAGATCAGATCGATGAAAGTCGCCGAGAGCAGTCCGCCGGTGACGGCGGTGCCGATGGCGTTCTGCGCCGCAGCCCCGGCTCCCTTGGTCAGCGCCAGCGGCAGGGTGCCGAAGAAGAACGCCAGCGACGTCATAATGACAGGGCGCAATCTGATCCTGACCGCTGTCAGGGTGGCCTCCATAAGTTCATGCCCCTCATGCATCTGTTGCTTGATGAACTGAATGATCAGGATCGCGTTCTTGGTGGAAAGACCCACCGTGGTCAGGAGTCCAATCTGGAGGTAGACATCGTTGGGGAACACCCGCAATTTTACGGCCGTGACCGCCCCGACGAGCCCGAGCGGCAGCATCAGCAGATTGACGAAGGGGATGGTCCAGCTCTCGTACAAGGCCGCCACGGCGAGGAAGACAACCAGCAACGAGATCGCGTAGAGCACCGGTGCCTGGGCGCCGGCATTCCTTTCTTCATAGGAGAGGCCGGTCCATTCATAGCCGATTCCCGGCGGCAGCTGAGCCGCCATCTTCTCCACCTCGGCCATCGCTTCGCCGGTGCTTATGCCCGGCGCGGCCTGACCCAGAACCTCCACGGACGGAATACCGTTGTAGCGTTCCAAACGGGGCGAGCCGAACTGCCAGCGCGCGTTGGCAAAGGCCGAAAACGGCACCATCTCGCCCTTTTTGTTGCTGACATACCAGCGGTTGATATCCTCCGGCACCATCCGGTATTTGGCATCGGACTGGAGATAAACCTTCTTGACTCGGCCGTTCTGGATAAAGTCGCTGACGTAGGAACTTCCCCAGGCAGTGGCAAGGACATCGTTGACCTGTGACAGGGAGACCCCCAAAGCGCCGGCCCGCACGTCGTCAATGTCGAGCTTGAACTGGGGCGAATCATCCTGGCCGTTAGGCCGCACCGCAATCAGCTTGGGGTTCTTCATGGCCAGTCCGAGCAGCTGGTTGCGTGCCTCCATCAGTTTTTCATGCCCCAGTCCGCCGCGATCCTGCAACTGGAAGTCGAAGCCGTTCGCCACGCCCAGTTCAAGCACAGCAGGGGGCGAAAAGGCAAAGGCGAGACCGTCCCTGAACTTGGAAAATGCCCCCATGGCCCGGCCGGCAATAGCCGCCGCCTTCATGTCCTTGCTCTGGCGAAGATCCCAGTGTTTCAGCCTGACAAAGGCCAGTCCCATGTTCTGGCCGCGACCGGCGAAGCTGAACCCGGCCACGGTAATAACCCCTTCCACCGTTTTGGATTCTTTCTCCAGGAAGTGCTGTTCAAGCTGCCTAATGACCTTGATGGTCCGCTCCTGAGTGGCGCCGGCCGGCAACTGGACCTGGCAGATAATGAAACCCTGATCCTCATCCGGCAGGAATGAGGTGGGAAGGTGCAGGAAGAAGTAAGCCATGGCGGCGACGATGCCGCCGTAGACCACCAGATAGCGCACCGGTTTGCCGAAGGAGCGGCCGACGATCCCTTCGTAGTTGTGCCGGCAGAATTCAAATGCCCGGTTGAAGTAGCGGAAAAACCAGGCAAACCAGCCGGATTCACCGGCATGGTGCCCCTTGGCGACCGGCTTGAGGATGGTGGCGCAGAGGGCCGGGGTCAGTATCATGGCCACCAGTACCGACAGAATCATGGCGGAGATGATGGTGACAGAGAACTGGCGGTAAATTACGCCGGTAGAACCGGGAAAGAAGGCCATGGGGAGGAAGACCGCCGTAAGTACGGTGGCGATACCCCAGAGGGCGCTGGTAATCTGCCCCATGGATTTGATGGTCGCTTCCTTGGGCGAAAGCCCTTCCTCGGTCATGATACGTTCGACGTTCTCGACAACGACAATGGCATCATCCACTAGCAGACCGATGACGATTACCAGAGCGAACATACTCAGGGTGTTGATGGAGTACCCAACGGCAGCCAGCACCCCCATGGTGCCCAGCAGTACCACCGGCACCGCGATAGTAGGGATCAAGGTGGCGCGGATGTTCTGCAGGAAGAGGAACATGATGATGAAGACCAGGAAAACCGCCTCGATCAGGGTATGCACGACCTCTTCGATGGAGATCTTGACGAACGGGGTGGAATCGTAGGGATAGACCACCTTCATGCCGGCCGGGAAATATCTGGACAGTTCCGCCATCTTGGCCTTGACCCGGTTGCCGGTTTCCAGGGCGTTGGCGCCGGCAGCCAGGCGGATCGCCATTCCTCCCAAAGGTTTGCCGTTGTAGTACGACTGAATCTCGTAGTTTTCGGTGCCGATCTTGCTTTCGGCCACATCCTTGAGCTTAACCGTCGAGCCGTCAGGATTGGTGCGAAGAATGACGGCGTCGAACTGCTCAGTGGTCTGAAGGAGGGATCGGGCATTGATGGTGGCGTTGAGCTGTTGACCCTCGTTGGCGGGGATGCCGCCGAATTGGCCTGCCGAAACCTGGGCGTTCTGGGCCTGCAGCGCCGTGATGATATCGTTGGTTGTCAGATGGAAGTTATTCAGTTTTGCAGGGTTAAGCCAGATACGCATAGCGTTCTGGGTGCCGAACAGCTGCAGTTCACCCACCCCCTCCAGACGGCTGACAATATCCTGGATGTTTGAAACCATATAGTCGGTCAGGGAGTTGCGGTCCATGGAACCGTCTTCCGAAACGAGGCCGACGATCAGCAGGAAGTTTCTGGTCGACTTGACAACCTGAATTCCCGAACGCTGGACGATCTGGGGGAGGAGCGGCACTGCCAGCTGCAGCTTGTTCTGTACCTGTACCTGGGCGATGTTGGGATCGGAGCCGGCCTTGAAGGTCAGCGTAATGGACACCGCCCCGGCCGAATCACTGGTGGAGGCCATGTAGATCAGGTTGTCGATGCCGTTCAGTTTCTGTTCGATAACCTGAGTGACCGTGTCCTGTACGGTCTGGGCCGAGGCTCCAGGATACATGGCATTGATGGCAATCTGCGGCGGTGCGATAGCGGGATACTGGGAAACCGGCAGCTTTTTGATCGATAGCAGACCGACCAGCATGACCATGATAGCGATAACCCACGCGAAGATGGGGCGATTTATAAAAAACTTAGGCATGGAGCGACTCCTTTATTTCTTGGCTGGTTGTGGTTGTGGTGCTCCTGCCGGTGGCGCAGCCGGTGCGCTGCCGAAAGGCACCGCCTTTACCGCTGTTCCAGGCCGGGCCTTCTGCAACCCTTCGAGAATGACACGATCGCCCGGTTTCAAGCCGTCACTGACCAGCCAGCTGTCACCGACCGTGCGCACCACCTTGATCGGACGGGGCTCCACCTTCTCCTCTGCGCCAACCGTCATGACCATGGCGTCGCCTTTGGGGTTGCGGGTCACACCTCGCTGCGGTACAAGAATGGCGTTTTCATTTGTCCCCTCCACCAGAACGGCACGTACAAACATGCCGGGAAGCAGCGCCTGTTTGGGATTGGGAAAGACCGCACGCAGGATAACAGAACCGGTGCTCTGATCCACCGTAACTTCCGAAAATTTCAGCGTTCCCGTCAATGGATACGGAGAGCCGTCTTCGAGGAGCAGTTTAACCGGCGCTGCATCGCTCTTTTTCAACACTCCGTTGGCAAGACTCTGCTTCAGCTTGAGCAGGTCGCCGGTTGACTGGGTCACATCCACATACATGGAGTTGAGCTGCTGGATGGTTGCTAGCGCCGCCGTTTGATTGGCGGTCACCAGCGCTCCGTCGGTTACGCTTGACCGGCCGATCCGGCCTGAAATCGGAGCCGCAATCCTGGTATAGGCCAGGTTGATCCGGGCGGTTTCCACGGCTGCCTTGGCAATCGCCAGCTCAGCTTCACTCTGCTTCAAGGAGGCAAAGGCGTTGTCGTAATCCTGTTGGCTGACAGCCTTGATTTTCACCAGATCGCGATAGCGCCCCTCAGTCAGCTTCAGCGACACCAGAGAGGCTTCCGCCCGTGCCTGGATTGCCCTGGCGCTGGCGTAAGCGGCATCGTAGCTGGCAGGGTCGATTTGGTAGAGCAGCTGTCCGGCCTTCACATCACTCCCCTCGGCAAACAGCCGTTTCTTGATGATGCCACCCACCTGCGGGCGCACCTCGGCAATAAGCTGGGGAACCGTTCGGCCTGAAAGTTCCGTAGTCAGGGAAACCTTCTCCTGCTTGACCACGATAATTCCCACTTCAGGAGGGCCCTGAGGGGGGCCGGCCGGTTTGGGTTTGCTGCAACCGGCGAGTAAAATGCTGACGGCAAGAATTCCAGCGCTGGCAAGGACAGTTGTTCTGAACGTGATTTGCATAGACACCTCTGTTTTATTAATAGAATGAGTATTCATTTCCAAGTGGCACATTAAAACTGTTTCAACGGTTACGTCATTTATCGCTTGATACCGTCCCAGCACGCCTCGACCGTCCAGACGATCAGCACCTCGTTGAGAACCACGAAACCGAGAATATGATCCCGCGCCACTGCAGCCAGAGGACCAAAAGAGAGGGAAAACAGAATCGACAGGGGGAACTCCTTCAGTATCTGCCGGGCAATCCCCTCTTCAAAGAGCTCGCGAAACACGTCGCAGCCATCCTTTACCCCCAGAATCTTGTCCCGGCGATGCTCCGCGCCAAACGGAGAATTGTGGAACTGTTCCAGGAAGCGGAAATCCAGCGGGTTCTCAATAAAGTACCGTAACAATGCCGTGCCGAGGTGGATGAATCGTTCCCTGGTCGGCTTGTCTGCAGAATACCCCTCCAGAATAACCGGGTACATTTTAGCTTCAAGATTCTGGTAGAGCTCGGCGATGAGCACATCCTTGTTCTCGAAATAGCGGTAGATGGTGCCGGCCCCGACATTGGCCCTCTCGGCAATCATTGCCATGGGGGCGCCGTGAAAGCCGTGTTCGGCAATCAGCTCCAGCGCGGCGCGTACGATCTCTTCGCGTTTATCGTGTTTATCGTGTTTTGACATATCAACTCCTTCATCCGAATAGCGGCAAACAGTAGCTACAAAAAAATCTAAAGCGTCTTCAGCTCGTCATTCTTGGTTTCAAGCTTTTTGACCAGACCGGCGTAGCCGTTGGTTTTAATTATTTTACTAAACTGGGTTCGGTAATTGGCGATGAGGCTGACCCCCTCGATTACGACGTCGTATGCCATCCATTTGCCATTCTGCCTGGTCATCCGATAGTCCAGAGTGAATTCATCCCGTTTGGAGGTGACAACCCTGGACTTGATCTCAGCGTGGTCACCGTCGAGCAGTTCTTTCACATAGACAATTTTTTCATTATTGTACGACTCGATCTTTCCGGCATAGGAATTCTCCAACAGGGCAGCAAAGAGACCGGCGAACTGTGCTTTTTCATCCGTGGTAAGTGGATTCCAGTGTTTGCCGAGAGACCGCTTCGCCATCTCGTTATAGTCAAAAATAGTGCCGATGGTCTTCTTCAACACCTGACGGCGCTTCTGCACGCTTTTCTTCAGCTCCTTGTCCGCAACAATACGGACAACCTCGTCAACTGTTTTTTTCACATCATCAAGCGGCGCCGCTGATGCTTGTGACACCGAAAACAGCGTGACGATAACCAGGAGCATAATTCGTTTCGACATGTAACCTCCAAAAATAATATACCCACAAGATAGCAATAACACCATAGGAATGAACGTTCATTCAGTAATAGCTTTTTTAAATATTGTTCGTCAATTTATTTTTTCCTGACAGGCAATCTTCTTTTCGGCGGGGGGATATCTTAGTGTGCAGCAAAAAATCCTCATTTTGACTTGTATCAAGGTTTATGCAGTCGTACCATGAGATAGTTGATCAGAGATGTGCTCCATAATTTCCACAGGAGAATCGTTTGCATGGGTGATATATCAAAAAAATCTGCCGGTACCATACGCACCGTCGTGCAGTGGTGCTTTATGTTCTGGGTAGTCGGTATCGGCATCCGCTTCGGCCTGTTTGTCAACTCCGTTGAAAACGGCTCAGCAGTTCCTTTGATTTCCCGTCCTCCGGGAGTTGAGGGCTTTTTGCCAATCGGTGCGCTGACCAGCCTGAAACATTGGCTGGTTTCCGGGGAAATCCACCCGGTTCACCCCGCCGCGCTGGTAATCTTTCTGGCGATTCTGCTCATGAGCCTGCTTGCCAAAAAATCGTTCTGCTCCTGGCTCTGCCCGGTCGGCACCCTCTCCGAAGGTGTGTACAAGCTGGGACGCCGTCTGTTTGGCAGAAATTTCCGCATCTGGCGCGGGTTGGACCTCTTTTTGCGCAGCATCAAGTATCTTCTTCTGCTGCTGTTCGTGAAGTTTATCCTGCTGGGCATGTCCGCCGAAGCAGTGGAGAAGTTTCTGGACGCACCCTATTGGGCCGTCAGCGATGTCAAAATGCTCCACTTCTTCACCCATATGTCCGGGACCACGCTGGTGGTTCTGGCGCTGCTGACCATTTTGTCCGTTTTTTACAAGATGTTCTGGTGCCGCTATCTCTGTCCCTATGGAGCATTGTTGGGGCTGGCCAGTATGCTCAGCCCCTTCAAAATTCGCCGCGACGCGAGTGTCTGCACCGGATGCCGGCGCTGTACCGCCGCCTGCCCTTCCGCTCTGGAAGTGCATTCCTGCACAGAAATTTATTCGCCTGAATGCACTGGGTGTCTCACCTGCGTGGCTGAGTGTCCTGAGCGAAACGTCCTCGCCATGCGCCCTGCTTTCTGGACGCAACCCCTGCCGGTGTGGGTTTTCCCTGCAACGGTAGTGTTCCTCTTTATGGCGGCGATCGGGGCCGGCATGATCAGTGGGCACTGGCACAGCTCGTTGAGTTATACCGACTATCAACGGCTTATCCCAATTATGCAGAACCTGAGCCATTAAGCAGAAAGTTTGAAGCGGATAGTTCTCAGGAGGAGGTATTTATGATTATTCTGGCATTACTTTTGAAGCCGATCGCCTGGTTTGTCGCCTTCAGATCAGGCACCAGAGGAGACATGAAGGCGATGCTGCTCCGGGCGACCGGAATTGCCGTTGTCCTTACGCTTGCGGATAAAGTGAGCGTTGCCGCCAATCTGCCACTCCCGGCAATTCTGCTGACTCTGGCTCTTTATGGGCTGATGGCATTCACGCTCATCCCCCTTGCCTGGAAGGTGAAGAAAACCGTTCTTTCCGTGGCGCTCAACCTGGCCGGCCTGCTCGGAGCTTTTGCCGGCGTCAATTTCACCATGGATTTCCTAAGAGGAATCCTGCCGATCATGAACCGTTGACTCACAACTTTTTCATCCCTTGATCAGGAAACCGGAAATATAACTGTTCCAGGTGTTCACCAGATGCGGCCCGTCCTGCCCCAGCTGAGGAGGAAACTGCTTAATCAGCAGATCTGGGAGAGTATGGCGATACCTTGCTCAATCTCGCTACCGTTCATCCCGCCGAAGCCGAGCAGCAATGTCGCAGCTTCGGGTTGGCCGGTGACGTGGAAATCAGAAAACGGGTACAGCCGAATGCCTCTTTGTCGTGCTCGATCTATAATCTCCGCTTCGCTGTGTAACGTGTCGGGCAGAATCAGAACAACATGCAGTCCGGCGCCCTGGCCGAGAACAACAGCCCGTGCGCCAAAATGAGTATCAACCGATCGCAGCAGGATATCGTGTTTCTTTTTATAGATCATGCGCATCCGCCGTATATGCCGCTCCCAGTGTCCCTGCCCCATAAATGTTGCCATGGTTCTTTGTTCCAGCAGCGATACCGAGGGAAAATAAGCCCGGTAAAGTTGGCGATAGGTTGCCAGCAATGAGTAGGGGAGCACCAGGTAGCTCAAGCGGAGTGCCGGGGAGAGTAGTTTTGAGAAGGTTCCCGAATAGATTATGTTTCCGGTCGGGCGCAGCCCTTGTAGAGAAGGTATGGGCTTCCCATGGTAGCGAAGTTCGCTGTCGTAGTCGTCTTCGATGATGAAATTGCCACCCGATTCCGCCCATTCAATCAATGCCAGCCGGTTAGCCACCGGCATCACATAACCCAGGGGCAACTGGTGTGAGGGGGTGACGTAGGCGATGGTGCTGTTACTGGCCTTCAGATGGTTCAGGTCAATCCCCCCCTGCCCTACAGGAACAGGAAAGATGGTATATGAATGGTTTTGGAAAACGGAGCGTGGCAGATGGTAGCCTGGATTCTCGACCGCTACCACGGAATGACTCTCCTTCAGCACTTGTGCGACAATTTCGAGACTCTGCTGAAGTCCGGTGCAGACGATGATTTGATCCGGGTCGCAGGTCACGCCGCGTGATCGTTCCAGATAACTTTGAATCAAGCTGCGTAATCCCCAGTCACCTTGCAGATCGCCATACTGGACAAGCTGCTCGCTGTTTCGGCGCAGGCCTTCAATGAAACATTTTCGCCAGAGTTCCGTGGGAAAACTTTCCGGATCGAGACGGGCAGGATGAAAATCATAGGCAAAGCAGGATGGGGGGCCCGGAAGGTAGTCGTTTTTGCCGGGCTTGCCGGATAGAGCCTGCGGCGCAACCTCCTGGTTAAGTGCCGACACGAAATACCCGCTGCGTGGTCTGCTGTAGATGTATCCTTCTGCGTAAAGCTCCTGATAGGCCCCGTCAACAGTGTTGCGACTGGCTGAAAGTTCGATGGCCATGTCCCTTACAGACGGGAGCCTGGATTCGGCAGGCAGCTTGCCTGACAGGATGTGTTCTCTGATCTGATTATAGAGCTGTTTGTACAACGGTACAGGATTACTGTTATTCAGGATGTACATATCGTCCCCGGTCATAGCAACGAGTTTTAGCTGCTTTTTGAAGTTGGATTTCTTGTCAACGTGACTCGCCGACCCTCTCTGCATACTCGCAAATTACACAATCTGCCACCATAAAATAAATAAAAACTGCCACTGTAAATGGTTACAAGCATGGCATATTCTGGCATCATTGATGTCAAGCCAGGCAGCACAAAGACCACAGGAGGTAATTACAATGATCCCGGAAAAACTGCAGGAAATTATGAAACAGGACGGAGTCGTGGCAATCGCAACATTGGGTGAGGATGGACCGCATATGGTCAACACCTGGAACAGTTACCTGAGAACCACCGAAGATGGCCGTCTGTTGATTCCCGCCGGTTACATGCATCGTACCGAGGCAAATATTGCTTTCAACCCGGAAGTATTAATAACTCTGGGGAGCAGCAAGGTCAAAGGCCTGTATGGACCTGGCGCAGGTTATCTGATCAAGGGGAAGGCGCAATTTATAACCTCTGGTCCGGATTTTGATGTACTCAAGGCAAAATTTGAATGGCTGCGGGCCACAGTAGCCGTAACCATCGAGTCTGCCACTCAGACGTGGTGATTATTGATATTTGTACCGCTCTGGTTGCTAATAACAATAAGGAGAATTGCCATGGATGTTGCAGAAAAGGTTTTAGAAATAATGCGAGCAGAAGGGCAACCGCTAAACGCCGGAAAAATCGCTGAACTCGGTGATCTTGACCGTAAAGATGTCGACAAAGCAATGACGAAACTAAAAAAAGAAGAAAAGATTGTTTCGCCGATACGTTGTTATTGGACACCGGCTTAGGATACTGGGCGCGGTTATCGTTACGCCGTGCGGCAACACCGGTCGCCATTTGTCGTATTACCGAATAACGGGCATGAAGTTGACCGAGCGGGTTTTACGCCCGGTCAAACTTTCTTTTTGGAAACTTCGTTTTCAGTGGGTATTCCAAATAGGTCATTTATTCAGATCAATCGGGAGCATTTCAGCAAGGAGGGTTTCAGGTGCAATGTCCTGTTCGTTAGGCCACGTAACAGCGCCAAAGAGGATTCCGACACGATTGAAGTAGTGAATGTCTTTTAGTTCGCGAAAAACGCCTCGATCCAGATATGGCTTGAGGTCAAATATACCTTTGCGGCCATCTTCGACTTCAACATAGATTCGATAGTCAGGCATAGCTTTAACAGTTTTCACATCCCAGTACATGGCAACCTCACAGTGGGGTAATTTTGTAGGGATTCTCTCCGGAAACAGCCAGTTCCCAATCGGCCTGTAGTTCATCTCGGTGTAGTTCTATCCATGCCTGCACCAGTCGCAACTGTTTACGTGGTAATTCTCCCGCTAAAATTTCACCATCTTCAATGCTAATAGAAACCTCATACTCAGCGTACTTAGCATGAAAATGAGGCAGGTTGTGATGCTGATTGTCGACAAGATACATGCGAATAATGATCCCGTAAAACATTGAGATTATTGGCATATGCTATTCTCCTTTGTCCTTGATCATAAGTCTATACATTCTTGGAATTGTAGTCAATTGAGACTTGATACTTCATTGTTTTCCTTGTCACCATTCCTGTCACCTTCATAATGTCGGCAAGATTAATAGTGCAACAAATGAAGCAAACGACATCAAGAAGAGCCAGAACAGACCTCCTATCTTTCCATTCTGTTGTCGGGATATTTCAATATAATCGAACACTTCGAATGCACTATAGAACCATTTATTTTTCTCTTTTTCAGCCCTTACTACAGACGACATCCTACTTGCGAAGATGACTGCAATTATCACAAAGACCCATTTTAGGATTTCAATTAGCTTCATAGTTTCTTCTTCCACGGTTTCGCCGCTGAGCCGGGAGCGTTAGCGAATCGGCTCTAGTGGCATGTTCTGCATTTACCTGGATATCGCATTAAAAGCAGAAATCGTTAAGAAAACTGACAACAGCCAGATAATAACTCTTGGTGCAACTTCTTTTGAGCTTCCCAATATGATCGTTTACCGCAAAGCCAGTCATTGTTGTATTCAAGAGGCTTTCGTCCTAGAACAAACATAATCACAGACACAAGAAACCATATTGTTCCGATTATCCCCAGAATTATGCGCAACAAACCTCCGATAGATTCTCCTACCATGAATATCAAAGGCAGGGTGACACCGGAAATAACAGCACTTCCTTTAGTCGCACTTGGCATTTTCATCTTTTGCCTCTTCTTGAATTATTGCCTGCCAAAGTTGCTTTTCACAACGGTTTAGCGGGGTAGTGGCGGAGTCCACTGCCCTCGCTGGTTATACATGTAGATAGTTTTATATTCCGATTTATGTCCGATTCACAGGCCTATCTATCCAAAATCCCAACTCTTCTGAGGTTCTTATCACACTCGGATTGCGCATAAAGCAGGCTAAAAAAAATGTACTTAACTTTCTGTGGGCACTATTTCATTGAATCTAATAAATGTCAAAGGATTGCCGGTCTTCTAATACCGAATGAGATTTTCAACCGACAAATCACGTACAAGTAAGCGCAGCCTCTCTACAGTTCGGTTGAGGCCCGAGACTGTCTGAAAGGCTTCAACTGTGTGTGAACCTGTTCAAAACAATGGTCACAAATCATCCCCTCTCTGATTGGCAATCTTGCTTCAAAACCCGCAAAACAAAAAGGGGCGGCACACGGCCACCCCCTTGGAAATCACTATTCAAATTTGTTCAGCTTGTGGGTATCAACCTCATGCCATGCAGTCAGACAGAGCATCCGGAAGATTCTGCAAGCAGCTCAACATCGCGGGAGTAGAGCAGCACAGCCTCCCGCATCATTTTTGAAAGACTTTTTCGGGTACGCCTTGACAGCTCATCAAGAGTCTCTTTTTCCTCATCGCTAACCCTCAGCGACAACACATTGTAACGTGGATTAAGCTTTTGAACATTTGCCATTTTTTTCTCCCTCTGACTACTCTGCCGCAACCGGCTCTGCATCAAGAACAAGCTCCGGCTCTTCCGCTTCCAGGTCGGTTTCATTATTCAGGATCTGATCCATTCTGGCCATATCCAGCTCATTCTCCCAGCGCGAAATGACGACCGTTGCTACGCCATTGCCGACCAGGTTGGTCAGGGCGCGGGCCTCGGACATAAAACGGTCTATGCCGAGTATCAACGCCAGACCGGCAACCGGGATGGTAGGGATGGCGGCAAAGGTGGCTGCCAGGGTGATGAATCCGCTGCCGGTTACTCCTGCGGCACCTTTGGAGGTCAACATCAGCACCCCCAGAATCGTGAAGGTTTGAGTCCAGGTTAGCGGCGTGTTGGTGGCCTGGGCAACGAAGACCGCCGCCATGGTGAGATAAATGGAGGTGCCGTCCAGATTGAAGGAATAGCCGGTAGGAATAACGAGGCCGACTACCGACTTGGTGCAGCCGAGATTCTCCATCTTGGCCATCATGCGTGGCAGCACCGATTCGGAAGAAGAGGTTCCCAGCACGATCAGCAACTCTTCCTTGATGTACTTGATAAACTTGAAGATGCTGAATCCGCATATTTTTGCGATGGTACCCAGAACGATGAAGACGAAGATCAGGCAGGTCAGATAGAAGCTTCCCATCAGCATGCCGAGCTTGGTCAGCGAACCGAGACCGAATTTGCCGATGGTAAAGGCCATAGCGCCGAAAGCGCCGATCGGAGCCGCCTTCATGATGACGCCGACGATGCCGAACAGGACGTGCGATACCTCGTCGATAAATTTGAACACCACTTTGCCCCGATCACCGAGCATGGAAAGAGCAAAACCGAACAGGATCGCAAAGAGCAGCACCTGGAGGATGTCGCCCTTGGCAAAGGCATCCACCACGCTGTTGGGAATGATATTTATCAGGAAGTCTACCGTGCTGCTCGACTGCGCCTTGGCTGTTATGGCCGTCAGCGCCTTGGTGTCCAGCTTGGTTACATCGGCATTCATCCCCACACCCGGCTGGATCACAGTAACCACCAGCAGGCCGATCGCCAGGGCCAGGCTTGAAACAATTTCAAAATAGAGGAGCGCCTTGCCGCCGACCCGGCCGACCTTCTTCATGTCCTCCATGCCGGCGATACCGGTTACCACAGTACAGAAGATGACCGGGGCGATAATCATCTTGATCAGCTTGATGAAGCCATCACCCAGCGGTTTCATCGCGGCACCGGTTTCCGGGTAGAAATGCCCGACGCAAACCCCGATACTGATGGCGGTCAATACCTGAAAATACAGATGCTGGTAAAACTTTTTCCCGTTCATGGTGTGGCTCCTTTTTGACTGCTAACGGTTTTGCACGACGACTATAACGGTATGTTAGCAATTGGAATGCCAGCAATGTATACAAACATAACCAGCTGTTATTGTTAGTGTAATCACTGAATGTCGAAGGCATTGGTGTATGAAGAGGTATAACCGGAAGAGGGGAATCGAGATATTTAAAGCAGATTTTATCTTATAAATTCAGCATGTTATACGGTCATAACAACAGTTATAGTCTATAACCAGGGTTATGACCCTTCAGTCCGGGGAAGACAAGTGACGAAAGGCAGAACGGGATTTTGAACTGATTCAAATGACGCCCCGGAGTTTCAGGCGCTTGCTGAGGGCCGGTTGGGATATTCCCAAGAGGCGGGCAGCAATAGTCTGGTTGCCGTTGGCGCGGGACATAGCCTCCTCGACCAGCAATTCGGCCGCTTCACCAAAGGTCGGCAGATGTTCCAGGCCGGCAAACAGATTCTTTTCCGGGCCGTTCACCGCAGGGAGATTCAGCTTAGTTTCCGGGCGGATGACCGTCTTCAGGAACGTATCCATCGAAAGAACGCGGTCACGATGGACACTGACGGCGTTGTAGACAAGAGCCTTAAGCTCACGGATGTTGCCGGGAAAGCTGTAGGTCGCCAGCAGTTGCAACAGTTCTCGCGGCGGCGTCGGTTTCTTCTTGCCAAGGGAGCGCGCGGCTTCCTCCAGAAAATGGTCCAGAAGCGGCGCCAGATCACCTTTGCGCTCGCGTAGCGGCGGGACATGCACCATATGTGTGCAGAAGCGGTAGTACAGATCGCGCCGGAATGAGCCGGCTTCCTGCTTGAGCAACAGATTCTGGTGGGTGGCGACAACGACCCGGGCTTTGAGGCGTTTGGGGCGGTCACTCCCGAGCGGAAAATACTCTCCCTCCTGAAGCAGCCGCAGCAGCTTAACCTGGGAAGCTATGCTCAGATCGCCGATTTCATCCAGGAAAAGCGTACCTTCGGCGGCCTCCTCGATCATGCCGCGCCGTGGCTGATCAGCCCCGG
Organism: Geobacter sp.; assembly: GCA_025360785.1. GTDB lineage: Bacteria > Desulfobacterota > Desulfuromonadia > Geobacterales > Pseudopelobacteraceae > JACRCG01. Next base: position 27,299 of record JANYBN010000042.1, read on the forward strand.
TGAAGGCGCCGCGCATATGCCCGAACAGAGTGTCGGCGAAGACCGCATCATCCAGCCCCGCCACATTTACCGAGACCAGTTGACCTCGGCAGCCGCTCAGGGTGTGGGCGGCCTTGGCGATCAGCTCCTTGCCGACACCGCTTTCACCCAGGATCAGCAGCGGTTCGGTACTCAGGGCCACCGCTTCGATATAGGAAAAAATGGCATGCATGGCTCGATCAGCCGTGACGATGCCGGCAAAGGCCGCCGGGTGTTTCAACTCTCCAGACAGCATCCTGCTGGACATTTCACGGTTCTGCCGCTCCAGCTCCAGCATCCGGATAGCCCGTAGTACGCCGCTGATAAGCCGGTCTTCTTCGACCGTCTTGACAAAATAATCGAACGCTCCCTGCTTGATGCAGTTCACCGCGCTCTCGATCTGATTCATACCGCTGATGACGATGACCGCTATTTCCGGATGGCGTTCGGCGATCATACCGATCAGCTGATCACCGCTCAGATGCGGCATCGTCAGATCGAGCAGGACCAGCCCGATTTCGTGTTGTTCCAGCAGATCCATAACCTCGCGACTATCCTGACAGGTGACAATATTGGTGATGCCGGCGGAACGCTCCAGAGTGAGTCGCAGCGAACGGAGCCAGGCCGGTTCGTCATCAACGAGAAGAACCCCGAAATGCGGATAAAGAGATGAATTCATGCTTTGTTCCTCGCAGTCCCGGGGAGGGCCAGAGTGACAGTTGTACCGCTGCCGGGAGTTGAATCGAATTCCAGTGTGCCGTTGTGTTCTTTTACAATAGTGGCCGAAACCGACAGCCCGAGGCCTGTGCCGCCGCTTTCGCGCCTGGTGGTAAAAAATGGATCGGTCAGGTGCGGTATATGCTCCGGAGCGATGCCGAGCCCTTCATCGGTCAGCTTGAGCACGACAGCTCCAGCCGCCGAATCATGTGAGGTGGCCAGGAAGATGCTGTGTTCCATGTCCGGCAACGCCTGGCAGGCATTCAGAAGCAGGTTGACGACCACCTGCTCGATGCGTTGGGCATTGCCGAGGATAGGTGGCAGGGAGGTGCCATACTTCGCCTCGAAGCGGGAGGTGGCGGCACGCAGCGACGAATCCACCAGGCGGACGGCGGTCTGCACGACCGCATTAAAATCGACCGTTTCCACCGCCGCAGAGGTGTCCTGGCGGGCAAAATCCTTCAGCTCCTCCACAATCCGTTTGATCCGATTGGCACCTTCCTGCATTTCATCCAGCAGATGCGGGACCTCATCGCGCATACGTGAGTACGGAAGTCCACCCAGCGTAAAATCACCCTGATTCCGGTAACGGGCATCAAGAACCTCCTCGGCATCCTGATAAACCTCTTTCAGAATCGGCATGTTGAGCAGGATCAAGCCGTTGGGATTGTTGATCTCATGAGCCACACCCGCCACAAGAATCCCCAGGGAGGCCATCTTGTCTGCCTGAATCAACTTGTCCTGATGGAGCTTAAGCTCCTCCAGGGCACGTTTGCGCTCGGCGACTTCAAGCGCCAACTCTTCCGTACGCCTGGCCACCCGCTGCTGGAGTGTACGCGACCAGACCACGGTGCCGACCAGAATCAGAAGCAGAGGGCCCAGTACCATAGCGCCATACCAGACCACCTTTTCCCAGGCAACCTTGGGAGGCCCGAGCACACCAAGCCAACGGTCATAGATTTCCTGGTACTGGCCGGTCTTTTTCAGAATCGCCAGCCCTTCGTTGAAACGGGCCAGAAGCTCTTCATTCCCTTTTTTCACCGCATAACAATATTTCTGGGTCGAAATACTTTTGGCAACCGGCACCAGGTTGGTGAGCTTGTGCTCGCGGATGATATACATACCGGGAAGCATGGCCAGCACGGCATAGTCGTGCTTCCCGGAGGCCAGAAGGCGCAGCGCATCGGCCGGAGTTGCGGTCATCACCAGGTTTGGCCCAAACCCGAGCGACGCCAGATAGTCGTGCATGATCCCGTCCTGGAAAACGACGATCTCCTTGCCGCGCAGTTCTTCGATGCTGCTGACCGGGGGGGTGTCCTTGCGGGCGAAAATGGCATGATTGATTATGGTGTGGGGCGGGGAGAACGAGACAGTTCGGGTACGTTCCTCCGAGAAGGAGATCCCCTCCAGCACACCCACGGAGCCGTCCAGAAGGGCGTTCCGCATCTCCGACCAGCCGCCGAAACGGAATTCGACCTTCATCCCCATGACATCGGCAATTGCCCTGGTCAGATCGACATTATAACCGGCCGGTTTGCCATGTTTGTCCAGAAATTCGTACGGAGGGTAGTCGCGATCGCCGCCGACGATGACAACCGGTTGGGATGCGATATCTATTTCCGCAGCCTGGGCGGATACAGGAAGGAAACAGAGAACCAGCAGTGCTAACAGGGCGAAAGTTGCCACATTCATAATCATTTTCTTTTTCGGGGGAATGGTGCGCGGCATCAAAGCTGCTCCCTGAAATATATCAGTCTCTTAAATGTTATATGAGTTCATCGGCATGCTTCGAAGTTTTGTTTTGTATGTGTTCGCTTAGTGTTTTAAACATAGCGGGAAAAGCTTTTCAAAAAGCGCCTCTGCCACGAACTTGTGACCAATCTCGTCATAATGCCAATCGTCATACCAGCCAATTTCATTTTTATGCTGTAAAAACAGAGGATTGAGGTCAAGCCAATAGGCGCCCTCATCCTGAGCAACCTTACGGGCAATATCGTTAAATTCATTTACATGTCGTGCAAGAGGCGACTTGTCGTCGGGTCTCGTTATCACTGCCGAGATAACAACTCGAGTTCCATTGTCACGTGCATTTTTGACAAGCTGACGGTAATCTTTTTCATAATGTTCATGAGCATCCACCAATGGGTCGCTAACTGACTTTTGGATCATCTTGAACCATAAATATTCCATTGCGTTA